>NZ_CP096199.1:330201-660402 GCF_023195835.1 Vibrio sinaloensis | reverse complement strand
ACTAATGTTAGAGGCCAACGCTTTGTGCGCAACCCAAGCAGGGTTTGCATCGGCAAGAAAGTGAGTCCCTGCCACTAAGGTATCGGTGCTGATCGCCACAGAAAGGTTTTCTGGCACCTTAACCAAGGCACAATCATCACCCGCAGCGAGAATCACGTCTTTTCGCTGCTTCTGACGGTTTACAAAATACTTTTCAATCAGATTAAATTCACCCGACATACGATGACCATTAAACTTTTGAATGTTTGGACATAAAAAAGGTCAGCATATGCTGACCTTTTTGTAATCAAAATCGATTATTTCTTACGTACATGCGGTGCTGCTTTATCTAGCACACCGTTGACGAACTTATGACTATCTTCTGCAGCGAACACTTTTGCAAGCTCAATCGCTTCGTTGATAACCACTTTGTAAGGGACATCTTCACGACGCGTCATTTCATACATAGCAAGACGAAGCAGTGCCAGCTCCATCATGTCCAAATCTTGCATTGGACGTGCGGTGTATGGACGAATCTTACTGTCTAGTTCTGTGTGACTTAGCACAACACCTGTTAGTAGGTCACGGAAGTATGCAACATCTGTGTCTGGCGCAGAAAGTGCTGGCTCTTGAGCATGATGCTCTTCTTCATCATACTTGCCACCTGATAAAAATTGCTCTTCAATCGTAGCAACATTTTCTTTAGTAATTTGCCAAGAGTAGATCGCTTGCAAAGCGAATCGACGTGCATTACGACGTGCGGCTGGTTTCACACTGGCCCCCATTAGGAATCGATTTCTGAAAGAACGTTAATCATTTCAAGTGCGCTCAGTGCAGCCTCTGCACCTTTATTACCAGCCTTGGTTCCTGCGCGCTCAATAGCTTGATCAATAGTATCAACGGTCAATACACCGAATGCGACTGGAAGGCTAAACTCCAGAGACACTTGTGCCAGACCTTTATTACATTCACTACAAACATAGTCAAAATGCGGTGTACCGCCGCGGATGACTGTACCAAGCGATACGATGGCATCGAATTTTCCAGTTTTTGCAACACGTTGCGCCACTAGAGGTAATTCTACTGCACCTGGGCAGCGAACCACTGTGATGTTATCTTCGCTTACTTGGCCATGGCGTTTTAAAGTATCGATTGCACCAGACAATAGACTTTCGTTAATAAAACTGTTGAAACGAGAAATAACGATAGCAATTTTTGCGTTTGGCGCTGGGAAGCCACCCTCGATCACTTTCATAAGCCTTCCTTTAACTATGTTCATCAAGTGAGAATCGCCGGATTCTAGCACAAATCTGTGAGCAATATCTAATGGAAATTTAGCATTGCCCCGCGGTTCCGGGCAGATTGAAAACAAAGAGAGCAAATGATCAAACATTTGCCCTCTTAAACCTAAGCCACCTGTTAGTGATTACTCACACACGTATTCCACCACGTTGAGACCAAAGCCTCCTAATGCATGATATTTCTTACTTGCCGAAGAGAGTAGACGCATATCATGGACACCAAGGTCGGCGAGAATCTGCGATCCGACACCAACACGACGAGATGTGCCTTGCTTTTTCGCCAATGTTGGCGCGTCGCCTTTATCCTGAGCCTCAAACATCTTGACACGATGAATCAATAAGTCTGTCGACTCTTCATTACCTAGGATAACCAACACGCCACCATCACGACCAATACGCTGCATCGCTTTGTCTAAAGTCCAGCTACGCTCAGCATTACGGTCACTGTGCAATAAGTCGGTAAAGGTGTCTTGCAGGTGAACACGAACCAGTGGCGCTTGATCGGTGAGATCGCCTTTGCATAGCGCATAATGAATTTGATTATCGATCACGTCACGATAGGTGACTAAATCGAACTCGCCAAATTCCGTAGGCAGTTTGCACTGCGCCACTCGCTCAATCGTGGTTTCGGTGTTATTGCGATATTCGATAAGGTCGGCGATTGTGCCTAATTTAACGCCATGTTTTTCGGCGAAAATTTCCAAATCTGGACGACGAGCCATAGTGCCATCGTCGTTAAGAATTTCGACTATCACACCCGCTGGCTCACAGCCAGCAAGACGTGCCAAGTCGCAGCCCGCTTCAGTATGACCTGCTCGAGTCAACACTCCACCCTCTTGAGCCGCCAAAGGAAAAATGTGCCCAGGCTGAACCAAGTCAGCCGCTTTGGCATCTTTGGCGACAGCAGCTTGAACCGTGCGAGCGCGATCGGCCGCTGAGATCCCTGTCGTGACACCTTCTGCTGCCTCAATCGACACCGTAAAGTTGGTGGTGTACTGGGCATTATTGTCTTGCACCATTGGCGGCAAACCCAAACGCTCACAACGTTCTTTAGTCATGGTTAAGCAAATCAACCCGCGGCCATGAGTCGCCATAAAGTTAATGGCTTCGGGCGTCACATGCTCAGCCGCCATAATTAAGTCACCCTCGTTTTCACGGTCTTCATCATCCATCAGGATAACCATTTTTCCCAGGCGAATATCTTCAATAATCTCTTGTGGCGTACTAATTGGCATCTTGTTATTCCTTCATTGGCTTCTAGCGGCGAATAAATTTGTCGGAGCGGAAATTGGCTTAAGCAAATCCGTTTTGTTGTAAAAATTCCATCGTAATACGAGATTCCGCAGGCTGCTGCTGACTATTAAGTAACTGTTCCATGTAGCGCGCCATAACGTCAACTTCAAGATTCACTTTACGTCCAACGTTAAAATCCGCGATGGTGGTTTCTTCGCCCGTATGTGGAACTATGGTGAGTTTAAATGCATTTTTGCGTAGAGCATTGACGGTAAGGCTAATCCCATCAACCGTAATCGAGCCTTTTTCTGCCACGTATTTGCTGATCTCAGCAGGCATCGCGACCCAAAATTCAATCGCACGTCCAACCATGTTGCGCTCAACAATTTCACCCACACCGTCAACGTGACCAGACACAATGTGCCCACCAAATCGGGTAGTAGGTAACATCGCTTTCTCTAGGTTCAGTTTGTCGCCAGCTTGATAATGAGCAAAGCCGGTTTTGTTTAATGTTTCGAGTGAGAGATCGGCGCTGTAACTGGTTTGAGTGAAGTCAACCACGGTCAAACAGACGCCGTTGGTGGCAATACTGTCGCCCAATTTTACGTCAGACATATCGAGCTTGCCCACCTCAACGGTAACGCTAATATCCTCTCCTTTCGGAGTAATCGCAGTGAGCGTGCCCACTGCTTCTATAATACCTGTAAACATGGTTATTTATCTTTATAGCTAACGCTGGCAGTGATACGAATATCGCTGCCAACTTGTCTAACATCTTTGATATCAAGGTCGATGATATCCGTCATCGATTCAAGGCCCAATGCACCAAATAGCCCTCGACCGTCGCTGCCCATAATTTTAGGGGCTAAATAGAGCACGATCTCATCGACCAATCGCTCTTTGATTAAACTTGACGCCAAGGTGGCCCCAGCTTCCACCCATAGGTGGTTGATATTGTGCTCACGAGTTAACTCAGAGAAAGTGGCGGTTAAATCGATCGTTTTTTGCCCATCGTGCAGTTGAACGTCACCACCAGCAGCAACGACGAGACGCTCTCCGGCAGTTTGAAATAGCTTGAGCTCAGGGGTTAGCAAGCCTTGTCTGTCGAGGATAACTCGAATCGGTTGACGAAGTTGCGACTCTGGGTAGTGAGCTTGTACAGATTCAGGCAGCTCTTGCCAACGGACATTGAGCGAAGCATTGTCGTCGATCACCGTTTTACTGGTGGAGAGTATGGCACCACTTTGCGCGCGGAACTTTTGCACATCTTGGCGAGCTTGAGGACCGGTAATCCATTGGCTTTGACCATTCGCGAGCGCCGTTTGTCCATCCAGACTGGCTGCCATTTTTAGTTGCACAAACGGCATTCCCGTTTGCATGCGCTTGATAAAGGCCGGGTTGAGATTGACGGCGTCTTGCTCCAACAATCCGACTTCAACGTCAATTCCGGCATCACGCAGCATTTGAATGCCACGCCCTGCCACTTGCGGATTTGGGTCTTGCATGGCGCAAATCACTTTTGCCACTTTGGCTTTGATCAGGCCTTCGGCGCAAGGCGGCGTGCGTCCATAATGCGAACACGGCTCTAGGGTGACATAGGCCGTTGCGCCAACGGATTTTTCTCCCGCCATCCGTAGCGCATGCACTTCAGCATGAGGCTCGCCAGCTCGGTAATGAAAACCTTCGCCAACAATCTCCCCTGCTTTAACGATCACGCAGCCGACATTTGGGTTAGGAGGCGTGGTATAAACGCCGCGCTTAGCCAGGCTAATTGCACGCGACATAATCTGATAATCTGTAGCGGTAAAAGCAGTCATGGTCGGGTCCAACTAATCTTCGAGCCTTGCGATCTCTTCGCCAAACTCACGGATGTCTTCGAAGCTCCGATACACAGAGGCAAAACGAATGTAGGCGACTTTATCTAGCTCCTTGAGCTGATCCATCACTAAGTTACCGATCATTTCACTCGGTACTTCTCGTTCTCCGGTGGCACGCAGTTGTGACTTAATCATACTGATGGCGACATCCACAGCATCCGCACTGACGGGACGTTTTTCCAGCGCTCTCTGTAGACCGCCAACCATTTTATCTTCATTGAACGGCTCACGGTTGCCGTTGGATTTTATGACTCGCGGCATCACCAGCTCAGCGGTTTCAAATGTCGTGAAGCGCTCACTACACGCAAGACATTGACGTCGACGACGCACTTGATGACCATCGGCAACCAAGCGCGAATCAATGACTTTAGTGTCGTTCTCAGAACAAAAAGGACAATGCATATCACCTCCAAAACTATGCTCACAGTGTACCGGAATATGCAAAGCTAAGAAAAGCAAAAGGGGCCAGTTAGCCCCTTTTTCAATCGATGTGTGGTGAGATTTGTTAACTACGCGGCAAGTAGTTGGCTTTGCCGACCCACTTGTAGCTGGTCAATTCCTCTAACCCCATAGGCCCTCGAGCGTGAAGCTTTTGGGTTGAGACCGCCACCTCTGCCCCCAGACCAAACTGAGCGCCATCGGTAAAACGAGTGGATGCGTTCACGTAGACTGCCGCCGAACCCACCGAGTTGATGAAACGCTCTGAGTTTTCCAAGCTATTGGTCATGATCGCATCTGAGTGGCTTGCGTTATGTACCCGCATATGGTCAATCGCTTCATTGATGTCTGCGACCACTTTGACCCCAAGCGTATAGCTAAGCCACTCCGTGTCGAAGTCTCCTTCCGCTGCGTCGCGCAACTGTTTCGCCTCGCCAAGCAGTGCTTTCGCTTTTGGCTCGGCAACCAATGCCACTATGTCACTCAGACGAGTGGCGAGCATAGGCAAGAACTCAGCGGCGACGTTTTGATGAACTAACAAGGTATCCAGCGAGTTACACGCTGATGGGCGCTGTACTTTAGCGTTTTCAACCACCTCAAGAGACTTCTTCAGGTCTGCGCTCTCATCGACAAAGATATGGCTGATACCAAAACCACCAATGATGACGGGAATGGTACTGTTTTCTTTACACATCTTGTGTAGACCCGCACCGCCACGAGGAATAATCATATCCACGTAATCGTCCAGTTTTAACAACTGAGAAACCAGCTCACGATCTGGCTTTTCAATGTACTGCACCGATGCTGCAGGAAGCTTAGCTTTGGCCAATGCCGATTGGATAACCTTGACTAACTCCATGTTAGAGAAAAAGGTTTCTTTACCGCCGCGTAAAATGCTGGCATTGCCCGTTTTTAAACATAGCGCAGCAATGTCGATGGTGACATTCGGACGAGCTTCATAGATCACCCCGACCACACCGAGCGGCACGCGGCGACGAGAGAGCGACATGCCGTTTTCTAGCACTTTGCTGTCGATTTCACTCCCAACAGGATCGTTAAGACCAATCACGTTGCGCACGTCGTTGGCGATAGCGGTCAAGCGCTCTTCATTCAACAGCAAACGATCGAGTAACGCTTCACTCAAGCCAGCCTCTCGGCCAAGCGCAATATCTTTACTATTCGCCTGTAAAATGGTGGCAGCATTGGCTTGTAGTTCATCGGCAATGATGGCCAAAGCTTGATTCTTTTGAGCCGTTGAAGCTGTCGCGAGTTGGAAAGCCGCCTCTTTGGCCGCTTTTCCCATAGAAATGAGTTCCATACCTGTTGTCCTTTATTCCTGAATTACGACCATGTCATCACGGTGAAGAACTTCATTACCGTAGTCATAACCTAATATACCGATGATATCTTTGCTGTGTTTACCGACAATTTTCGCCATATCCTGACTGGAGTAACTGGCGATGCCACGGGCGACCAGCTTGCCTTTCTTGTCGGTCACGCGTACCACATCACCACGGGCAAACTCGCCACCAACATGGATTAAGCCTTTGGCGAGCAAGCTACTGCCTGTGCCGACAACCGCATTCACCGCACCATCATCAATCATGATATCGCCCGAGGCACTTGGTCCGGCTAAAATCCAACGTTTGCGGTTTTCCAATGCTTCTTCACATGGCAAAAAACGCGTACCTTGTGGATTGTCACCCAAGGAGTCAAACACCACATTCGGCGCACTGCCGGCGGCGATAATGACTTCAATCCCCGCGCGGCGAGCGATGTCAGCCGCCTGAAGCTTGGTGGCCATTCCACCGGTGCCCAAGGTCGTGCCACTCCCGCCTGCAATTTTGCGTAGAGTGTCGTCGATGGTTTTTACTTCTTTGATCAACTCAGCATTAGGATCTTTGCGTGGGTCTGCGGTGAACAGCCCTTTTTGATCGGTCAGTAGCAGTAATTTGTCTGCGCCACATAAAATCCCAACCAAAGCAGAGAGATTGTCGTTATCCCCGACTTTTATTTCACTGGTCGCCACCGCGTCATTTTCATTGACCACAGGGATAATGTCGTTTTCAACCAGAGCATTGATGGTGTCACGTGCATTAAGGAAGCGTTCGCGATCTTCAAGATCGGCGCGCGTGAGTAGCATCTGGCCAATTTTTAATCCATAGATGGCAAACAGCGACTCCCAGGTTTGGATCAATTGACTTTGTCCGACGGCGGCCAACAGTTGTTTACTCGCCATAGAATTGGGCAATGCGGGATAGCCTAGGTGCTCACGCCCAGCGGCAATAGCGCCAGACGAAACCATCACCACAGAGTGGCCTTGCTTTTTCAGTTCTGCACACTGACGAACCAACTCAACCATATGAGCTCGGTCTAACGCCAAGGTGCCACCAGTCAGAACACTGGTACCTAGTTTTACGACCACGGTCTGAGACTGTGGTGCTTTTCCGCTTTCTTGATTCATTGCCTTTCTACTATGAAAAATAAAACCATCGCCCTAATCACTGGTAACGCCCATCAAGGCGCAAGATTGATTAGACCTGATGTTTTAGCAATCAACTGTCGATTTAACAAGTAGAAAAGGCGCTAAAAAGCGCCTTTTTGGGGAATCACTGCGATAAGTAAGGAAAATCAGACGAATTCAACCGATTCTTTATGCATAACTACGGCGATCTCAAACTCATTTTGCAAAGTGTCGACGAGTTTTTGATGAAACGCTTCTTGAGTTCGGGTGACATCGGCTACAGACTTTTTCGGTAACGCCTTGCCTTGCCACTCACCAGTAATATCGTACAGCCCTGAGCGATAGCGCGCTTCGAATCCCGCTTCGTTTGCCACTAACTCCAGCCACCAGCCCCAAAATTCGCGTTGTTCTGGTGATTTTTTATCGTTGACGCACACCGACAAGCAATCGAACAGGTAGTAGCCGTCTTTGCTTTGCGACTCCCTTAAATAAGGGCCTATCGCTCTAAGGGTAGACAGCAAGCGGTAATGAGTTGGACTCTTGATCTGCTCAGACATAATGAATCTCCATATTCATTGACTTATTTTTATCTATACGTACCTAGGACTAGATAGTTTGGGTAACACTAAAAATAAGTGTTATCTAAATTAGCAGAAATGTCATCTAATTAGCTCGTCCTCCAACCACTTTATCGCTAAATCGAGGGATTGCTCATACCCTTGTGTAATTGTTTTAGCACTGATTTTCTTCGCTTTGCCGTAGTCGCTGTAGGTCGCGACCAGTTGATTGTCGCTGAGAGGAGAAACCGGATCGTTTTCAAGGCTCATGGCTAAAATAGGCACACGGGTTTTGCGCCCTGATAAAATCCCTTGCACCTTTAAAGACCAAGCCATTAACTGACCTGCCAGACTGTTGATATCCACCGCGGTTTTCCCCAAGCGCGACGCCAGAACATCAAGGTACATCTTAGGCATCTGTTTGAGCTTATCGGGAGAGGAAAGCACATCATGAATAGGCGCCCCCAAAGAGACACAAGCTTTGATTTTTTCTTGCGCCATAAATGAGAGTCGCACCATCGCATTGCCGCCAAAGCGAAAACCGATCAGGCCAACCTTGTGATGGTCAACCCAAGGGATGTGATACAGTTCATCCAACACCACCTGGTGCAGCACCGAGGTATCTTCGGTCAAATTCCAGTGAGTATTGTGACCTATCGACGGCATATCCACGGTTAGCATGGCGATGTCTCGCTTGGCTAAGTGATCGCGAAACAGGCTCCATAGGTCGGTTTGCAAACTATCCAACCCTGCCGTGACCATCACCACAGGTTGTGGTTTGTCGGTTTTGGTTAGGTGCAAATGAGCCACGATTTGCTTGTTTTGATATGGAATTTCCAGTCGCTTTATCGTATAGCGGGTCTTCTTAGCCGCCTCGGAGTAAGCGGTACTGGCCAACACCTGAGCTTGAATAGCCAGATTGTCGTTTTTTAAGTGCGGGTATCCAGCAATACTGAAACAGAGTGAAGCATTAAACAGCTCATCGGCGGCCTGCTCACCTTTAAATTCCGCACTGCGCTTTTGATGCAGCATTCCCAGCTTGGTCCACTCATAAGTCCAATTACCGCTGTGATACCCCATCACTGTATCTAACCATTCATCGTGGGTACGAGAGTGCTTGGAAGCGGCGATTTTTGCTAATACAGATTCAATCTCGATAGGATCAAGCCCTTGCCACGCCCATTGTAGCCTGCGTAAGTTGCGATACCACTTATAGCCGTCTTGTTGCTGTTTTTGCTCCAAAAAAGTCTGGCTAGATGGCATGTATTGCGTTAATGCTGAGGTCTCTTTCGCTTGTTTGTGCTTAGCAAATAGAGTTTCAGAGAGATTTTTACTGACTTCCTCGGACATGAATTCGACCTAGTTAGTGGTTTTGATAAATAGTAATAAAAAAAATGACCCAATAAAGGGTCATTTATCAAGAAATTGTCGCGATTGGCGAATTTCATTACTTTTGCTTACGGTTGATAGGCTCTACATACTGAATAGACATATCCCATGGCTGCTCAATCCAAGTCTCTTGAGCGATGTCGACCACGTAATCATCAAGTAATTCTGCACCTGATGGCTTGGCACATACCGCGATAAGTTTCGCTTTCGGGTACAGCTCGCGAAGTTTACGTGCTGTATCACCACTGTCGACCAAATCTTCTACGATCAAGTACCCTTCACCATCACCTTCTGGCGCTTTTAGCACGCTCATATCACGTTGATGGTCGTGGTCGTAGCTAGAAATACAGATGGTATCAACGTAACGAATGCCTAACTCACGCGCTAGGATCGCACCCGGTACCAGACCGCCACGGCTCACTGCCCAAATCCCTTTCCATTGCTCAGCTGGCATCTGCTTTTCAGCCAGTTCACGGCAGTATGAATGCATTTGGTCCCAAGTGATGATGAATTTTTTACTCATTGTAATAACCTAATAATTTTAAAAGTCTGCATCCCCAAAAACGCTGGTACACCACCAGCGACTGCCTTGCGCCAATGAGGGGAAAAGCTACGCAAACGATTATTTTAACGCAGCTACCGCGCAATACCAATGCTCAATATTGCTGTTAGAAAAAAATCGCCATTGCCGTCACACGACAATGGCGATAATACTGGATTGTATTTGTAATCAACTTGGTAATTAAGCGACTAAGTATTTGATAATAAATACAGCCGAAAGCACCCAAACACTGATAGACACATCGCGACCTTTACCACTCAGCAATTTGATCGCAGCGTAAGAAATAAAGCCAAGCGCGATGCCTTCCGCGATAGAGTACGTCAATGGCATCAGCAGACACGTCACTACAACTGGTGCCGCTTCGGTTAGATCGCGCCAATCGATGCTCACTAAGCCAGACATCATTAGAATCGCAACATAGAACAATGCGCCTGCTGTTGCGTAAGCTGGAATCATGCCTGCCAGCGGAGAGAAGAACAGCGCCAATAGGAACATGACACCAACAACGACGGCTGTCAGACCCGTGCGGCCACCAGCAGCAACACCCGCTGTTGATTCAACGTATGATGTGGTGCTTGATGTACCTAGTGCAGCACCAATAGAAGTTGCTGTGGAGTCGGCTAGTAGTGCTTTGCTCAAACGCGGCAACTTGCCATCTTCTTTGATCAAACCTGCTTTAGTACCTACACCGACCAAAGTGCCTGCAGTGTCAAATAGGTCGACAAATAGGAAAGCGAATACAACCGAAATCATACCGACTTCAAACACCGCTGCAATATCCATTTCCATCAGGGTTGGCGCTATGCTTGGTGGTGTCGACATAATACCGCCCCACTGCACATCGCCCACTATCAGACCCAAAGCAGTAATGATCAAGATAGCGATCATCACCGCACCGCGAACGCCACGATACACTAGACCAACGGTCAGGAAGAAACCCAGTGCTGCAAGTGCCGGCTTAAGGCTGGTGATATCGCCCAAACCCACTAGAGTCGCTGGGTTATCAACAACAATACCTGAGTTTTGTAGACCGATGAATGCGAGGAATAGACCGATACCTGCAGAGATACCCGTGCGCAAAGCCATTGGAATAGAGTTGATGATCCATTCACGTACTTTGAACACACTCAAGGCCATGAAGATGATACCTGAGACAAACACTGCCCCTAGCGCCACCTGCCATGAGTGCCCCATGCCCAACACCACACCATAGGTGAAGAAGGCGTTGAGTCCCATACCCGGAGCGAGTGCAATCGGATAGTTGGCAACAAAGCCCATGATAAAACAGCCAATTGCCGCTGCCAGACAGGTAGCAACGAACACTGCACCTTTATCCATACCTGCATCAGCGAGCATCGCTGGGTTGACAAAGATGATGTAAGCCATCGTCAGGAAGGTTGTCAGTCCTGCGATGATCTCAGTCCTTACGGTCGTGCCGTTTTCGCTGAGTTTGAACAGTTTTTCGAACATAATCGAATCCTAAAGGGTAAAAAGTAAACGGTTGCGTAATCGATTGGCCCGAATTATAAAGTCATCAAATTGTAAATTCCAGATAGAATTATGACTCTAATCAATATTTCTGTTTATAACTGAACAATTCAAACAAGATTCAATGTGATCGAAATCTTTTTTTCGCTTATTTTTCATTGAGTAATGAGCTATCTCGCTCTGTCATTCAAAAGCGTGTTTTTTATGCTATGTCGTAAACTTTCAAGCCAGAGCTGGCTAAGTGAGCTGAGTTCGATAAGGAGATATGTGCATATTATTCATGCATCTGAGCTAAAGCGTCGAAAAGCCGTAGAAGAAATAAGGATTTGCTTGCGAGATAAAAAAACGCCACTCAATTTGAGTGGCGGTTGAATCATGTCAGCAATAACTGCTGTAAAAAAATTCCAATAATAGGGGGTGAACAAACTGTTCGAGAGTCAAGCTTGTGGTTAGTAACCGAAGCTTGTTGGGTAAGTAAAGCTACCGGTATAAACAGAGCTGTTTAGCCAGAACGCTGCACTTGGTAAACCTTTCATAACTATCACCTTCTAAATCAATTAAACACATTAAGACTATTGATTTCTCAGTTCCATGGAGGCGACAAATCGGACTCATCCTTTGAGCATTTTCTCTTCGCTTTCGAAGTTGGTACTAATATACCTCAAAGAAATTTAATTACAACAATTAAAGTGATTAAAGTCACATAATTTTTATTAAATGATCTAGATCATGCTCTTGCTGTAATTAAATTACATAAATATCAATTCAGATTTTGGCAAAATTACATTGATTCGCCCTAAACGCAGCTAATCGTAATCAGATTTGATTGTTTGTTATGTGACAATGGCGATACAAATACTCAAGCTAGCTACTACACCCAGCCTGTCGGTAGTGCTATTCTTTGGCTCTCTACTCAATAGTCCATTTCTAGTTTTTTGTGCTAGATTTACACACATCTATCGCAATATGATCTGGCATTATTTCTTTTAAGGAGTCATCCGTGTCTGAATTCCATTCTGAAATCAGTAGCTTATCACCAGCTCCCCTTTGGCAATTTTTTGATAAGATCTGCTCTATTCCACACCCTTCGAAGCATGAAGAAACATTAGCTCAATACATCGTCAACTGGGCTTCAGAACAAGGGCTTGATGTACGCCGCGATCCGACTGGCAACGTATTCATTAAAAAACCAGCCACACCAGGAATGGAAAATAAGAAAGGGGTAGTTCTTCAGGCGCACATCGACATGGTGCCGCAAAAAAATGAAGACACCGAGCATGACTTCACGACAGATCCTATCCAACCCTATATTGATGGTGAGTGGGTAACCGCGAAAGGCACCACTTTAGGCGCTGACAACGGTATTGGTATGGCTTCTTGCCTGGCTGTACTGGCTTCAAATGAGATCAAACATGGCCCGCTAGAAGTTCTCCTCACCATTGATGAAGAAGCGGGGATGACGGGCGCATTTGGCCTGGAGCAGGGCTGGCTTGAAGGCGATATCCTGCTTAATACCGATTCAGAGCAAGAAGGCGAAGTTTACATGGGCTGCGCCGGAGGTATTGATGGTGAAATGACATTTGACATCAAACGTGAGGCGGTCCCAACAGGCTACATCACCCGTCAATTAATCCTGAAAGGTTTAAAAGGTGGCCACTCAGGTTGTGATATTCACACCGGGCGCGGTAACGCCAACAAGTTACTGGCACGCTTCCTCGCTGGCCACGCGCAAGAGTTAGATCTTCGCTTGGTTGAGTTCCGCGGTGGTAGCCTACGTAATGCCATTCCACGCGAAGCGTTCGTCACAGTCGCAGTGCCGAGTGAAAACCAAGAGAAGCTCGCTGAGCTATTTGAGTTCTACACTCAGTTATTAAAAGCAGAGCTAGGTAAAGTAGAAACAGATATCGTCTCTTTTAATCAGCCAATTGAAAGCGAGACTCATGCGCTGTCTGTTGCGGACCAACAGCGCTTTATCGCGGCGCTTAACGCTTGTCCAAATGGTGTGATTCGTATGAGCGATGAGATTGAGGGGGTGGTTGAAACTTCTCTCAACGTAGGTGTGGTCACAACCGAAGAGAGCCGAATCAACGTCCTATGCCTGGTTCGATCGCTGATCGACTCTGGTCGCCAACAAGTTGAAGGTATGTTGACCTCAGTGGCAGAACTAGCAGGTGCACAAATCGAGTTTTCAGGTGCTTACCCAGGTTGGAAACCAGACGCGGATTCGGAAATCATGGCAATCTTCCGTGATATGTATCAAGGCATCTATGGTCATAAACCAAACATTATGGTGATTCATGCAGGCCTTGAGTGTGGTCTATTTAAAGAACCTTACCCGAACATGGATATGGTGTCTTTCGGACCGACGATTAAATTCCCGCACTCACCAGACGAAAAAGTTAAAATCGATACTGTCGCTCTGTTCTGGGAGCAAATGGTGGCATTGCTGGAAGCCATTCCAGAAAAGACGGAATAATTGTTCGTTTTTGACTTAGAAAATCTTATCAATAAGGCCAGCGAACCGTCGCTGGCTTTTCTTTTCTCACCCCTTTTGGTGATAAATTATATTTGTCGTTACGGTGATTTCTTTTCGTTAGTCAGCCCACCCCATCGCTGCTACATTCGCCGACCTTGAAGCGTCTCAGGGTAAACCACATTACCCTCTTCAAGACAAATTTGCGGTGTATTCCAATCGCTTACTGTAAAGAGTGCTATAGTCTTTTAGTACTTTAAATAACTTCCCTAACTGATGTTGTTACTGTGATGAAAGAAAAACTCATTGTTGGCTGGCGTGAAACCGTAAGCCTACCTGAACTTGGCATTCAGAAAATTAATGCAAAAATTGATACTGGTGCGAGAACCTCGTGTCTACACGCGTTTAAAGTAGAGACTTTCGATAAGGACGGTGCGCTATGGGTCCGCTTCTGGCTTCATCCGATTCAAAACAACACAGAAGCAGAAGTTGTATGTGAAGCTCCAGTTATCGATGAGCGTATTGTGCGTGACTCAGGCGGTCATGAAGAGTCTCGCTACGTTATTAAGTCTGTATTCTCTCTGGCTGGTGAAAGCTGGCCGATTGAAATTACGTTGACCAATCGCGAAAACATGGCGTTTCGCATGTTATTGGGTCGCACAGCGATGCACAATCGCATCATCGTCGATCCTGTTGAATCTTTTTTAATCCCGTTCGAGGAAAACAAATAATGAAAATTGGTATTCTGTCTCGTAACGCTAAGCTCTACTCAACTCGACGTCTTATCGAAGCGGCCAAAGAGCGCGGACATGAAGTCAAAGTGATCGATGCGCTACGTTGTTACATGAACATCAACTCTGATCAGCCGCAAATCCACTTTAAAGGTGAGGAGCTGTCTGGCTTTGACGCTATTGTTCCTCGAATCGGTGCTTCTGTGACTTTTTATGGCACTGCGGTACTGCGTCAATTCGAAATGATGGGCGTTTATCCGGTCAATGAATCGGTCGCAATCACTCGCTCTCGCGACAAATTACGTTCAATGCAGCTGCTTTCTCGCAAGGGCATCGGCATGCCTGTTACTGGCTTTGCTAGCAAGCCAGACGATGTCAAAGACCTGCTAGATATGGTGGGTGGCGCACCAGTCGTGATCAAGCTTCTTGAGGGTACTCAAGGTATCGGCGTAGTCTTGGCCGAAACCCGTAAAGCCGCCGAGAGTGTGGTTGAGGCATTCATGGGCCTCAAAGCCAATATCATGGTGCAAGAGTACATCAAGGAAGCTGGCGGTGCCGACATTCGCTGTTTTGTGATTGGTGATAAAGTGATCGCAGCCATGAAGCGTCAAGGTGCTGAAGGTGAATTCCGTTCTAACTTGCACCGTGGCGGCAGTGCTTCACTGGTCAAAATCACTCCGCAAGAACGTCGCACCGCAGTTGAAGCAGCTAAAATCATGGGGCTAAACGTGGCAGGCGTGGATCTACTCCGCTCTTCACGTGGGCCTTTGGTCATGGAAGTAAACTCATCTCCAGGTCTTGAGGGTATTGAGGCCGCAACCGGTAAAGATATTGCTGGGATGATTGTCGAATTTATTGAGAAAAATGCGGCAAGCAAAAGGACAAAAACGCGTGGCAAAGGTTAAACAAAATAGCGCATTTGAATTTCTCGGCGAGTCTATCTCGCCGGGAGAAAGAAAAGTTGTCGAATTAGAAGCGGCGAAGCTCTACACCCACTCTCCGCTTTCTATTCCGGTTGAGATCATCAATGGTAAGCAAGCAGGGCCAGTATTGATGGTCAATGCCGCCATTCATGGCGATGAACTCAATGGCGTAGAAGTGGTACGCCAGTTGATCGATACCATTGATGCCAACAAGCTGAAAGGTACATTAATTGCTGTGCCGATCGTCAATGTGTTTGGTTTTATTCACAAGTCTCGTTACCTCCCTGACCGCCGCGATCTGAACCGCTGCTTCCCAGGCAGTGACAAAGGCTCGCTGGCTTCGCGGATGGCACACACTTTCTTTTCGCAGGTTGCTGAGCGTTGTGATTACATTATTGACTTGCATACTGGCGCAATTCATCGCACCAACTTGCCACAGATCCGCGCAGATCTAAGCAACCCCGAGACCCTGCGTATTGCACAGGCGTTTGCCACTCCAGTGGTGATCGATTCACCGCTACGTGAAGGCTCACTGCGCAGTGAAGCGGAGCGACTCAACATTCCCGTGCTCACCTATGAAGCAGGCGAAGCGTTACGTTTTGAGCCGATCTGTATTAATGCGGGCTACTTAGGGGTCAAGCGAGTAATGCAAGCGATCGGTATGTTACGTAAAAGCCGTAAACGTCTGCCGACATCGATCATTGCTAAGTCTACCAGTTGGCTGCGCGCCGAAAGTGATGGTATTTTGCGCACCGTCGTCACCTTAGGAGAAAAAGTGACTCGCGGACAAGTACTGGCCTACATTAGCGCACCTCTGGGACATAGCGAGATTGAACTGAAAGCTCGCAAAGGCGGGATTGTCATTGGTCAGCAGACACTGCCCCTAGTGAATGAAGGCGATGCAATTTTCCATCTTGCTTACTTTGAAGAAGACGACCAAGAGGTTGAGCAGGTGGTTGGAGAGTTTATAGATGAAGTCGCTGACGCTGATCTTGAGCCACTGACCACCGGGCAAATCAGCCCTCCATCACAGATCAACACACCATCATAACGTCAAGCCCGCACTATGCGGGCTTGTTTGTTATAGCGTATATGTTATCAGCCAAAAGAAGCCCAAATGACCGTCCCCACCAGCAGTGGACACACAAACTTCACATACAGTGGCCACAGCTTACCAAACCAACCTTGCGTGAACTCTGGGTAGCCCTGCTCAAGCTCCTTGATTTTTGAGTGACGACTCCACACCCAACCTCCAAACAAACAGAACAACAGTGCGGCTATTGGCTGTAGATATTGGGTCGCGACTGTCGCCACCAAACCAAATAGCGCAGCAAAGTTGTAAACAATCACCACACTAAACAGAGCAATTAAGCCACCAAGAACCCAACTTGTTGATGTGCGTTTGCTATTGAAACGTTCACTCACCAAGGCGACCGGACACTCTAGCATCGAAATCGATGAGGTTAACGCAGCAATCGTCAGCAGCAAGAAGAACACAATAGCAAACAGTTGACCCAACAGCCCCAAACTGTCAAACATCAACGGTAAAACGGTGAAGACCAAGGTATCTGAGCTGAGTAGTGAGCCATCCTCGGCATAGATCTGCACGCCTTTTTGCATGGCGACAAACATCGCAGGCATCACGACCAGTCCGGCAATAAACGCCACCGCGGTATCAACTAAGGTGACATTCATCGCCATCTTAGGTAGGTTCTCTTGCTTGCTCAAGTAAGACCCATAAATCAACATTGAGCAACCACCAATGGTAAGCGAGAAGAAGCCTTGCCCCATCGCCGCCAGAATCAACTGACGATCCATCACTTTCTCGAAATCGGGAATGAGGTAATGTTTGAGTCCCTCAACGGCGCCATGCTGAGTCATGATGTAGATAAACAAAGCAGCAAACAGAACGAACAGTGCCGGCATGAGGCGTGTCGACCACTTTTCAATACCTTGCTTCACCCCACCTTGAACAATCAGGATCGTCAGAACGTAGAAAGCCAGCGTGCCAAACAGATTACGCTCAACACTGAAACCTTTGAACCATGCAGTTAAGGAATCAAGTCCGATGATTTCGGTGATCGCCCCTAGCAAGAAGCAGATTAGCCAACCACCGACAATACTGTAAAACGCCAGTACCGCACTCGGCACGCTAAGACCAATCCAACCAACCGCGGCCCCTAAACGTTTTCCGCTCGGGTGTTTGGTCAATGCGCGCATACTGTCGACTGGGTTCGCTTGTCCGTGACGGCCAATCGCCATCTCGACCACCAGCATAGGGAAAGCGACGATCAGTATCATCACCAGATAGACCAAAAGAAATGCCCCGCCCCCATTGCTCGCAGCTTGAGTCGGGAACCCCCAAATATTACCTAAACCAACGGCAGCGCCTGCCGCTGCCAAAATAAAACCTAACCGTGACCCAAAATTTTCACGATTTTGCCCATTTGTACCTTGTGCCATACTTCTAAAACCGCACCATTAAACTAGTTGGCTAGTACATTAATACAAAAACACCACCAATAACAATAACGACAGCACCTTTACTTATCCAAACAACCAAAAAGCAGCTAAATCAACCTGTAAAAAATAGACTACACTATCAAAAATGCTACTCAAACATAACAAACTAGCTTAGCTCGCCAAAACCATTAAGCTCGGTTGGATGTTAGTGATGTTGACCGCCACGCATAAGCTTATGTTGGCTAGGTATGTCTGCGATTGGAGAAACGAAAAGAGCGCCAATCGCGCTCTTTGTCAGTCATCGCTCAGCTTTGATAACCAATACTCTTAGATGGTAAAAATCTGATAATCTTGCAGCTCGGGGATTTTTTGGTGCAGCTGCTGTTCTTGCTCTGCCATTTGATCAAGAGAATCACAAAATTCTGCACTCTGTTTCTCGACCTGCTGTGAATGCTCGGCTAAGCGCTTCGCGATACGCTCTTTAAGCTCACTCATCGCATTGGCCATTTCGGTTAAGTTAATCCCACCCTCTACTTTCATTTTTTCCGACATGGCATCAAACGCACTGGTGATGAATTCTTCATTAAACAACGCTTTGGCTTTGTCGAAATCTTCCGACCACGTTTCACTTAACGAACCGAAGCTATCCGCTGGTAAAATGAGATCGCCATCTTTGTAGTAGCGAGCCTCAATCTCATCATAAAACGTCTGCATCGCTTGCTTAACACTGGCAAAAGCCTCCGGTGCATCGAAACTTTGCGCCACATCGTCAACAATCTCATTAGCTAAGGCAAGACCTTCACGTGCCATCTGTTTTGCTCGCGGTAAGTAATCATTGAGGCTCTGACGATAGTCGGCAATGGCTTGCTGCTGATCGGCACTTAGCTCAATGCTTTCCCCATGAATGGTCAGATTGTTATTCTGATCAACAATCGCGGTCTCACCGCTTACTTGATGGATTTCGAGTCGCTCATCGTTCAAGCGAATGTCATTTTTAAGATCAATATGACACTGAGCGGCAAACGCCTGACTCGACAATAATAGTGGTAACGCAACTAAACTCTTTTTCATTATCCTGCCCTTTGTATCCCGTTCACCATAACAAAACCATTGGCGCTGATTGTCAGCAAATGGTTTCGATTTGGTAACAATGATTCCGCTCACCAATACGATAGATCACTTCGTCGCCCAACTGTTTACCTTTTAAGGCCGCGCCCAATGGAGAATCAAAAGTGACCAACATCACCGTGGATTCAGCGAAGGGGACTTTTAATCCTCCACAACATGGAACGGTAAGAAACCAGTGGGGATTGTCCTCATCATCCAGCAGCAAGACTGCGCAGCCCAAGCGCACCTGTTGAGCAGCTTCTGGTAGTGGCAGTTGCTTGATTTGATCAATGTCGTTTTCGCATTCTTGCACACGCATTGCTTGGCCATGAGCTAAGTAAGAGGCTTCGAGTGCTAGCGTATCGTACTTATGCTCAGGCACCGTTTCGTCATCCGTCGCTGATTCCATGGCTCGTTGAGCCGAACGCTGAGCAACCGCGAGCTTTTGCTGCAAACAAGCCAAGATAGTTTGACGCAGTTCCGACTTATCCATACTAAAAACATATTCCCAGACCGATATTGTCTTTAGAATACCTTCAACGGCAAAGAAAAACAGCACAAAGGTAGATGATGAATGACGCCCCCTCTATTGAACAAATCGACGCTACTCTGCAAACCTACTTTGGTTTTGAGGATTTGCGTACCGGGCAGCGGCCCGTCATCGAAACGGTATTAACCGGACGCTCATGCGCAGCGATTTTCCCGACTGGCTCAGGAAAATCCTTATGCTATCAACTACCTGCGCTGATGCTTCCTCACCTAACGCTGGTCATTTCTCCTCTACTTGCCTTAATGAAAGATCAACTGGCTTTTCTACAACAACGTAATATCTGCGCCGCCTCAATTGACTCCAGCCAAAGTCGAGAAGAGACGCAAGCTGTTATAGAGCAAGCACGCAGTGGTGAGTTGAAAGTATTGATGATTTCAGTCGAGCGACTGAAAAACGAGCGCTTTCGTCATTTTATAAAACAGATTCCTATCTCATTACTTGTGGTAGACGAAGCACACTGTATCTCAGAGTGGGGGCACAACTTTCGCCCCGACTACCTTAAATTGCCCAGCTACCAAAAAGAGTTTGCTATTCCGCAATGTCTTCTGCTCACTGCGACTGCCACTGAGGCGGTGATTAAGGATATGCAAAGCAAGTTTGCCATAAATAAACAGGATGTGGTGACCACTGGGTTCTATCGCAGTAACTTAGATTTAACCGTGATCCCTTGTAATGATGAGCAGAAAAATGAGCAACTGCTCGCCGCTCTCGCTAAGCAGCCTAACCATCCTACAATCGTTTACGTGACCTTGCAAAGTACCTCAGAGTCTGTTGCCCAATTGCTACGCGAGTCAGGGCTCAATTGTCACGCCTACCACGCGGGTCTGGATAATGAAGTTAGGCAACGCATACAGCAGCAGTTCATGTCTGGCGAGATCACCATTATCGTCGCGACCATCGCATTCGGCATGGGCGTGGATAAAGCCGACATTCGACGTGTCGTTCACTACGACATGCCAAAATCTATTGAGAACTACGCGCAAGAGATTGGCCGCGCTGGACGCGATGGAAAGCACTCTGACTGCATTTTACTCGGGAATAAAAGTGGTATCTGTACCTTGGAGAACTTTGTCTATGGGGACACGCCAGAACAGCAAGAAATCAGAGCATTACTCGAGCATGCTTTTAGCCAAGGCCAACAGTGGGAAGTCGTCATTTCTCGCTTATCCAGTGACAGTAACATCCGCCAACTGCCACTGAAAACCTTACTGGTGTACATGGAGATGTTTGGTCTAATCTCAGCACAATATAGTTACTTCGCCGATTACCGCTTTAAATTCTTAAAAGACAAAGCAGAAATCATCAATCAGTTTGATCCACAACGACAAACATTTGTCCGCGCGCTGTTTGACTGCTCAAGTCAAGCCAAAGTCTGGAATCAAGTCGATTTCGACGCTCTATGGCAACACTTTGGTGAAGAGCGCCAACGAGCCATCGCTGCACTTGATTATTTCAATCAAAAAGGGTGGATTGAGCTTGAAAGTAAACTGATGACCGAAGTGTATCGTGTTGATGCTCAACCTGATTCAGTGAGCGAGCTGGCCGACAAATTATGGCAGTTGTTTGCCGATAAAGAGCGAAGTGACATTGAACGTATTCACAATCTATTGAACTTGTTTGAGTCTCAATCTTGCTTAAGTCATACACTCGCCAACTACTTTGGCGATAATCAAGCCCCGCACCAATGTGGTCATTGCAGTGTCTGTCGAGGACAAGTCGCCAAATTCGCCGAGAGCGGGAGTTCAAGCATTGATGATAAACAAATCGCCATATGGGTAGAACAATTGAGTCAACGTGCTGAGCAGCCCTTATCCAACACGCTGAAAACCAAGTTTCTGTGCGGTATTTCTACTCCGAGACTCACCAAACTAAAAGCGCGCATCCTTGCCGGTTTTGGCCAATTGGAAAATGTTCCTTTTGCCCAAGTGCTCAAGCACGTCGGCGGCGAGGTCTAGTGACTAAAAAAAGCTTAGCTGTTTAGTCAGTTCTTCTGGCTTAAGCATCACGCTTAAGCCAAGGAGACGGATTTCTCGACCTTGCTGACGTTTGAGTACATCGCGGAGTAGCTGTTTAAAATCCTCTAACTCAAGAAATGGATGAATGTGTTCAATTGTGGTCAACTGAAAATCGGCAAACTTAACTTTTATCCCTTGTTTGATGATGGATTTATCTTCTGACGCCTTAGCTAATCGGCGCTCGAGTTCAGGATAAAGTTTTTGCTCTATCACCTGCCAACACTGCTCATAAGTCATGATATTTTGCGAAAAAGTTCGCTCAACACCGACCGACTTTCGCTCCCTCTCCACCACAACCTGGCGGTTATCGATACCATGACTCTTTTTCCATAGCGATGCGCCAAGGCGCCCAAACTCAAGTAGTAGAGAGCGATAGTCACTATTTTTAATGTCCGAACAGACATAATACCCTGCTTGATGAAGCTTCTCTAAGCTCACCTTACCAACACCGGGGATCCGCTCCAGAGGCAACCTATCTACCTCTTGCTGAACACGTTGAGGCGGAATGACATACTGTCCATTGGGCTTGTTCATATCTGACGCGACTTTGGCAAGAAACTTTACGGGGGCAACCCCTGCCGACGCCGTGAGCTTTAACTCATTAAATATATCGCGCCGAATCGCTTCTGCGATTAGCGTTGCCGAACCTTGACACTGAATTGAGTCAGTCACATCAAGGTAGGCTTCGTCCAGCGACAGCGGTTCAATCAGTTGGGTATAGCGAGCAAAAATCTCCCGTATTTGCGCCGAGACCCGTTTGTACACATCCATTCTGCCGGGTACGACCAACAGATGCGGGCACAATTGCATCGCCTTTGCCGTGGGCATGGCACTGCGAATACCAAACTTCCTCGCTTCATAGTTACAGGTGCTCAGCACTCCACGCTGCTTCTCATGCCCCCCAACTGCCAGTGGCCGACCGCAATAACTCGGGTTATCGCGCATTTCGACTGCGGCAAAGAAGCAGTCCATATCAACATGAATAATTTTACGAACTTTGTCAGTCATGATGAAGCGAAACCAAACTAAACTGTATAAAAAAACAGTATAACCAAACTCTGTTTATTCGCCTACATCTGCGATGGAATTTCATGTTCAGATGAACTTTTGGACTATGATTATTATCAGTATCGGATGAAATAGAGCGCAAAGGTTGAATAACAAAGTATTGGTCGTTGAAGACAGTCGCACCTATCAAAACTATCTAAGACAGCAACTGAGCGACGCTGGCTACCAAGTTTATATTGCAGGTTCTATTGCTGAAGGAAAACAATTACTGAAGCAACATCCACAGTTTCGCTTCGCCGTGTTAGATTACTGCCTACCCGATGGACAAGATGGTGAGGTGATTGATCTTTTTCTTAGCCAAGGGCACAAAGTCGTGGTGCTCACCGCTACGTTTTCCGAGCAAGCAAGGCAGCGATTTATTGATAAGGGCGTGGTTGATTACCTGCTCAAAGATAGCTTAGCATCTGTCTCCTACCTGATCCCTTTAGCTAAACGTCTGCTAAATAACAGTCAACATCATGCGTTGGTTGTCGACGACTCCGCAACGGTTAGACACTATGTGGCCCAACTGCTTGAACATCAGTATATAAAAACCACCCTCGCCCAGGATGGTAAAGAGGCGCTGGAACTGCTTGAACGACACCCCGATATCAGCTTTATCATCACAGATCACGATATGCCTGTGATGGATGGCATTACGATGATTCGTGCTATACGACAGTTTCGTGACCGCAATAGTCTCGCGATCCTCGGCTTATCAGGCAGTGACAATAACAACCTGACGGCAAAATTTCTCAAATCGGGCGCCAATGACTTTCTGACTAAGCCTTTCAATCAGGAAGAGTTCTACTGCAGAGTGCATCAGATGCTCGATATGAAAGAAGCCACTGATGAGCTGTACAAACTGGCCAATCAAGATGCACTCACTGGATTATGGAATCGGCGCTTCCTGTTCTCACTACCGCTCGACAGTAATCAGCAACGCCAGATTGCGATGATCGATATCGATCATTTCAAACAGGTGAATGATGTTTATGGGCATGAAGCCGGTGATTTAGCGATCAAAACCATTGCCGAGATTCTCAAGCTCTGCTTTCCAGGCGAAGTGGTGGTGCGATTTGGCGGTGAGGAGTTTTGTGTTAAGTCGATTGCGCCCAGCGATGACTTTTTCCAGAGGTTAGAGAACATGCGTCAACGCATAGCACAAACTCCGATCAACTATCAGCAAAGTATCATCAACATCACCGTTAGTATCGGTTTGTGCAATGTAGAAGAGAATCTCGAGCAGCAAATCAGAATCGCAGATGATCGTCTCTATTTAGCCAAGTCGGCAGGGCGCAATCAGACCATAGCTTCATAAACTAAACCAACTGATACAAAAACACCGGCCGAAGCCGGTGTTTATCTATTTAACCCAAATTAGGCAATACGATCTTTTTCCCAAGCCGCCAGCTTCTCGGCGCGGGCCGCTTCGCGCGCTTCGCGTTTCTTTCGGGCGTCGCATGGCTCAGGACAGTTGCACACTTTCTCAATGCCAACCGCGCCCAAACCACCACAGCTACCTTTCACGACCTTCTTTTGAAAAATATAGCCGACGGCCATAGCAGCAATAACGGCCATGAATACGGCGAAGGTAATAATAAATGTACTCATAATGACATACTCAGCAGTTGGTTATTGTTTGATATAGGTGTTATACGCGTCAGACGCAAGCTCGACAAAGCCAGTATCGGTTTTAACGATCATCAAAACTGGGATATCATGCTGATTCGCCACTTGCATTCCCTTCTCTTCTCCTAAAACCATCAAGCCAGTGGCTAAACCGTCTGCGGTCATTGAAGAGGGGTCTAACACAGTGACTGACACCACTTTGTGGGTGATAGGTCGACCTGTTTCTGGGTTGATAATGTGCGAATAGCGAACACCATCATGTTCAAAATAGTTACGATAATCACCAGAGGTCGCTATTGCCATATCACCTGGCTCAATAATTTCTTGAATGCTACGCTCATCAACCGAAGGCTTCTCGATGGCTATTCTCCAGCGCACACCTTCACGGTTGGTACCCTTCAAGCGAATTTCACCGCCGACTTCCACCATATAGTTGTGAATGCCTAGCGACTCAATGTAATCGGCCAAAACATCGACACCCCAGCCCTTAGCAATGGTTGAAAGATCGACATAAAGGTTGGGGATACTTTTTTGTAGGCTGCTCCCTTGAACGGATAAATGCTCAATACCTACATTCGCTTTACGCGCACTTAACTCTTCCTCGCTCGGCACTACCTCAGGGCGACCTTCAGGTCCAAAGCCCCATAAATTCACCAGCGGACCAACCGTCACATCCAGCGCGCCTAGAGTAAGACCGTTGAGGCGAATCGCTTCTTTCACTACTTTGGCCGTTTGTGGTGAGACCGCGAAAGGCGCCAAAGATTGACTCTGATTGAAACGGCTGAGCTCTGAGTCTTTACGATAGGTCGACATCTGATCGTTGACCTCTTCAAGCAGACGATCAACCTCTGCTTGAACCTTATCCGGTGCAGGAATACCTTCCGCTACTATGTACTTAACATTGTAACTGGTTCCCATGGTTGGGCCACTCAGGTGGACTTGTTCAACAGGTTTCTCACAACCCGCTAAAAAGAATAAAGAAGCAAATACAACAAGCCAAATTTTCACTTGTTAACTCCTATTGTTGTTATCAAATAAATAAAGCAGATAGCTGTGAGCTACACAACGATTGACTTTATCGATTCAACAACCGAAAAAGAAATGGCTGACTCAAAAGAGCCAGCCATAGATTCAATCACTTAGGTAGATTAACCACCGAAGTCATCCAGTAGGATGTTCTCATCTTCAACACCAAGATCTTTCAGCATACCGATAACGGCTGCGTTCATCATCGGTGGACCACACATGTAGTACTCACAATCTTCAGGCGCTTCATGGTCCTTCAGGTAGTTTTCGTACAGGACATTGTGGATGAAGCCTGTGTAACCATCCCAGTTATCTTCTGGCATAGGATCTGACAGGGCACAGTGCCACACGAAGTTTTCGTTTTCTTCTTGTAGGCCGTCGAAATCTTCTACGTAGAACATTTCACGCTTAGAACGCGCACCGTACCAGAAAGACATCTTACGCTTAGACTTCAGACGCTTAAGTTGGTCGAAGATGTGTGAACGCATTGGCGCCATACCTGCACCACCACCAACAAACACCATCTCATTATCAGTGTCTTTAGCGAAGAACTCACCAAATGGACCAGAGATAGTACACTTATCGCCCTCTTTCAGAGACCAAATGTACGAAGACATAATACCCGGTGGAACGTCTGGGTTATTAGGTGGCGGCGTAGCGATACGCACGTTCAGCATAATAATCCCTTCTTCTTCTGGGTAGTTCGCCATTGAGTACGCACGAATTGTCTCTTCGTTAACTTTTGACTCATAGCGGAACAGGTTAAACTTGTCCCAGTCTTCGCGGTACTCTTCAGGTACATCGAAGTCAGCGTATTTCACGTGGTGAGCAGGTGCTTCAATCTGGATGTAACCACCAGCACGGAAAGGTACTGATTCGCCATCTGGAATTTGTAGCTTAAGCTCTTTGATGAATGTCGCTTTGTTATCGTTAGAGATAACAGTACATTCCCACTTCTTAACGCCGAAGATTTCTTCTGGAAGCTCGATATCCATGTCAGTTTTCATTGCAACTTGACAAGCTAGACGCTCACCTTCACGTGCTTCACCTTTAGTAATATGGTCAAGCTCGGTAGGAAGAATATCACCACCACCAGATTTAACTTTTACGCGACACTGGCCACAAGAGCCACCGCCACCACAAGCAGAAGATACAAATACACCAGCACCCGCTAGTGCACTCAGCAGCTTACCGCCCGGCTGTGTAACGATCGCCAAATTCGGGTCATCGTTTACAGAAATTGTAATGTCACCTGTTGGTACAAGCTTAGACTTAGCGAAAAGAATCACTAGTACTAGCGCGAGTACGATCAGAGTAAACATCACTACACCAAGAATAATGTCCATTGACTATTCCTTAATTGTTGCGGTTTACCCGACTTACAGTTGAACACCAGAGAAAGACATAAAGCCTAACGCCATAAGACCTACAGTAATAAACGTGATACCAAGACCACGTAGACCCGGAGGCACGTCAGAGTACTTCATCTTCTCACGGATACCTGCAAGAGCAACGATTGCTAGCATCCAGCCCACACCAGAGCCGAAGCCGTAAACAACGGATTCAGCAAAGTTGTAGTCACGTTGTACCATGAAAGATACACCACCGAAGATCGCACAGTTTACTGTGATCAGCGGTAGGAAGATGCCTAACGCGTTGTACAGAGGTGGGAAGAAACGGTCTAGAACCATCTCTAGGATCTGTACAAGTGCAGCGATTACACCGATAAAGGTGATGAAGTTTAGGAAGCTAAGATCGACACCTTCAACTAAAGCGTTCTCTTTAAGTACTAGGTTGTAAACTAGGTTGTTTACTGGCACAGCAATGGTCAATACAACCACAACCGCAACACCCAGGCCGAAAGAGGTCTTAACTTTCTTAGATACCGCAAGGAAAGTACACATACCTAAGAAGAAAGACAGAGCCATGTTCTCGATGAAAATCGATTTAACTAACAGACTAATATAATGTTCCATGACGTCCTTACTCCTTCGCTTCTACTTGTTCTGGTTTCAGAATACGGATTGCCCAGATTAGGAAGCCGATTAGGAAGAATGCAGACGGTGCAAGCAACATTAAGCCGTTTGGCTGGTACCAACCACCGTTGCTCACTAGAGGTAGTACTTCTAGGCCAAATAGTTTGCCCGAGCCGAACAGCTCACGGAAGAAACCAACAGTGATAAGAACGAAACCGTAACCAAGACCGTTACCAATACCGTCGATTAGAGATGGTAGTGGTGCAGACTTCATTGCGAACGCTTCAGCACGACCCATAACAATACAGTTGGTAATGATCAAACCAACAAATACCGATAGCTGCTTAGAGATATCGTATAGGTATGCTTTAAGCACTTGGTCAACCACGATTACCAATGATGCAATGATCGCCATTTGAACGATAATACGCACACTGTTTGGGATATGGTTACGAATCAGAGAAACTGAGAAGTTTGACAACGCCGTAACGAAAATAACCGCGAGTGTCATTACAAATGCAGTTTCTAGTTTAGTTGTTACTGCAAGAGCAGAACAAACACCAAGCACCTGTAGCGCGATTGGGTTGTTATCCAATACTGGCGCTAGAATGCTCTTTTTAACGTTTTGTGCGCTAGACATTAGTTCAGACCTCCGTCACGAACTTTTGCTAGGAATGGACCAAAGCCCATGTCGCCTAACCAGAAATCAAATGTGCCTTGAACACCATTACCAGTTAGTGTTGCACCAGATAGGCCATCGATACCGTGCTCGGAACCTTGTGGAGCGCCACCTTTTACAATCTTAATTGCAGGCTTATGGTTTTCGTCGAACAATTTCTTGCCAACCCACTGGGCACGCCAACTTGGGTTCTCTACTTCACCACCCAATCCAGGAGTCTCCCCCTGCTCATAGTAAGTGATACCAGATACCGTATTACCGTCAGTTTCAACCGCAACAAAGGCATACATCATTGACCAAAGTCCTTTACCATGTACAGGTAAAATCACTTTCTGAACGTCCCCTTGCTGTTTCACTAGGTAAACAACGGCAGTGTTTGCACGGCGACGAATGTTAGCATCATCTTCATCTGCAGGCAGTGCCACAGAAAGCTCACTATTCTTAGCCGCATCACGTTGATCAAATTCAGCCGCAGTTGCACCATTGGCAGCCGTTTCTACAAAGCTACCTGTTTCAAGGTCGACTAGGCGAGGCTCAATGTACTGAGAAAAAAGTTCAGCGACTTTTTTGCCCTCAGACTCAATGCCAGCGACTTCAACGATCTTAGTTTGTTTGTCTAGTACAGCGTTGGCTTGCTGCTTATCACGTAGACCCACAGCTGCTGTTGATACGATGATTGAACAAACAAGGCTCAACCCGACAACAACACCCAGCGTCTTTTTAATGCTGTCGTTATTACTTGCCATAGCGTGCTTGTCTCCGCTTGATGTTCTTCTCGATAACTACATGGTCGAACAGAGGTGCAAACAAGTTCGCAAATAGGATCGCCAGCATCATACCTTCTGGGTACGCTGGGTTCACAACACGAATCATGATACACATCACGCCGATAAGCGCGCCGTACCACCACTTACCTTTGTTGGTAAACGAAGCTGATACAGGGTCTGTTGCCATAAAGAACATACCGAATGCAAAACCACCTAATACTAGGTGCCAATGCCATGGCATGTTGAACATTGGGTTAGTATCTGAACCGATAACATTGAACAGCGTCGCTGTCGCAATCATACCGATCATCACACCTGCAATGATGCGCCAAGAAGCAATTCGCATGTAAACGATCATCGCTGCGCCAATCATAAGTGCGAGAGTTGAAACTTCACCAATTGAGCCTGGAATGTTACCGATGAATGCGTCCATCCAAGTGATAGGAGCGCCAGTTACTGTATTCACGAGTGCGCCGTTACCACCTTGTGCCCATTGGCTAAGAGCCGTTGCACCAGAGAAGCCGTCAGCTGCAGTCCAAACTACGTCACCCGAGATTTGCGCTGGGTAAGCGAAGAATAGGAAAGCACGGCCAGCAAGTGCTGGGTTAAGGAAGTTACGACCTGTACCACCGAAGATCTCTTTAGCAACAACAACACCGAATGTAATACCTAGCGCTGCTTGCCATAGAGGTAGCGTTGGTGGAACGATAAGTGCAAACAGGATAGAAGTAACAAAGAAACCTTCGTTAACTTCGTGCTTACGCACCATACAGAACAGTACTTCCCAGAAACCACCAACGATAAATACCGTCGCGTAGATAGGTAGGAAGTAAGTCGCACCTAAGATCATCTTGCTGCCGACACCCGCATCAGGGGCAATGGTGCCGCCTAACATTTCTGTCAGCCAGTAGTGCCAGTTACCTGCAACTACTGCGGCGAGTTGATCACCCGCGTACATGTGGTTAAGTGCAGCGATAGCTTGGCCACCCGCGTTGTACATACCCCAAAACATTGCTGGGAATACCGCGAACCAAACCATGATCATGATGCGTTTTAAATCAACGCTATCACGAACGTGCGAGCTCTTCTTTGTAATTAGACCAGGCGTGTAGAAAACTGTTGCGACAGCTTCGTACAGAGCAAACCATTTCTCATGTTTACCGCCGGGCTCAAAGTGATGCTCGATGTCTTCAAGAAACTTTTTAAGAGCCATGAAAATTACCCTTCCTTCTCGATCTTATCTAGGCATTCACGAAGTAGCTCACCGTACTCGTACTTACCAGGACAAACAAAGGTACACAATGCTAAATCTTCTTCATCCAGCTCAAGTGCACCGAGCGCTTGAGCGCTGTCGGTATCACCGGCACACAGATCACGAAGTAGCAGTGTCGGTTCCATATCTAACGGCAATACACGTTCGTAATTGCCAATTGGAACCATCGAACGGTCACTACCATTAGTGGTCGTTGTCATGTTGAACAACTGACCTTTAAAGATATGACCAAGGAATGAGCGAGTGACAGAGAACTTGTTCTTGCCAGGCATTGCCCAACCGAATAGCTCTTTCTCACGGCCTTCACGTAATACAGAAACCTGAACGTGGTAACGACCTAGGTATGCATGAGGACCAGTTGCGTGAGTACCTGTGAGTACTGAACCGGAAATCACACGAACTTCACCTGGCATCAACTCGCTGTCTGTTACGTCGTCAAGGCTAGCACCAAGAGTCGTACGAACGAGACGCGGGTTGTTTACCACAGGACCGGCCAAAGAAATAACGCGGTCAGTGTAAAGTTCACCAGTTAGGAACAACTTACCAAACGCGATAACGTCTTGGTAGTTGATGCTCCACGCCACATTTTCTGCATTCACTGGGTATAGGAAATGCATGTGGGTGCCAGCAAGACCTGCTGGGTGAGGGCCATCAAAAACGTGCTCTTCAACATTAGGTTGAGAGGAACGAGGAAGACTTGTACCAGATTTACAGACGTAAACCTTGCCATCAGTCAAAGTTGAAAGTAGGTCCAAACCGGCAACGAACGCTTCTTGTTGTTCATTGATGATCAACTCAGGCTGTGCTGCTAGCGGATTAGTATCCATAGCAGTTACGAAGATAGCCTTTGTAGAAGATTCAATTGCAGGAACCTTGCTGAACGGACGAGTACGTAAAGCAGTCCAAAGACCTGAATCCACCAGCTGAGTCTTCACCGTTTCACGGTCAAGGCCTGCTAGTTTATCAGCTTCAAACTTATCGAACGTCACCTGCTCTTCACCTGCCACTTCAATCACTACCGATTGAAGGACACGTTTAGCGCCACGGTTAACCTCGATCACTTTACCAGCTGCTGGTGAAGTAAATTTGACACCTGGGTTCTTCTTGTCTTCAAAAAGAACTTGAGCTTTCTTTACTTCATCGCCTACGCGGACATGCATAGTAGGACGCATGCCGACGTACTCTTCGCCAAGCAAGGCGACTTTTTTGATGGTCTTACCATCATTAATCACCTGGGTAGGAGTTCCTGCGATAGGAAGGTCCAGACCCTTCTTTATTGTAATCATACGCACTTGCACTACTTTTATCGGGAAAAAGATTCTTTAATTGCGTAACTTTTAGACACGACACTAGTGTCCGGTTTTGGTGCCGTTTAAAACACCAAAATCGCAACATCCTATTAAAAATCTCGCTACAGGAAGACGGCGAGATTTATCAGGTGCGATAGTCTATCATCTTTTTTGATTTGGATGCCATGATGAATGACAGGATAAACCGTGATATTTCGAAGGAATTGCGCTCAAAAGGCTAAAGAATAGTCATAACTTTGAGCCACCGCACAAACAGAGATATTAGCGCGATTTCGTATTAAAACATCCATTCACACCCTGACATATTCCGTTTTAAAAACAATCATTGTGTCAATTTGTTTCTAGCTTGTTAATGCCCACTTTGTGTAGGGATAAACAAAAGGGCAGTAACACTGCCCTAACGATTGATGGTTATTTGGCGCCACCTAAGCACATAGGGCTATCTGGAGCGATGCCTTTTTGCTGCTGCCACTCTTGAGGCGTGTAAGTGTGGATAGACAGAGCGTGAATGTGATTCGCCAGCTCGTCGGCAAGGGTTTGGTTCACTTGGCGATGACGGGCAATCAAACGTTTATCAGCAAACGCTTCACTGACGATAATCACTTTGAAATGGCTCTCAGATCCCGAGGGCACGTTGTGCATATAGCTCTCGTTTACCACCTCTAAGTGAGCAGGGTTAAAAGTTTGCTGGAGTTTATTTTCTATTTCTTGCTGCACCATTGTGCTTCACCATAAGAGTCAACAACCTTAACCTCAATCATAATCTTGATGGCGCTAAAGCTAAAGGTTTTAGTTTTCACGGCCGCAAGCATTTGCGACAATCACGCCATTATCGAACACACAGTGCCACCACTATGAAAACTGAGTTAGCGCTGCGCGAGCGCACCTTGTCCCTATACCGATACCCCCAGCGCCACAATGAGACACTTCAAGCATGGGATGCAGGCGATGAGTACCTCATCAATCACGTCGAGGAAATGCAACTGGCACCTGGCAAGCACATTGTTATCCTCAACGACAATTTTGGCGCTTTGAGCTGTTGGTTTAGTCACCAATACAAAATTACCATGATGAGCGACTCCTTTATTGCTCAGCAAGCTACCCGACACAACCTGCAGCGCAATCAGTGCCCTGATATCACGTTCGCAACCACCATGGATCCCATTCCTGCGGATGCAGATTTGGTTTTAATCCAACTACCCAAAAGTAATCGCCATTTGGTTTGGCAACTGAGTCAACTGCGCAGCACACTGAGCGAAGAGATCTCCGTTATTGCGGTCAACAAAGCCAAAGAGATCCACAGTTCAACGCTTAAGCTGTTCGAAAAACATCTAGGTCAAACTCATACCTCTTTAGCGTGGAAAAAGCACCGCTTAGTGTTTAGTCAGGCCAACTGTGATGTGAAACCTCTAGTCAGCTCTAATACACGTTGGTTAGTTGATGGTGAAAACATTGAGCTCAATAACTTACCCAATGTCTATTCGGGCGAAAGTCTCGACCTTGGTGCCCGTTTTATGTTGCAACACCTTCCGCAAGATGAGCATATCAAACATGCACTCGACCTCGGCTGTGGAAACGGTGTGTTGTCGGTTAAGCTGGGGCAGCTGAATCCACAGCTCGAGCTCACCTGTGTTGACGAAAGCTTTATGGCGGTCGAATCTGCCCGTCAAAACCTCCAAACTAACTTGGGTGCAGCACGAGAGTTTCGTTGTATCGCCAACAATTGTCTGGACGATATCAACGATCTTGATGTGGATCTTGTGGTTTGTAACCCCCCATTTCACCAGCAGCAAGCCATCACAGATCATATCGCGTGGCAGATGTTCTGTGATGCAAAGCAAATTCTTACCTCTGGTGGACAATTATTAGTTATCGGCAATCGCCACCTCGGCTACGATGGAAAGTTAGCGCGACTGTTTGGCAAGGCGAAAGTGAAGGTCGTTGCCTCGAACAAGAAATTTGTTATTTTACAAGCGACTAAATAGTCCACTATTATCTTTCTGAACATTAAAGCTCTCAGAAGTACCAAAAAAGGAAATTGCAATGAGAAAACTGGTTCTAGCCGCTTCAGTGGCACTACTCGCTGCCTGTTCAGCACCTCAGCAAGAGCAAATCAACTTTATGCCGAAAGCTGTACTGAGCAATAGCGACTTAGTTCAAGATGCCACCTTTACCCTAACCAGTAAGGATGTTCGCTCGGCGCAGTATGTCGCACTGGTTGATAGCGGACGCTCAAACATCGAACCGATTCATTCTAAGCAAAATGTTCGTATCTCAATCGAGAACGCACTACTTGAACAATTTCAATCACAGGGCTTCCGTAGCACAGTAAACAGCCAAAACTCACTTCAAGTAGAAGTGCAACAAGCCCTCGTCTCCGTTGAGCACACTGTGATGGAAAACGAGATGGACGGTAAAGTCGTGATTGAAATCACTGCAGAAACACCTCAAGGCAAACTGGTTAAAACCTACACCGGAACCGCTAAACGTACCGGCGCTTTAAGTGCTTCAAATGATGAAATCGAAACCGTTCTCAACGACGTTATTAATCTAGTGATGCAAGAGATCGCTGATGACCGTGAACTACAAAATTACATGCGGGAGCGTTTCTAATGTGGAAAACTGCTATTGCCTCATTGGCCCTGTTTAACAGCATGGTGTTGGCCGGGCCAAAAGTCGAGTTCGAAACCAACCTTGGCCAATTTACCGTGGAACTGAACCAAGAGAAAGCACCGGTGACTGTCGCTAACTTTATTAAATATGTTGAAGATGGCAGCTATGTCGGATCGCAGTTCCATCGCGTGATCCCAGGATTTATGGCGCAAGGCGGCGGGTTTGACCAAAATATGCAATCGCTGCCAACCTACCCACCGATTAAAAATGAAGCATCAAACGGGCTAAAAAACAGCAGTGCGACGATTGCGATGGCCAGAACCAGCAATCCAAACTCCGCGACTCGTCAGTTCTTCATTAACTTTGTCGATAATAACTTCCTAGACTACGACCAGCGTCCACCAGGCTACGCGGTGTTTGGCAAGGTTACTAAAGGCTTCGACGTCATTCAGAAAATGGGACAACAACCCACTCACTCTGTTGGTCGTTACCGCGATGTCCCTGTCGAACCTATTATCATCACCAGCGCAACACTTCTTAAATAGCAACAAAGGCTCAGCACAGTGCTCGAGCCTTAATTTTTCTTGCTGACCTCAAACTGAACAAGGATAGATGTATGTCTTCTGACTCCGCTTCGATGACTTGGCTAGAAACCATTCGCAGTTATATGGATAAGCGCCTAATGTGGGTGTTTATGCTCGGTTGCTCAAGTGGTTTTCCATGGGTACTGATCGGTTCTAACATGTCAGGCTGGCTGAAAGACGCGGGCCTCACGCGCGCGGCAATTGGCTATTTTGGTAGCGTGTTCGCCGTGTATGCCATCAACTTTTTATGGGCGCCGCTTGTTGACCGAGTCAAACTCCCTGTGTTGCACTCTCTGTTGGGTCAGCGCCGCAGTTGGATACTTCTCTGCCAGTCCTTGGTCCTGATCTGTACTCTGTTTATCGCTGGTGTCGATCCCGCTACCAACCTAATGTTTACCTCGATGTTAGCCTTAGGTATCGCGATCGCCTCGGCAACACAAGATATTGCCATCGATGCTTATCGTATCGATACCTTCCCTAAATCAGAATCATCTAAGCTGCCACAAGCCTCAGCGATGGCGGTTATCGGCTGGTGGACAGGTTACTCTGTGCCTGGTTATCTGGCGTTTATCAACGCCGATGCCATTGGCTGGAACGGCGTCTATTACGGTATGGCGGCCATCGTTGGCGTGTTAATACTGTTTACTCTGTTGGTCGGCGAGCCAAACACTCAGCGCGATGCACTGCAAGATGCCGCCGAGCAGCGACACAGTAAAGTCGTCGGCAATCGGGCTCTTGCCTGGCTAACCGTTACCGTGGTTGAGCCTTTCTTGGACTTTTTCAAACGCAACGGATTTCGCGTCGCGCTTACGCTATTGCTATTTGTGTTTCTGTTCAAAATTGGTGAGGCCTTTCTTGGTCGTATGTCGATCACCTTCTATAAGGAAATCGGCTTCTCTAACGAACAAATTGGTTACTATTCGAAGTTAATTGGTTGGGGACTAACAATACTGTTTACCCTGGTCGGCAGTATGGTCAACGTCAAGTTTGGTATCGTCAGAGGCTTAATGATTGGCGGTATCGCGATGGCTTCCAGTAACCTAATGTTTGCATGGATCGCCAAAGTAGGCCCGAATGAGCAGCTGTTCCTAGCGACACTCGTGGTTGATAACTTCACCTCGGCATTCTCAACCGTGGCATTTGTCTCATTCTTAACCGTAGTGACTGGGCAAGCTTTCTCTGCCACCCAGTATGCACTACTGGCATCACTGGGTAACTTCGGACGCACCACACTGGCGTCATTCTCTGGCGAACTGGTCGACTACCTCAATGATTGGTCAACCTTCTTTGTTCTTACCGCAGTCATGGTTATTCCGAGTTTGATAATGCTCTACTCTCTACGCCATTACTTTGCTGATATGCTCGATAGAGCGCGGCATCGTGACGTCGAACAAGAGCGGCAAATCACCTCTAATCAATAGAAACAAAAAAAGGCTTGGTCACACCAAGCCTTTTCACTAAATAAAACAAGGATTAAGGATACATACCTTTACCAAAAAGATTGAATACTCTGGCTACGCCTTGAGTAAAGATCATAGGCTCAGTCAGTACAGTTAAACACAAACAATCTTCGCCTTGCTTAGTCATCGGGCTGTGTTTCACTGAGGCGTCTTTCAGTAAGAAGTCACCCGCTTCGTAATGACCATCTTCGTCACTAAATCCGCCATGTAACACCAAGGTCGACTCCAACCCTTTATGAGTATGCTGTGGTATTGACACATTTTCGGCGATGTACATTAAACTTACGCGCGAGTCATGTGAGATATCAATTGAAGCGCTAAACACCTTGCCGCCGTAGCTTTTCCATTCACCCACTCTATCGCGGAAACGCGACAATGATAAAGGTAATCGGAACGACTTGCCGTTCACTTCAATGTAAGAGGGCTGACGCTGAGGGCGAATTGGCTCATCGTTTTGCTCTAGCGAGACAATTTGATCAAACATGGCTTGCATCGTGTCATGGCTCTCCACCTCAGCTGTACATAGTGCATCGCCGCACTGGGCCTCCAACAATGCAACGGCTCGCTGACATTTAGGGCAACCCTCGATGTGGGTCGCAACCGTAAAGGCACTCACATCATCCAGCGTACCCTGAGCGTATGCTTGGAGAAGTTGATCTTGTGGATGGTAGCTCATAATTTATCTGCCTCTATGGTGTTGCGTAGTTTCTCAACGGCCAGTCGTAAGCGCGACTTTACCGTTCCGAGCGGAATATCAAACATTTCCGCGACTTGTTGATGTGGAAGCTCCTCGAGGTATACGGCTTTCACAACCTTTCGCTGAGCATCAGGTAATATGTCTAAATACTTGACGATCTGCTGTTTTAACATCTCTGTTTCGGGAGAGTAGTGCTCTACCATGTCTGGCGGACAGTAATCATTCGGCCAAATGTCTTCAGAATGAATGTGTGCATCTCTGCCCTTCTGCTTGCGAAGGGTGTCGAAACAGAGGTTTCGTGCAATCGTGTAGATCCAAGTCGAAAGGGAACTTTTTTCACCATCGAACAGTGCGCTTTTTTGCCACACTGTCGCCAAAGCGTCCTGGACAATTTCTAACGCCACTTGCTCATTACCCATGTGACGGTATGCGAACTGCTTCAAACGCGGAGAAAAATGAGTGAACACCAAAGCGAACGCCTGCTTATCTTTCTGCTTCACTCGTTCCATACACGACGCCCAGTCGGCTTTTTTAAAAGCTTGGGTATCTATCTCGGCCATTTCGATATCCTTAATGAGAGCTCTCTATCCATTGTATACGATCAAACTGATTCAGCGATCACTGCACGTAGCTACTATCTAAGGTTCTTTTTAAAAACTCGACCGCCTGATAACAATCAGGCTGCTGGGCTAAGGTGTCGAACTGTTGATTGGTGATCGGCAATATTTCCAGCCAACGCTGACTGACCCAGCTCGCGTCGTCAAAAAAGCGCTGTTGATAAAGGTTCCCCAAATCAGGGAATTGGTGGTAGATATCGCCTAAATGCTTACTGATTGATTCCGACTGGTGGTCAAAGTTGGTCACGTCCCAGTTGGGCAACCACTCCACCCTTGCCAAGCGCAAACCGTCGTATTCGACGCGAACCCGTTTAATGCGAAACTTCTTCAAACCGGTTACGGATATCCCCAGCAATCCATCTTCAAGTGACTCAAAGTCGGTTATTTTGGCTAGGGTGCCAATCGCAGATAACTCCTGCCCCGCTGAGGCGAGAGACGCATCGAACAAGCAAATACCAAATGTTCCATCTCCCTTGAGCGCTTGAGAAATGAGCCTTTTGTACCTAGGTTCAAAGATTCTCAAGCGCATTTTGCCTTCGGGTAACACCACGGAACTAAGTGGAAACAACATAATCTCAGGCATAAATAGTGACTCCTAAACTTCCTGATAACAGTTACGTTACCTGCCTATATTGAGATCATTCACTAAAACTGTTGGTTATAAGATGGACCGCAAATCTAAAGAAATCGCTTGCGTAATCGATACCTGAATCACTTTTTGTGCAATAAAATGAAAGTTCCGTTACACGTGAAACTTTTGCCCGTTAGTGAGATGTAGATCACCTGTTTTATGTTTTTTTACACGTGTTGCACATGGCTTTTGAGATTTTTATCGATATTATGCGCATCAGCAAAGCCCAGCACAGACTGAGCAACCAAACAAATATCTGATGAATATTTAAGCTAACAAACATAGAGAGTTTCCATTATGCGTAAATCACTTTTAGCTCTTGGCGTTATTGCAGCGGCTGCTGCTATCCCAGCACAAGCAGAGTATCTATATGGCTTCGGCGGCATGTACCTTGACTACCAAAACTGGGATCACGGTACAGGCAAGTCACAAGACAACTTCGGCGGCGATCTTAAGAGTCGCAACAAAGCGGTACTAGGCATTGAGGGTGGCGCAGGCTTTGACTGGGGCCAAATTTACGGTTTCTACGATTATGAAGGTGTTGATAGTGCTTCAGACAAGCGTGGTGCTTCGGCGAAAGGTACGATTCACTACAACCTAATGGACACCAAAGTTAGCCTTTACGCTCAAGTTTACAATACAAACGGCGTTAATTTTAACGAACAGAACCGCGTACTTGGTCTAGGCTATACAGGTCTACAAGGCGACGGTTGGGCATTCACACCATTCATCGGTGTTCACGAAATTAGCCAAGGTTCAATTAACGGTGCCAACGGTGGTATGGCTGGTTGGGTTGGTTTTTACAACACCGAACTGGCAGGCCAAAGCTTCACATTCTCCACTTGGGGTGAGTACGAGTTTGGTCGCAACGAAGAGTACACTGCAGCTCAAGGTGGCAAGACAGGCTGGAACGGCAGCGTAAACGCAATGTGGAACGTAACTAAAGACTGGTCTACTGGCGTACTGTACCGCTTTACTGAAAACAAATTAGGTATCAAAGGCTACGGCGATATCCTAATCTACCGCGTGAACTACAAGTTCTAATAGAACTTGCAAACAAAGAAACCCCAAATGGCACCTTACTACTAAGGTGCCATTTTTATTTGCTTTCTATTTTTATCGTCTTATCCTCTTTGCCAAACCCACTGACTTACGAACAGATGAATATTGTCGTTCTTGGCCCCGGCGCTATTGGCTCTCTTTGGGCCTCTCATTTATACAGTTCCGGACATTCTGTCTCAGTCTGGTCGCGACACAGCAGCCCAACCATGTCGCTCCAACTGGAAGAGAACCCACCCGTTTACTTTAACAATAACTCCCTCGACGCTTTATCTCGAGCAGATCTGCTATTGGTGACATTAAAGGCTCCTCAAGTCGTCTCAAGCTTACAAAGCCTAGTGGGAAAACTTGCTAGCGAAACGATTATTGTACTGATGCACAACGGCATGGGCACGGCTGAACAGATAGCGCAACGCTTTGCTAATAACCCACTGATCGTGGCGACCACCACCCACGGCGCGCTAAGAGAGTCGCAGGGTAAAGTGCGTCACACAGGGCACGGTAACACTGAGCTTGGCGGCTATAATCAGGCGGGCAAACGCTGCTCGTTTGTCGCCGAGGTGTTTCAGCACAGCTTGCCGCAAGCAAAATGGAATCCTGATATTCTTAGCGCCTTGTGGAATAAACTCGCGATTAACTGTGCTATTAACCCGCTTAGCGCCATTCATCAAGTTCCCAATGGTTCGCTAGCTGAGCCCCAACACGCGGCTACCTTGCAAGCTGTCATTCGAGAAGTCACCTTAGTTATGCAGGCAGAAGGCCTGAGCACCAATGAAGAACAGCTCACTCACTCTGTCGCTAAGGTCATACAAGCAACAGCAAAAAACCTGTCGTCAATGAATCAGGATATTGTTCATCAACGCCAAAGCGAGATAGACTTTATCACCGGGTATCTCATCGAAACAGCCCAGAAACACGGCATCGCAACGCCTGTCAATCTCGAGCTCTACCAAGCAGTCAAAAACATCGAACAAGGTTGGAAGCAATCATGACAAAGAAAGTCCTCGTCCCTATCGCACCTGGCACCGAAGAGATGGAAGCGGTCACTATCATCGACATGATGGTCAGAGCTGGCTATGAAACGGTTGTCGCCAGTGCCGACTTTAATGGTCAACTGACAATGAAAGCCTCTCGAGGGGTAACGTTAACTGCGGACTGCAAGTTAGTGGATATTGCCGATGATGAGTTTGATGCGGTGATCCTTCCTGGCGGTGTGCAAGGCGCTGAAACTTTCCGAGACAGTACCGTGCTGGTGGAGATTGTTCGCCAACAAATGTACGAAGGCAAACTGGTTGCCGCCATCTGTGCCGCGCCAGCGCTGGTGCTTGCTCACCATGGCCTTTACTCAGACGCGCTAATGACTTGTCATCCCAGTTTTGAAAGCCACATCCCGGCCAAAAACTGGCGGGTAAAACGTGTGACCTATGACGTCAACCACAACCTGTTAACCAGCCAAGGGCCCGGAACCGCTTTAGAATTTGCGATGGAAGTGATTATCAACCTTTCCGGCAAAGCGCATGCCTGGACCGTTGCAGAGCCCATGGTGACTATTCCAACCTTGCAATACCACAAACTCGGTGATGAATAATGTTTGATGCCAAACACATCGCAGCTCAGTTCCCTGCGCTTCAACAGCAAGTCAATGGCCAAAGACTGGTCTACCTTGACAGCGCGGCCACGACACAGAAACCGCAATGCGTTATCGATGCCCTCTCTCATTACTATCAGCAGCAAAATGCCAACGTGCATCGCGGCAGCCACAGTCTCACGGCTCATGCCACCAGCGAGTTTGAACGCGCGCGAGAAACGGTAACTGAGTTTATCGGTGCTCAATCAAGCAAAGAGATTATCTGGACGCGCGGCGCAACCGAAGCGCTGAATCTTATCGCCCAAACCTATGCACGCAATCTGTTGCGACCCGGCGATGAGATCCTAGTGGGTGAAATGGAGCACCACGCGAATGTCGTTCCTTGGCAAATTGTCGCAGAGCAAACTGGGGCGAAGGTAGTAAAGATCCCAATGACTCAAGAGTGCCAATTTGACCTTGCCAGCTTTAATCGCTTACTCACTGATAAATGTAAGATCGTTGCTTTGGCCCATATCACCAATGTCACCGGCACTCGCCAACCGGTTGAAGAGGTGATTGCCAGCGCACATAAGCTCGGAGCCGTTGTTGTGGTCGATGGCGCGCAAGGTATCGTGCATGAGCCCGTTGATGTTACCCAGCTCAATGCCGATTTCTACGTATTCTCTGGCCACAAGCTCTACGCGCCGGCAGGAGTTGGCGTGCTGTATGGCAAACAAGCGCTGCTAGAAGCCATGCCTCCATGGCACGGTGGTGGCAAAATGGTCGAGAAAGTCTCTTTTGCTGGCACGACGTTTGGCGAACTACCAGGCAAGTTCGAAGCGGGCACACCAAACGTTGCCGGCGCTATCGCCCTAATGAAAGCGATTCAATGGTATCAAGGGTTGGATCAACACGCGCTAGCAACGCATATTCATCAACTGGTAGAAAAAACTAAAACAGCGCTTGAGCAGTTGGATGACGTTCGCATTCTCGGCTATCAACCCAACGCTTCGGTGATCTCATTTGTTATCGACGGCGTCCATCATCAAGATGTTGCCACTCTGCTTGATCAGCAAGGTATCGCCGTCAGAGCAGGAAACCACTGTGCTCACCCACTGATGGATGCGCTAGGCGTAACAGGCACCATTCGCGCCTCATTCGCCGCTTACAATACAATCGAAGATGTAGAAAGTTTGGTAGCTGCGGTCGAGAAAGCCGTGGATATGTTGTAGCGAGTGGCGAGTGGCGAGTGGCGAGTGGCGAGTGGCGAGTGGCGAGTGGCGAGTGGCGAGAAAACCTTGGAAGGGTTGACAATACATTTCAACCCTTTTCTTTGAAATTCAGAAAATTAAGCCTAAATATCATCCAGCTTTGCCTGCAACTTTCGACTCGCTCATCAAAAGCCCCTATCTAAGGACGAAGTCCGATCTCGGAGCGAAGCGTTCTAGATTCTCGCAGGGCGAAGCCCGCTCTCTAACTTCTATTAAAGCTCATCAAACGCCTCAATCGCCTCACTTAGCTTCTTAACGCCATGTATCTGCATGCCAGCAATACCACCTTTGGGCATATTGGCGGCAGGGACAATTGCCTTTTTAAAGCCGTGTTTAAACGCCTCATTTAGGCGCTCTTGGCCACTGGGTACCGGGCGAATTTCTCCCGCAAGGCCCACTTCACCAAACACCACCACATCTTTAGGCAATGGCCTATCGCGAAAACTCGACAAAAGGGCCATCACTAAGGCTAAATCTGCGCTGGTCTCCGTTACCTTAACGCCACCCACCACATTGACGAACACATCCTGGTCTGCCATCTGCAAACCACCGTGTTTGTGTAACACTGCCAATAGTAACGACAATCGGTTTTGCTCCAAACCCACCGCAACCCGGCGTGGGTTAGCCAGTTGTGAATAATCGACCAAAGCTTGAATCTCTACCAGCAATGGCCTTGTTCCCTCCCATACCACCATCACCGAGCTGCCAGAGGTTTCTTCTTCGCCGCGTGATAAGAAAATCGCTGAAGGGTTGCTCACTTCTTTGAGTCCCTGCCCAGTCATGGCAAACACACCTAACTCGTTTACGGCGCCAAAGCGGTTCTTATGACTGCGCAAGGTTCTAAATCGGCTGTCGGTTCCACCGTCGAGCAGCACCGAACAGTCAATGATGTGCTCTAACACTTTCGGTCCTGCAAGCGTGCCATCTTTGGTCACATGGCCAACGATAAACACCGCTACATTATTCTGCTTTGCATAGCGAGTTAGCGCGGTGGCCGACTCACGCACTTGCGCGACACTGCCAGGGGAAGACTGAACATCAGCCACGTGCATAACCTGAATCGAGTCAATCACCATAATACGGGGCTGCTCTTTCTCAGCAATTTGGCAAATGCGGTCGACATTGGTCTCCGAGAGCATCTTGAGATTATCTTTCGGCAGTCCGAGCCTTGAAGCGCGCATCGCCACCTGTTGCAGAGACTCTTCACCAGTGACATAAAGGGTCGGCATTTGCGAAGCCAAGTAACACATAGTCTGCAGCAGCAATGTCGATTTACCCGCACCAGGGTTACCGCCGATTAGAATGGCTGCGCCCGGCACCACCCCGCCACCGAGCACGCGGTCTAACTCTTTAAAACCACTGGTAAAGCGCGGCACCTCTTGCAGGTCTATCTCAGACAGTACTTGCACCTGCGCTTCATTGCTCGCCCCCGCATACCCAGAGAGTCGCTCATTACGCGCCACTGTCGGCGACGCAGCGAGACGAACTTCACTGATGGTATTCCACGCCCCACAGGCGTTGCACTGCCCTTGCCAACGGGGAAAATCTGCGCCGCAGTCATTACACACGTACGCTCGTTTCGCTTTTGCCATGTCACCTCAGACTAATAAATTGTTTAATTGTGAGCCAAACTACACCTTGATGTGTTTGTGCCACTGTAGAGACTTGATTCGCTGTAACATATCATTAAAGATCTTTATATCAAGGTCGATATGTTGAGTAATGGACACTCTAACAAAAAATATGCAGCAAGCAGAAATACTCTCACTGGCGGAGCGGCTAATTCCCGCTTACCACGCGCAAGATTTTGATTATCTCCTCGGTCAAATGACAGAGGGCGAGCCACCATCGGTCAAAATACTGGTCAAGATGGAGCTCAACCGCATTATGGCGCCATGTACTAAGCCGATTGACTTACGGGGCCGCGTTAAAGGAGAGTGTCGCGAATATGAGCTCGACGGCATCAAACATTGGTTAGATGACGTCGCCTTCAATGCCTACCATAAGAACACCCGTAAGTTCGGCGGCTATACCGAAGGGGTATGGGAAGCCCTGTGTAACACCCACAATAACTTTCGTGTCATGCAAAAGCGTGGCAAACCATTAGGCTCCGAAGTCAACCCCAACAGCACCGGTGGACTCGATGTCGAACCGATTAATCTCGGCTACGACCTCAAAAGGCGAGAAAACCGCCTTAAACTCAGCTCGCAAATAGAACTGCAACTCGCTAATGGCCAAGTTATCCATGGCGTAACGGTTGATCTTTCACCAAGCGGCGCTAAGTTCAAAGTCCCCTCTTCGTTTAATTACAAGCTCGGTGAAGTGATTGAGGTCAAACTGGTTGAGCTCAGTAAAACGGTCGAGCTTGAAGGCATTCACGAAGCGATTCCTTACCGTATTGTCGGCATCGATGAGTCGTATGAAAACGATGCGGTTAAGTTTCTGCGCTTGTTAAAGCTCGACTCAAGCAATCTCATTGAGTTGGTGATCGCGCATGTATTGAGCAGCGATAATCAAAAAGCACGACACGACAATCAGGATAAGATCATTCGTGCTCGCTCACGAGGGTTTGAGCATACCTATCTCAAACACACCTGTAATCTGCCGGTGTTTTTTAGTGGTGATGAGCTCAAGCTCGCCCTGATGACAGAAAACAACTTGCCGATTTGGCAATATTGGCACGATGAGCGTAATCAACAAGCGCTGAGTAGCCTATTTCACGCACAACGCATGGCGCAGCTTACCGCTCCGGGTATGCGTGGCAGTAACAACGTGATCTACTCGTTTACCCACGAGCACAAAGATAAAACGCTGTTTTTCTCAATGATGATGCCAGAAGCGACTCGCGAGCAGCGTCAACTGTTCTGGCATATCGGTGCAAAAAAAGAGAGTTGGAAAGCGTTTCGTCTATCGGTATTTGAGCTCTCGGCCGAAGAGCGCCAGGCATTAGCTGAGCATGCTAATGAGCTCAACCTCGAAACCGATAGCCTTACCCATTGCGGCATATTGCAAGAAATTGCCGATCTATCCAGTCGCCAAGACTACCTATTGACTGATAAGCCGCGTCTGGCGAGTAGCGAACTCAATCGCTTCCGACATGCTCGAAACCCAGAGAGTAACCCTGCCTGTATCTATTTCGATGCTCAATCTCGACGCAAAGAGCCACGTTATCAATTCAAGTCTCCGGTGGTTCTGTCGCAGAGTAACGGCGCTGTATTTGAAGGATTTAGTTTAGATATCTCAAAGCACGGCATCAGCCTCGCGCTGTCAAACCCGTGCTCGTTAAAAGCCGGCGATCACTGCAGCCTAAATTTCAAAGAGTTGCAGCTTTATGATAAAAAACTGCCGCTGAATGAAGTGCCTTATACTGTAGTGCGGATTAGTCCTAGTGGTAAGCAGCTACAATTAGCGATTGTCGAAGAGAGCCAAAATATGCGCACTATCGCTTTCTTCGGTAAGCTTATCGACCACAATCAGGACAAACTGATCGCCAAAAAAGAGCTGTTACCGAGCAACGAACTGTTGGAAGGATTGCATGACATCTTGCTGGATAAAATGGTCAGTTCGCCACTCTACGTCGAGAAAAAAGCCGGCGGTCTGAGGCCGAAAGCGATTGGGGTCAACTATCCGCTCAAGCCGTACTTGGCAATTTTGGCCAAATTGGGCGATGAGAAAAATTTCTCGTTAGCACCTATTTATAAAGGGCGAACCAATACGCTGTTAGCCCAGCCAATGAAGCGCATTCAGGGGGCAATGCCCCAATACCATGAACTATATTTAACAGCGATCAAGTTTGGCACCCGTATTCAATCGGTTGAAACCAAACTCAGTACCGATTTTGAAAGCCTGAAAGAGCGGCTGCTGTTTGTTAAGAAAGCGCAAGCGATGGGCGAGTTTTATGCCATTCGCATCTGTAGTGCGCCGGTTTTTGACCCCATCACCGCACTAGTGCGAAAAGACCTCAATGAGTTGACACAAATCAGTATGCATCAGGCACGAAGCTTAGAGAAAGAGATGATGAGCATTGTCGGCTACGGGGAGTTGACCGACATTACAGAAGAGGTGCTTATCCGCTTAGAACTGACCCGTTAACCGAAAAAAGAAGCGAGGCCTTGGCCTCGCTTTTGCTATCATGCTAAGGGTTTGAGACTGACTCGCTTCTGCTTGACCAGTAGCGCAGAGAGAACACAGATGATCCCGCCCAGCCCGGCGTATCGGACCGCACTTTGCGCCGCTTGCTCGACTTTCGGTTTCGCATGATACGCTATCCCAAGACCGGCTGCTTTCATCATCACTAAGTCATTGGCGCCATCACCCACGGCAATAGTGTTGTGAGGCTCAATGTCAAATTGCTCTGCCAGTTGGACCAAAATATCCGCTTTGGTCTGCGCGCACACCACATCACCCAATACTTTTCCGGTCAATTTACCCTCAACGATTTCTAACTGATTTGACTGAGCATGGTCCAAGCCGAGTAACTGTTGCAGATGATCAGAAAAATAAGTAAAGCCGCCTGAGGCGATTGCGGTTTTCCAACCAAATCGCTGCAGCGTTGCAATTAACTCCGGCAAGTCGGGCATCAGAGGTAGCACATTACGTACTTGCTGCAAAATCGACTCATCCGCACCGGCTAACTTACCCACGCGTTGACGCAAGCTTTGTTCGAAGTCGAGCTCACCTTGCATCGCCCGTTCGGTGACTTCCGCCACCTCCTCGCCGACGCCTGCCAGTTTTGCAATCTCATCAATACATTCAATTTGAATAGCCGTGGAGTCCATATCGAGCACAATTAAACCTGGCTTTGAAAGCTCAGGCACATCATTAAGAGAGGAATAATCGAGCTCAAGCGCTTGCAAAATCTCTTCATGTTGCTCGGTAAGCTCGCCAGCCATCAGTGCCACTTCATAATCACCGACTTTCCATACATCAACGATGGCGTTGTACTCACCCACATAGAAGTCGATATCTTCAAATTGACTTGGGCAGAGGTAGTGACCGTAAACCACCCATCCAGCCGCTGCCTTGTCGAACTGAGTGGCTAAGCGCGTTTCTGGTAAACGGTTAGTAAGGGGAATGTGTTTGCGTATTGAAAGGGTCTTTAACGTATCCATGTTGGGCAATTCCTAAAAAATCTCTCAACACGTTAACCTATTGCAATTTATCAACGCAAGTCTCAATATGCACTTAGGTATAATTAAACTCTCTATTAGGTGGGAAAATGGACTCATCGCTGTTTTCGTTTCGTATCGCCATCAAGGTATTGGGTACACTGTGCTTAATTGCTATGGTGGCCACGATTGCCATCAATAGTGTCAAGATCACTAAGGGTAACGAACAGATTCAAGCCAACCAGTTAGAGACCCTCACCGATATTCTGATCTCACAAGCTTCGCTCTCTGCCAGTGACCTTATCGTTGCTCAAGATCAGGAGCAGTTGTTAAAGCTCACGAATCAGTTAGCACAAGATAACCTCGTGGTTGATGCTACTATCTATGACGCCGAAGGCGTTAAGCTCGCCGCCAGTGACAACGGAAAAACGGTACGTGAGATGCTTGGCTTAGATACACCACTGCAAACCGCTCGTATCGGAAAACAGCAGCTCGTTGAGCCCGTCATTCGAGACAATACCGTGATTGGTTTTGTACGCATTACCTTTGAAACCGGCAAGTTGACGGCATTTTCAGACCACTACTACCGCAAAAGTGACCGCTACATGTACACCATGGTCGGGCTAAGCTTTGTGGCCGGCGTATTGATTGCCTTGATTTTTAGACGCAAACCCACCAAACGCAAAGGCGAAAACCTTTTGCTTAAGGATGTCTAGAAGCGAGAAGCGAGAAGCGAGAAGCGAGAAGCGAGAAGCGAGAAGCGAGAAGCGAGAAGCGAGAAGCGAGAAGCGAGAAGCGAGAAGCGAGAAGCGAGAAGCGAGAAGCGAGAAGCGAGAAGCGAGAAGCGAGAAGCGAGAAGCGAGAAGCGAGAAAATCTTGTAAGGCTTGACCGTATACGTCAAGCCTTTTCTTTTAAATTCAAACAATTAAACTTAAACATTCGCCAGTACTGCCGGCAACTTTCGACTCGCTCATCAAAAGCCCCTCTCGAAGGGCGCAGCCCGGTCTAATTTCTCGCAGGACGAAGCCCGTTCTCAACTACTCAGCATCACCGAGAAGAACAGAGTCAAGCGCGATCACCATCATATCGTTAAAGGTGGTTTGACGCTCATCAGACGTCGTTTGCTCACCCGTCTTAATGTGGTCAGATACGGTACAGATAGTCAGTGCTTTAGCACCGTACTCGGCACACACACCGTAGATACCCGCCGCTTCCATCTCAACACCAACAATGCCGTATTTGTCCATTACATCAAACATCTCTGGATCAGGCGTGTAGAACAGCTCGGCTGAGAATAGGTTACCTACTTTGACTTCAATGCCGCGCGCTTTTGCTGCATCTTCAGCTGCACGTACCATTTTGTAGTCAGCGATAGCAGCAAAGTCATGACCTTTAAAACGGATACGGTTCACTTTTGAGTCTGTACATGCACCCATACCGATGACCACATCGCGAACTTTGATGTCTTCGCTTACCGCACCACAGCTACCGACACGAATGATCTTTTTCACACCAAAGTCTTTAATAAGCTCGGTGGCGTAAATCGAACAAGATGGAATACCCATACCATGTCCCATCACTGATACTTTGCGACCTTTATAGGTGCCAGTGAAACCGCACATATTACGTACGTCACATACTTGAACCACATCTTCCAAAAACGTTTCTGCAATGTATTTTGCACGTAGTGGGTCACCAGGCATTAATACGACGTCTGCAAATGCGCCCATTTCTGCGTTGATATGTGGAGTTGCCATGATTCTATGTCCTTAGTTAGTAATAACAAAAGAATAGAGGGACAAGCCCTCTATTGGAATAAGTGGTGATTACAAAAAGTTCTTACCGTAATCCATTGGTGAAGTACCAAAGTAGCTTGCCAGAGTCTGGCCAATGTCAGCAAAGCTGTCTCGCAAGCCAAGTGAGCCTGCTGGTACTTTTTTACCGTATACAATGACTGGGATATGTTCGCGAGTATGATCAGTACCAGGCCAAGTAGGGTCACAACCATGGTCTGCGGTCAGGATCAGCAAGTCGTCGTCTTGCATCATCTCCATCACCTCATGAATACGACCATCAAAGTACTCTAACGCGGCAGCGTAACCCGCAACGTCGCGGCGGTGGCCGTAAGCTGAGTCGAAATCAACAAAGTTGGTGAATACGATCGTATTGTCACCGGCTTCTTTGATGGCATCTTTTGTGGCCTCAAATAGGGCAGGAATGCCTGTTGCTTTGGTTTTCTTGGTGATACCACAGCCAGCGTAAATATCAGAGATCTTACCAATTGAATGGACTTCACCGTCCTTCTCATCAACTAGCTTCTGCAGAATCGTTGCTGATGGTGGCTCAACAGATAAGTCACGACGGTTACCAGTACGTTCAAACTGGCCTTTACCTGGGCCAATGAATGGACGAGCGATAACACGGCCAATGTTGTAATCTTCAAGCTCTTCACGAGCGATTTGGCATAGCTCTAATAAGCGGTCTAAACCGAATGTCTCTTCATGACACGCAATTTGGAATACTGAGTCAGCCGAGGTGTAGAAGATTGGCAGGCCTGTCTTCATGTGTTCTTCACCCAGGTTGTCTAGGATCTCGGTACCAGAAGAGTGGCAGTTACCTAGGAAGCCATCTAGACCTGCACGCTCAAGAATGCGATCGGTGAGCGCTTTCGGGAAGCTATTCTCTTTGTCGGTAAAGTAGCCCCAATCAAACAGAACCGGAACACCCGCGATTTCCCAGTGACCAGAAGGGGTGTCTTTACCAGAAGATAGCTCTGCTGCGTGACCGTATGCGCCAATGATTTCTGCATCCGCATCCAGACCCGGTGCAAAGTTACCTGTTGACTCTTTGTGAGCCATTGCAAGACCAAGCTTAGATAGATTTGGTAAGCGAAGTGGACCGCTGCGCTCAGCGTTATCCGCCAACCCTTTCTCACACTGCTCGGCAATATGACCTAAGGTGTCAGAACCCACATCACCAAACTTATCAGCATCGGCAGTCGCACCAATACCGAATGAGTCTAAGACTAAAATAAATGCTCTTTTCATTGCTCTCTTCCTCTGATTGGTCGAGAGCAAACACTCAAATCGACCAATCTAATTTTAATAATTCAACTCAAAATAGTTGGACTTGCAGCACGGCAACAAGCAAGCGAACCCCCTAAGCATAGCTCGTCTATGTGACTGGGACGGCCGGCGTTCCGGTGAGCGAGTGCAGTTAACGCCGCTGCAAGTTCAAATATGAAAAGTTTAGATGTCTTCAGCGCGAATCTGACGATACACCTCTGGCGTTGGTGTGTACTCACCACCGATGACGATCGCTTTTTTCAATGCTTCTGCCGCTTCCTGCCACTGCGCTTCACTGCGAGCGTGAATCACTGCAAGAGGCTTATCATTTGAAGCTTCTTCACCTAGGCGGATAAACTGGTCAAAACCCACGGCGTAGTCGATGGTGTCTGTCGCGACACGGCGACCACCACCCATAGCAACCACTGCCATACCAATCGCACGTGTATCCATCGCGGACACCACGCCAGATTCGTCAGCAAATACTGGCTTCACAACCTCCGCTTTCTCTAGGTAGTTATCGTAGTTTTCAACGAAATCCGCAGGGCCACCAAGGCCTGCCACCATCTTACCAAAGCACTCAGCAGCCTTGCCGTTATCCAGCACTTGCATCAACTTGGCACGCGCATCTTCAGTATTGTCAGCTAGCTTGCCTAGTACCAACATTTCTGCACATGACGCCATGGTCACTTCGAGAAGACGAGGGTTACGGTATTCACCGGTCAAGAACTGAACCGCTTCACGCACCTCCAGTGCGTTACCCGCAGATGATGCAAGTACTTGGTTCATATCGGTAAGAATGGCCGTTGTTTTGGTACCTGCACCATTGGCAACCGCGACAATCGACTTAGCGAGCTCTTCTGACGCTTCGTAAGTTGGCATAAACGCGCCTGAACCTACTTTTACGTCCATGACTAGAGACTCAAGGCCTGCAGCCAGTTTTTTCGACAGGATTGATGCTGTGATAAGCGAGATATTATCGACTGTCGCCGTGATGTCACGGGTGGCGTACACCCGCTTATCTGCTGGAGCAAGGTCGCCAGTTTGACCGATAATGGCGACGCCTGCGTCTTTAGTCACATCACCAAACACTTCGTTGGTTGGTGTGATGTTGTAGCCAGGGATTGACTCTAGCTTGTCGAGCGTACCACCAGTATGGCCAAGACCACGACCTGAGATCATTGGAACAAAACCACCACATGCTGCGACCATAGGGCCAAGCATCAATGACGTTACGTCACCCACACCACCGGTTGAGTGTTTATCCACGATAGGGCCACCAAACTGTTTGTGGCTCCAGTCAATCACCATACCTGAATCACGCATTGCACAAGTGAGTGCGATGCGCTCTGGCATAGTCATTTCATTAAAGAAAATCGCCATGGCAAAGGCCGCAATCTGGCCTTCAGAAACGCTGTTATCCGCCACGCCTTGAATGAAGAAGTTGATTTCTTCAGCGGTCAACACTTCGCCATCACGTTTTTTACGAATGATTTCTTGAGGTAAATACATTAGGTCCTCCCACGCTGTAGCAAGCGATGGTTATAAGGTAAAGAGGTAATGTGGAGTGCCTTGTGGACACTCCACCAAACAGACTTTGTTTTTGTCTACTCTCAAACTATTTGGCATTGCAGCTAGGCGACTAGGAAGTTCAGTCCTATGAGCATAGAGGCTCTATGTGATTAGGATGAACTTACGCAGTCAACAACGCTGCGGCGTCAAATAGGAAGAGAAAATTAGTAAGCTGCTGGATCGGCAGTCTCGTCCGTTACTTCTAATGTATTCAGTAGGTTAGTCAAAAGGCTTGATGCGCCAAAACGGTAGTGACGAGCATCTACCCAGTTGTCACCTAGAATGTCATCTGCCATTGCTAGGTAAGCGGCTGCATCTTCAGCGGTACGTACGCCACCAGCGGGTTTGAAACCAACAGTTTCTGCTACGCCCATGTCACGAATCACTTCTAACATCATACGAGCGTATTCTGGTGTTGCGTTTACCGGCACTTTACCCGTTGAGGTTTTGATGAAATCAGCCCCTGCTTTGATGCAGATCTCTGAGGCTTTCTTAATGAGTGCTTCTTCTTTCAGCTCACCGGTTTCGATGATAACTTTAAGCAGAATATCACCACATGCTTGTTTACATTGCTTAACAAGCTCAAAGCCCACCTCTTCATTACCAGCCATCAGAGCGCGGTATGGGAACACCACGTCGACTTCATCTGCGCCATAATTGACGGCTGCTTTGGTCTCAGCAACAGCGATTTCGATGTCGTCGTTACCGTGTGGGAAGTTAGTTACAGTCGCAATGCGAATGTCTGGTGTACCTTGCTCACGAAGTGTCTTCTTAGCAATAGGAATAAAGCGAGGGTAAATACAGATCGCAGCTGTGTTACCTACTGCTGATTTTGCGTCATGACATAGTGAAATAACTTTCGCGTCAGTGTCGTCATCATTCAGCGTAGTTAGGTCCATAAGTTTTAGTGCACGTAGTGCTGCTGCTTTTAAATCGCTCATTTCTATCTCCGATCAATATTCAAAAAAGTTACGGTTCTGAGCTCATGCCCAGAACGGCAGTCATTAATGAACGGACTTGGTTCCCTGAAGACTCGGCATATACAGCGAAAATATGCCAATTGCTATCCTTGTCACCGCACAGTACCAGTTTGGTCTATGGCACAACAATCTGCGATTGCGGTGTCTAACGTATACTAGCAACGCCCATAATTTGAAGCGTTGCCACTCTCGATAACGTTACTCCATGTATTCGTTATCGCTAGCTAAAAAACTTTTCAATAATCCATTGATAAGTTATGCCACCTAAGTAAACACCAACTATGCCCATAATCCCAGACAACACGGGAGGGGCTGGTATGGGTAACTTGATAGCGGAAAACAGGACTCCAACGACAAAACCCGCTAAGGTTGCGAGGATAACTTCATTCATGAGTTTTACCCTACTTTCTATAGTTATATACAGTATAGATATTTATCGCGGAACTGTAGTAGCTCATAGAGCGCAAACGGTTTGTATCTCAAAAAAGATTCTGCTTAACGTTTGCCCAGCTTACTCAACTGTTCAATCCGTTATGAATCTTGTTGTCCGAACTCTGTCCAGACCCATCAAACAAAGCGATGTGCATAGCAGGCTATGTTTGACTCTTTCTTAGTCATTTGTTCGCTAACAAGGCAACGAGAATATGAGTCCCCATGAATTTAGTGTTGCTAAATGATTGGGGCGAGTATTCGCAGTTAACCCAGTTAGCGGGCAAAACACGACGAAAAAGCCCCGTAGCACACAAAGTGTGACTACGGGGCTTTATAAAACGGCGTCTATATAATCTTTCGCTTAGTCAATTAGAAAGATAGGAAGAAGCCAGCGATTGTCGCCGCCATTAGGTTAGATAGCGTACCTGCTGCTACCGCCTTGATACCCATACGAGCGATATCGTGACGACGGTTTGGCGCAAGACCACCTAGACCACCTAGTAGAATCGCGATAGAAGAAAGGTTTGCGAAACCACATAGAGCGAACGAGATAATTGCTGCTGTCTTAGTAGACATAACTTCACCTGTTGCTGGTACAACTTGTGCTGCATCACCAACGTAAGGTACGAAGTTTAGGTAAGCTACGAATTCGTTAACAACCAGTTTCTGACCGATGAACGAGCCAGCTAGCGTTGCTTCTTCCCATGGCACACCAATTAGGAATGCTAGAGGAGCAAATACGTAACCAAGAATGATTTCTAGAGTAAGTTCTGGCATACCGAACCAACCGCCAACGCCACCTAGGATACCGTTGATAAGAGCGATTAGACCGATGAATGCAAGTAGCATTGCACCAACGTTTAGTGCTAGTTGTAGACCAACTGATGCACCGCCTGCTGCTGCGTCGATAACGTTAGCTGGCTTGTCGTCGCCGCCGTCGATATCCGCACCTAGATCTTCTTCTGGAGTATCTGTTTCAGGCTTGATGATTTTAGCGAACAGTAGACCACCTGGTGCTGCCATGAATGATGCAGCTACAAGGTACTCTAGAGGTACACCCATAGAAGCGTAACCGGCTAGTACACCACCAGCAACAGACGCTAGACCACCACACATTACTGCAAATAGCTCAGATTGAGTCATTTTAGGAACAAACGGACGAACCACTAGAGGTGCTTCTGTTTGACCTACGAAGATGTTAGCTGCTGCAGACATTGACTCGGCACGTGAAGTACCTAGTGCTTTTTGTAGACCGCCACCAAGAATCTTGATAACCCACTGCATCACACCGATGTAGTAAAGTACAGAAATTAGCGCAGAGAAGAAGATTAGCGTTGGTAGTACTTGGAAAGCAAAGATGAAACCGATACCGTCAACTGAGAAGTTAACTAGGCTGCCGAATAGGAAACCAGTACCGTCTTTACCGTAGTCGATAACGTTTTGTACACCAGCTGAGAAACCAGCTAGAAGGTCACGACCCCATGGTACGTACAGAACGAAACCACCGATGATGAATTGGATAGCAAATGCGCCACCCACAGTTCTTAGATTGATAGCTTTGCGGTTATCAGACAGTAGTAATGCAATTCCTAGCAATACTGCCATACCGACTAGGCTCATAAACAGGCTCATAGTTTATGACTTCCTTATATGTTATTTGTTGGCGTGTTACAAAATGGAGCTCAAAAGCAGGCGCAATTATACTCATCCGTCCATTGATAAAGTAATGCCGTCCTCACAGTTTCTAATAAGATTCATCATGTGTTCACCCATTTACGTGAACAAGATCACCATTCCAGCCACCTATAATCATCAGATGAACAATTTATTTCGAAATTATTCACAAATGCTGAAGACAAAATTGCTATTTTTCCAAACGATTTCAGCAATCGTTTGCTCTGGTAATCCTTTCAAGCTTGCGAGGCAAGCCAAGATTTGACCTATCATCTTGGGATGATTCGCCTTGCCCTGATGACCATTTAATGGCATGTCTGGAGCGTCCGTCTCCAGCACGAGATGTTCGACAGGCAACTGCGCAATAGCCTGACGGGTTTTATTGGCTCTTGGGTAGGTGATCACACCTCCAACACCAATATAAAAACCGCACTCGATAAACTGCATGGCTTGCTGATAACTTCCAGAAAAACCATGCAATATGCCACCATATTTGAACTGCTTTTGCTTAAGAAGTTGGAGCAAGCGATTATGGGTTTTACGACTGTGTAAGATGAGTGGCAGCTTAAACTCGGTGGCGATGTCGACTTGTTGCACGAATATTCGCTCTTGCAGATCCATGTCCACCTCTATCACCGCGTCCAAGCCACACTCCCCTACTGCAACACACAAACCGTCTTGCCGTTCTAATAGTAGACGCAATTCGGTAAAATGGCGCTCACTTGCGTTATTTAAAAACAGCGGGTGCATGCCGAGGCCGTAGTAAAGTCCAGAATGCTGCTGAGCAAGAGTGGTAATTTTGGTCCAATTTGACGGACCGATAGCCGGCAATACAATCCGCTCTACGGCCTGTTGCCGCGCAGTATAAAGATGCTGTTCGAACTCGGTAGAGAAACAGTCGAAATCGAGGTGGCAGTGGGTATCAAAAAGGCGCATTACTTTTGCGCCTTTTTTTCACTAGAGGGAGTATGATCTGAGCGATAGGGAACACAACTGCGCTTGTGCTCTGGCGTCAATCCCAATGACAAACACCAAGCGTCATAGCGAGCAATAAGCAGTCTCAACCACTTCATCATTATCTCCTCAATCAGAGCCTTATTGCTCTTCTCGTTTGAACACCAACTCTGTAGGCGTCGATTCTTGCTCAACAAAGTAGTAACCGGCGATATCAAACTTGGTTAAGTCTGCCACGCTTTCAATCCGGTTTTCGATAATGTAACGCGCCATCATGCCTCGAGCTTTCTTGGCATAGAAGCTAATCACCTTGTATTGGCCATTCTTACAATCTTTGAATACCGGCGTGATCACTTGAGCATCGAGCGCTTTAGGTTTTACCGCTTTGAAATACTCATTCGATGCCAGATTAATCAGCACATTATCGCCTTGCGCTGCGATCGCTTCATTCAACTTATCAGTGATGACATTGCCCCAAAACTGGTACAAGTTTGATCCTTTGTCATTAGCTAACTTGGTCCCCATTTCCAGGCGATAAGGTTGCATCAGGTCGAGGGGTTTCAGCAGTCCGTATAGGCCAGAAAGCATGCGTAAATGGTCTTGGGCATAGTCGAAATCGGCGTCACTGAGTGACTGTGCATCAAGACCAGTATAGACATCGCCTTTGAACGCTAGGATCGCTTGGCGGGCATTTTCTGTGGTGAACTCTTCGCTCCACTCTTGAAAACGTCCGACATTAAGGTCGGCAATCTTATCACTCACTTTCATCAAGCTGGCCACGTCCGCTGGGGTCAGCTTACGACAGACATCGATCAACTGTTTCGAGTACTCTATCAGCTCAGGCTGAGTATGCTTCTCGGTCGCCAGTGGTGATTCATAATCTAAGGTTTTCGCTGGGGATACGACAACTAACATGACTTTACTCTATCTATTGGATTTATATTTATAGGTTACAAAAAAAGCCGTGCAATGTCTGCACGGCTTTTTGAATCATTGCGATAGCGAATAACAATCAGTTTTTGTCGCTTTGATCCCAGATGCCATCTTCTAGCTGTGATTTTAGCTCAGGGAAGTCATTGGCATCGAAGGTGGGTACCTTGCCTTGATCAAGCTGGTGGTTATAGTCTTTCGCCAGTTTAATCACAATACCAGACAACAGCAGAATCGCCACCAAGTTGACCAGTGCCATTAAACCCATTGAGACGTCAGCCAAAGCCCAGACAACCGGTAACGAGGCAACCGCGCCAAACATCACCATACCCAGTACGATAATACGGAACAAGCCAAGACCTGCCTTGTGATTGTGCTCAAGGAAGATAAGGTTGGTTTCAGCGTACGAGTAGTTAGCAATAATTGAGGTGAAAGCGAAGAAGAAGATCGCCACCGCGACAAAGATGCCACCCCAATCACCGACTTGAGAGCTCAACGCAGACTGAGTCAGTTCGATACCGGTAATTTCACCGTGAGGCACGTATTCACCCGACATCAGGATAATCGCCACCGTAGCCGAACAGATCACAATAGTATCCATAAACACACCAAGCATTTGCACATAACCTTGTGATGCTGGGTGTGGTGGATAAGGTGTTGCTGACGCCGCGGCATTAGGCGCAGAACCCATACCGGCTTCGTTCGAGAACAAACCACGCTTGATACCATTGATCATCGCTTGAGCAATAGCGTAGCCCAAACCACCCGCTGCCGCCTCTTGCAAACCGAAGGCGCTCTTGAAGATCAGAGTCAATATCGCTGGCAGTTTCTCAAGGTTTGAGAACATGACAAAGAAAGCGAGCAGTAAGTATGCAAGCGCCATGATTGGAACAATAAGTTCAGCCACCTTCGCAATTCGCTTAATACCGCCGAAAATAACTACGGAAGAGAGCAGTACCACCGCAATGCCAACGTAGGTTGAATCCCAACCAAATGCATTGTTCATCGCGTTTGCAATTGAGTTTGCCTGTACCGCATTGAAAACCAGCCCGAATGCAATGATCAAGAATACTGAGAACAGTACCCCCATCCAACGCATACCAAGACCTTTTTCCATGTAATAAGCAGGACCACCGCGATAGTTACCATCATCATCTTTGGTCTTGTACAGCTGAGCCAGTGTACTTTCTGCGAACGATGTGGCCATACCCAACATCGCGATTAGCCACATCCAAAAGATAGCACCAGGGCCACCAGCAGTCAGAGCCACAGCCACACCAGCCATGTTACCTGTACCGACACGAGCAGCCAGGCTGGTACAAAGTGCTTGGAAAGAAGAGATACCGGCATTGTCTGATTTACGGCTGTTCTTTAATACGGAGAACATATGGCCAAAGTGACGGAATTGGATAAAGCCCAAACGGACTGTAAAGTAGATCCCAACACCGACTAGTAGATAAACAAGAATCGACCCCCAAAGTAGGTCATTCATTAAGTTAATTAAATCTGTCATAGCTTCCTCATAGTGAGTGTTCGCTGACCTTTGCTTCCCAGCCATCTATCTAACTGCCCAACAAGTGTCAATTATTGGTGTAATGTTGGTTTTGTCGTAATTGCAGTTTAGACCTGTAAAGTGCGCTTCGTGCTTCCATTTAACGTGTCAGCGTTTTTTGACGGGCGGATAATGCAGCTAAGAAGAACAAAAATCAATATGCACAACACTGCTTATTATTGTTATTTTTCACTGAATCATCACCTTAAATTAACACAAAACAGCACACAAAACCAACAAAAACAAAACAGACCAACAATATAACTGCAACATTTGACGTCAAACAAAACAGAATGTTTCAGGTTGTTATACTTTAGCCAGATACCTTAAAGCTAAAGGCAATTCACCGTACGGTAAATGTCGGCATGTTTCGTGGCGTGACGACATTCAAGATAGCATCGCAAAATGACTGACTGACCGCCTAGGCTCACAGCCTTTTAACAATTGCTGTTGACAGATTTCGTGATTCCCAGCGAATCAATCGAGCAAAAAACAACCTAACCAAGGGCGAAGTTTTGTGAACCTCTCGCACACTCTGAGTAAAAACTTCATTGAAACGTAACAAATGAGAAACGAATCAAGGTTACTTTTCTTCTATCTATGGTATTTAAAAAATGCCTTGTGAGAGGTATAAAAATCATAAAGAGGTCGCTTATGGAAGGCTTAAACTTTGAAGAAATTTTTGAACAGGACTTTCCTAAAGGAAGAGGAAGTCGCTCAAAACCCGTTAAACGAAAGTGGCGTGAAATAGAAGCAATAAAGGACCGGCAGCGTCTGCAAAAAGAGCTGATGGACATGGATATCGGCTTTAATGATTTAGACAAAGTAGAGTATTAAAAAAAGAGGCTTCATTGCCTCTTTTTTGTTGTCAGCACAAAGCTAACTGCATTCGTGTTCGGTTTGATGCACTCGATCTGCGAGTTGTTGGTACTGCTCAGCGATCGTCGCTCCGAATACAGGGTCATCTTCGCAGACACTCCATTGCTCTTCGACCGCTTGCCAATCTTTAACGGTGAATTTTTCGATCAAGTGTGGGAACACATTGCGCTCTTCTATTTCCAAATGTTTCTTCTGTGCATCCAGAAAAGCCTGCAGGTGTTCGATAAAAATATCTTGAGGAATCACCGCATCTTGCAGCACCATCTCAACCATATCTAGAAAAGCGTGGCTCTTTTCAGATAGTGTCTTGTGCTCTAATTCAAGATTGTCAATTTGCTGATTATGACCGTAATGCTCAAGGTAGTAGTGATAGAGAATATCTTCTTTAGGGTGGTGAACTTTTTCTGCATGGTTAGCTAAATAGTCAACCAGTTCACGCAAAACGCCGTAGTTGACTGGACGCTCGCTTTTTAACAGGTTGAGCTTATGTCGCAGCAGCGCGAGTAAACGCACCATATATCCATGCTCGCGGTGGATCCGTTCAATCATCATAGTGCTTCTCCTTAACACCCATTTTTTATCAGTGTATAAGAGAACGCCATGTTGCGCTTTGACCTTGTTCGAAAAACAGACAAATCGCGATTTATGCTGTTACAAAGTGACAGGCAGTTGCCACTCAATCGGGGTTTTCTGCTGTTCAACTAAATATCGATTAGTCTCAGAGAAGTGGCCACAGCCAAAGAAACCGCGGTGCGCCGAAAGTGGTGAAGGGTGAGGACCCGTTAATACGTGATGCTTGCTTCGGTCGATAAAGCGTCCCTTCTTCTGAGCGTGCGCGCCCCAGAGCAGAAACACTACTCCGTTCTGGTGCACATTAAGCGCTTCAATCACCTTATCAGTAAACGTTTCCCACCCCGCTTTTGCGTGAGAATGTGCTTTACCTTGCTCTACCGTCAATACCGTATTGAGCAGTAACACGCCCTGCTCGGCCCAGCTCTGCAAATAGCCATGCTGAGGGATTTCAAAACCGGCAATATCTTGTGCTAACTCTTTATAGATATTGACCAGTGACGGCGGCGTTTTGATACCGGGCAACACAGAGAAGCAGAGACCGTGTGCTTGGCCTTGGCCATGGTAAGGATCTTGGCCAAGAATCACCACTTTAACGTCGCTAAACTCGGTGGTTTTAAACGCATTGAACACGTCTTCGGCTGGCGGAAATACAACCTTACCTGAAGCACGCTCGCCTTCTACAAATGCCAGCGTTTGCTGAAAATAGTGCTGCTGTTTTTCAGCGCCAATGACGTCATGCCAAGTCAGTTGAGATCGCATCACCGATTCCTTCTACTTATCTATACGGCGCAATTGTCGCAAAATAAGCAGAAGGAACAAAGAGAAGATTAGTGCTTCTGTGGTGTACGGTGATGACCTTGACCGGTAATGTGGCGGTTTGGTGTTGGAAAACGCACCGGACGAGCGGCAGCATAAGAGAAAGAGTAAGGCATAATCACGCCCTCATAGCATTGAACACATCAATAGCTATGAAAGATTAATGCCAATTTCTCTTTCTATACCGTTTCTAAGCGGGCTTGATGGTGAAACGCTCTAAGCTGTTCGATTTCTTGCGACCAAATTTCCGGATCAATTGTCTCTAAAATCAGAGGGATATCGTCAAACCTTGCATCCTTTGCGATGTACTCAAAACAGGCCCAGCCGATCTCTCCTTGCCCCAACGAGTGATGCCTATCTACTTTGCCGCCTAAAGCAATTTTTGAATCATTTATGTGCATTGCCTTTAAATAGCGCATACCAACGACCTGCTCGAACTCGGCAAAGGTGGCTTCACAGGCCGCTGCACTGCGCAAGTCATAGCCAGCAGCAAAGGTATGGCAAGTGTCGAGGCAAACCCCAACTCTCGACTTGTCTTCGACCTGCTCAATGATTTCAGCAAGGTGTTCGAAGCGCCAGCCTAAATTAGTCCCTTGCCCTGCCGTGTTCTCTATGACTGCGATCACCTCAGGAACTGCCTGATGTGCGAGATTAATAGACTCAGCGATTCTGGCCAGACACGCTTTCTCAGAAATCTTCTTTAAATGACTCCCAGGATGAAAATTGAGTAGTGTTAAGCCGAGTTGGTGACACCGCTCCATTTCATCAATAAACGCTGCGCGCGATTTTTCGAGCTTCTCCTCTTCAGGCGCGCCTAAGTTAATTAGGTAGGAGTCATGGGGCAGAATCTGCTCTGGTGTGAAGCCCAGCATTTTGCAGTTAGCTTTAAAGGCGGAGATCGTTTTCTCTTCGAGCGGTTTAGCCACCCACTGACGTTGATTCTTGGTGAATAGCGCAAACGCGTTAGCGCCGATCTCGCGAGCTCTCAATGGCGCTTGATCAACGCCACCGGCAGCGGATACGTGAGCCCCAATTAACTTAGTTCCGAAGTTGCTTTTTATCATTGTCATTTAATCACTTTACACTTTCAGAATGGCGACCAATTTACAGGTACTTAGTAGACCAAGTTCAATTTTTCAGCTTATTTTGTAGTAAAATTACAACAAAGTAAGCATTTAAATATTTTTTATAGATTAAAATTTATTATAAGAGCATTGTTTTTAATGGTTTTATTGATTTAAAACAAGAAAATAACCACCACAAAAACAATGTTTTTAGTTGTTATTTGACATAAATCAATACTATCATAGAGGATATTCGCTATATAATACGTAGCTCAACAAAATTCGAAAGTTAACACCAATTAACCACTAAGTGGACTAGGAGATAGTAATGATCCAAGGTATCCAAATCACTAAAGCAGCAAACGACGATCTACTGAACTCAATCTGGCTACTAGACAGCGAGAAAAACGAAGCGCGCTGTGTTGCAGCAACGGCTGGTTTTGAAGCAGATCAAGTGGTCGCTATCGACGCACTAGGCGAATACGAAAGCCGCGAAGTCGCTATCGAAACAGCACCTCGCATCGAAGGTGGCCAACACCTAAACGTTAACGTTCTTAAGCGTGAAACTCTTGAAGATGCGGTTGCTAACCCTGAGAAATACCCTCAGCTCACTATCCGTGTTTCTGGCTACGCCGTTCGTTTTAACTCGCTAACGACTGAGCAGCAGCGCGACGTCATCGCTCGTACTTTCACTGAGTCGCTATAATTCTCAGTTGATTATTTGCAAAAGGCGCTCATTGAGCGCCTTTTTTGTATTTGGTCTAACCTATTTAACCGCGTGTAAGGTACATTAATCTCACGCAACCCTACACTGAGTCGATAACATGCTATTGGAAGGCATCGAAACCTTACTGGTTTTAAGTAAAGCAAAAACGATGAGCCGAACAGGCAGCCTACTTTACATAAGCCAGTCAGCTGTTAGCAAACGAATTGCTAATCTAGAGAGTAAACTTGGCAAAAAGTTAATCGTCCCAGATGGTCGAAATGTTCAGCTCACTCAGGATGCAATCAAACTTATTAACAGCATTGGTCCCGCTTTTAATGAACTTCAAGGATTAATTAACGATCAGCAAACCATGGCAGATCAAAGCCTATTGCGATTGGACTGCTCCGAAACCTTAGTTGCTGGTTATCTCTCTGCGATTATCGGCCGCCATTTCCAGCAAGATCCATACTTAACACTGACCACCAACCACACGCCAAGAATCGTGGAAAACGTTCAATCAGGTAAAGCGCACATTGGTGTTTGTGCCGGTCATATGCCAAAGCAGAGTCATCTGATGCAATTTCACTTACTGGATGAGCCATTTTCCATTGTGTTTCGCCATCAGCTTGAGGCGCTGCCAACAACGATCATCACTAATGATCTCAATAACCCCGCTAATAGCTACCAGCTTGAGATCTTAACCAGATTAAACATCACTCCCATTATGGAAATGGACTCCTATTCTGCGGCCGCACAGTTAGCCATTGAGGGAATCGCACCGGCATTGGTGCCAATATCCGTGATTAAGGCGATGAAGATCGAGCCAAAATACTGCTCGCACTTTGAACAGCTCACACCGCTATACCGCCCCATCCATATTTGCTGTCGAGGATCTTCGTATCAGAACCCGAGAATCAAATCAGTGATAACAGCCATTGCTGATGCTGTTCCCAAAGCAGCTTCAGTGCCATTAGCATAGACATGGTGATCACCAGAGGGCGAATCCATTTTTGTCCTTTCGTCACCACCACCTTTGCGCCTAATTGAGCACCAATAAATCCTCCTATCGCCATCACTAAGCCCAACTCCCAAACAGGTAAGCCCGCGATAACAAAGAACAGCAGCGCAGCAATATTAGAAGTGAAGTTAAGCACCTTGGTACGCGCGGTTGCATCCACCAGTGAGAAATGACCTAATGCGACAAAGCAAACCGTAAAGATGGAGCCTGTCCCCGGACCAAAAAAGCCGTCATAAAAACCGACACCACCACCAACACTGAACGCAAACATGGCTTCAGAGATCTTCGCTTCGCCAGAGTGCTGTTTGGTTCTAGGCATCAGCAGAAAGTAGAGCGAAATAGCAATCAGTAAAATCGGAATCAGGCTCGTCAGTACCCCCGCATCGATATACTGCACGGCCTCGGCACCAACCGCCGAACCAACAAAGGTACAGAGGATGGCAACACGCATCTCTTTAATACTGACGATGCCGTTACGCACGAAATACCAACTGGCTGAAAAGCTGCCAAATGAGCTTTGCAGCTTATTGGTCGCAAGAGCCTGGGTCGGCGGGACACCAGCAGCTAGAAGCGCTGGTAGCGTTAATAAGCCACCGCCACCAGCCATAGCGTCAATAAAGCCTGCAGCACTAGCAACAAAGAAAAGAATCGTCAGTATTTCTAGGGTAAGTTCCATTTTCTATCAATTAGTTATCTATATTTCTGTTTAAAAATATCACCAAGTGAATAATTCTTTTAGAGAAAGATTCGACTTTAACTCATTCCTAATTTTCAACAATGGAAAGATAAAAAAAGCCCGCTCAAAAGAGCGGGCAATGAGGTTGTCATATAGGCTCCGTTGCGAGCCTACTGATTGTTATTACGCTTCGTTCTCTGCTACTTTAGCATGCAGCTCTTGAACTGAAGTGACCGACGTTTTCGCGTCAGCAGTGTGAGCCATACATACCGCAAATGCAGCGTTCAAGGTTGTTGTGTAGTTCACTTTCTCAGCCAGCGCACCACGACGTAGTACTTTTGAATCCTCAATCGCTTGACGGCCAGCCGCCGTGTTGACGATGTAGGTGTACTCGTTGTTCTTGATACGGTCAAGAATGTGTGGACGGCCTTCATGTACCTTGTTCACTAGACGAGGGTTGATACCCGCTTCACCTAGGATGACTGCTGTACCGTGCGTTGCATCTAGTTGGTAACCAAGCTTAGTGAGCTTAGATGCCAAGTCTACAACGCGCTGCTTATCGCCTTCACGAACAGACAGTAGGGCACGACCACCTTCTGGGTAGACTGCGCCACAACCCAATTCCGCTTTCGCGTAAGCTTCTGCGAACGTGGCACCCACGCCCATTACCTCACCAGTAGAGCGCATTTCTGGGCCTAACAGTGGGTCAACACCCGGGAACTTGTTGAACGGTAGGACAACTTCTTTCACCGAGTAGTAAGGTGGAATGATTTCTTTGGTAAAGCCCTGGGACTCAAGCGATTGACCCGCCATCACACGTGCAGCGATTTTCGCTAATGGTGCACCCGTTGCTTTAGATACGAAAGGTACTGTACGAGCAGCACGCGGGTTTACTTCGATTAGGTAAACTTCGTTATCTTTGACAGCGAACTGAGTGTTCATCAGACCACGTACACCAAGTTCGAAAGCGAGTTTCTCAACTTGCTCACGCATCTTATCCTGGATTTCCTGACTTAGAGTGTAAGCCGGTAATGAACATGCTGAATCACCTGAGTGAACACCCGCTTGCTCGATGTGTTCCATGATACCGCCGATAACTACGCGCTCACCGTCACAGATCGCGTCGATATCGACTTCAGTTGCATCGTCAAGGAAGCGATCGAGAAGAACAGGTGACTCGTTCGATACGCTCACTGCTTCGTTAAAGTAGCGACGTAGGTCTTGCTCGTCGTAGACGATTTCCATTGCGCGACCACCCAGTACATAGGAAGGACGCACAACCAGTGGGAAGCCAATCTCTTTCGATTTTTCAACCGCTTGCTCAATGGTCGTTACTGTTGCGTTATCAGGCTGTAGAAGACCTAGACGCTCAACGGCAGCTTGGAAGCGCTCACGGTCTTCTGCACGGTCAATCGCATCAGGGCTGGTACCAATAATTGGCACACCTGCCGCTTCTAGAGCGCGAGCCAGTTTAAGTGGTGTCTGACCACCGTACTGAACGATCACGCCTTTTGGCTTCTCAACACGCACGATAGAAAGTACATCTTCAAGCGTTACAGGTTCGAAGTACAGACGGTCTGAAGTGTCGTAGTCAGTAGACACTGTCTCTGGGTTACAGTTAACCATGATAGTTTCGTAACCATCTTCACGCAGTGCCAGTGACGCGTGCACACAACAGTAGTCAAATTCGATACCTTGACCGATACGGTTTGGACCACCGCCGAGTACCATGATCTTGTCTTTATCTGTCGGCTGCGCTTCACACTCTTCATCGTAAGATGAGTACATGTAAGCGGTGTCAGAAGAGAACTCAGCCGCACAAGTATCAACACGTTTGTATACTGGGTGAATATCGTACTGGTCACGTAGGCGACGAATTTCGTTCTCAGATACACCAAGAATTGAAGAGAGACGAGCATCAGAGAAGCCTTTACGCTTCATCTTACGGAGCACATCTTCGCTCAAGCCAGCAAAACCGCCCGCTTTCACTTCATTTTCTAGGTTAACTAGCTCTTCAATTTGTACTAGGAACCAACGGTCGATTGCGGTTAGGTTGAATACACCTTCGACAGACATACCTGCGCGGAACGCGTCTGCGATGTACCAGATTCGCTCTGCACCCGCTTCTTTTAGTTCATGTCGAATGGTTGTGAGTGCGTCAGGCGCATCAAGATCAACCATTTCGTCAAAACCGTTGGCACCCACTTCAAGGCCGCGAAGTGCTTTCTGTAGAGATTCTTGTTGGTTACGACCAATCGCCATCACCTCGCCCACTGACTTCATCTGAGTCGTCAGACGGTCGTTAGCACCTGCAAATTTCTCGAAGTTAAAGCGAGGAATCTTAGTCACTACGTAGTCGATTGTTGGTTCGAATGACGCTGGAGTCGCACCACCTGTGATGTCGTTCTGTAGCTCATCAAGCGTAAAGCCAACTGCCAGTTTCGCTGCAATCTTAGCGATTGGGAAACCTGTTGCTTTAGACGCAAGCGCAGAAGAACGAGATACACGTGGGTTCATCTCGATGATAACCATACGGCCATCTTTCGGGTTGATACCAAACTGTACGTTTGAACCACCGGTCTCAACACCAATTTCACGCAGTACTGCTAGAGAGGCATTACGCATCAACTGGTACTCTTTGTCAGTCAGAGTCTGTGCTGGTGCGACAGTGATGGAGTCACCCGTGTGGATGCCCATTGGGTCGAAGTTCTCGATAGAACATACGATGATACAGTTGTCCGCTTTGTCGCGAACCACTTCCATCTCATACTCTTTCCAACCGATCAGTGACTCATCGATGAGAAGTTCGTTGGTTGGCGACAGGTCTAGGCCACGGCGACAAATCTCTTCGAACTCTTCTTTGTTATAAGCGATACCACCACCGGTACCACCCATAGTGAATGACGGACGGATGATACAAGGGAAGCCAACCATATCAAGAACGGCGTAGGCTTCTTCCATCGTTTTCGCAGTATCAGCGCGAGGACACTCAAGGCCGATTGACTTCATCGCTTTATCGAAGCGAGAACGGTCTTCTGCTTTGTCGATAGCATCAGCGGTTGCACCAATCATTTCTACGCCGAACTCTGCAAGTACGCCGTGTTTTTCAAGGTCTAGTGCACAGTTAAGCGCCGTCTGGCCACCCATAGTAGGGAGTACTGCATCCGGACGCTCTTTCTCGATGATCTTACGAACCACTTCCCATTGAATTGGCTCGATGTAAGTAGCATCCGCCATGTCTGGGTCAGTCATGATGGTCGCAGGGTTTGAGTTGACAAGAATAACTCGGTAACCCTCTTCACGCAGTGCTTTACATGCTTGTGCACCAGAGTAGTCAAACTCACATGCCTGACCGATAACAATCGGGCCTGCACCTAGAATTAGAATACTTTTTAAGTCAGTACGTTTTGGCATTCTCTACTACTCCGAATTAAGCGATGTTTTGCGTGTCTGAAATAGACTGTTTGATTAGTTCGATAAAGTGGTCAAATAGCGGTGCCGCGTCGTGTGGACCTGGGCTTGCTTCTGGGTGACCTTGGAAGCTAAATGCTGGCTTATCGGTACGATGGATACCTTGCAGAGAGCCATCAAATAGTGACACATGAGTTGCACGCAGGTTCTCAGGTAGAGTTGCTTCATCAGCAGCAAAACCGTGGTTCTGAGAGGTAATCATTACAACGTTGCGATCTAGGTCTTTCACTGGGTGGTTTGCGCCGTGGTGGCCGAACTTCATCTTCACTGTCTTAGCACCAGATGCCAGAGCGAGGATTTGGTGACCTAAACAGATACCGAAGATTGGCAGCCCTTTATCCAGGAACACTTTTGTTGCTTCAATGGCATAAGTACATGGCTCTGGGTCACCAGGGCCGTTTGATAGAAATACACCGTCTGGGTTTAATGCCAGTACTTCTTCTGCACTAGTCTGTGCAGGTACAACCGTTAAGCGGCAGCCGCGGTCAACCAGCATACGCAGAATGTTGCGTTTTGCGCCAAAGTCGTAGGCCACAACGTGATATGGCAACTCGCTGTCGTCTTGCGCTTCAGGAAGTCCACCCTCAAGCGTCCACGAACCTTGTTTCCATTGATACGCTTCTTTTGTCGTCACTTCTTTGGCCAGATCCATACCTTTTAGGCCTGGGAACTCTTTCGCTTTAGTCAGTGCTAGCGCTTCGTCTAAGTTGTTGCCTGCAACAATACAACCATTTTGAGCACCTTTCTCGCGCAAAATGCGCGTCAGTTTGCGCGTATCGATATCAGCGATGCCAACGATATTTTGCGATTTAAGGTAATCAGAGAGGGATTGTTCACTGCGGAAATTAGAAGCGATAAGAGGAAGATCGCGAATCACAAGGCCTTGTGCATGAATGGAAGAGGATTCTTCATCTTCGGTATTGGTACCGGTATTGCCTATGTGAGGATAAGTGAGAGTGACGATTTGCTGAGAATAGGAAGGATCAGTGAGGATTTCTTGGTACCCCGTCATCGAGGTATTAAAAACAACTTCACCAACGGACGAACCATCTGCTCCAATGGAAACACCGTGGAACACTGTCCCATCTTCTAGGACTAACAGTGCTGATTTACTCAAGACAACCTCCAGAATAAAAATGCAAAAATAATAAATTAAACTGCAAATCTGCCTTCCTTCACGCCATAAAAAAGCGTTATTAGGTTATTTAGACAAATTGGCGGTATTCTAATGATGCCTTTGACTTGTGTCAACACAGAGTGAAAAATTAATTTACTATTTATCGAGCTTAAGGGAAAAAACACATTTAAAGCGCTAAAAAAGCAACTTTACTTCACCCAAACCCTGCACAAAGTGTCAAATCATAAAATCCAGCCAAAATTAACAAAACCTGGATCACACTCTCTGACAACCCATTTGCGCAATCGTTGCACCAACCCACTTAATGCCAACTTTTAGCCAACTCAAATAAATTAACAGCCATAGCACAATAAAAAATAACTTATCTTTCATCAATAACCGCTATCAATACAGCGAAAAATATTGTGACTTTTACGATGGCTATAAAAAACGCCGGGCAAGCCCAGCGCATAATTATTTAAATATTCATTTTGCCACTACAAATCATTCAGACCGAGCACATCCGTCATTGTGTAGAAGCCTGCGCCTTGTGCGTTCAACCAGACCGCCGCTTTCACCGCACCGTTGGCAAACGTCATTCTATCCGTCGCTTTATGAGTGATCTCCACACGCTCTCCGATGTCGGCAAACATGGCAGTGTGTTCACCAATAATGTCACCAGCGCGAATGGTCGCAAAGCCGATTTCATCTTTACTACGCTCGCCAGTAATACCTTCACGAGCATAAACGGCGACGTCATTGAGTTTATTACCCATCGCACCGGCAATGGCTTCGCCCATACCGATGGCCGTCCCTGACGGCGCATCGACTTTAAATCTATGATGAGCCTCGACAATCTCGATATCGCAGTAATCGCCCATCACCTGAGCCGCTTTTTCCAGCAATTTGAAGACTAAGTTGACGCCCACCGAATAGTTTGGCGCCATAACAACTGGGATCTCTTGAGCGATGGCCTCTATGGTTTCCCGCTCTTGATCGGAAAAACCTGTGGTACCAATCACTATCGCTTTTCCATGCTGACGACATAACTCAAGATTAGTAAGCGTGCTTGCTGGTGCGGTAAAGTCAATAATGACGTCAAATTGCTCGATCTCTTTGGCAAGGTCATCGGTGACAACAACGTCAAATCTGCCTTCACCACACAATTCACCTAAATCAACGCCAACCAATGAAGATTCTGGGCGTTCAGAGCCTGCTGCCACTCGAGCGTGTTCATTATTATAAGTTGCTTTAACCAAGTTACGGCCCATTCGGCCTGCCGCACCCGCAACTGCAATTCTTACCATTGCCTCTTTCTCCGTTTCTGTCTCTGCACTATCGCAGCCATTCCAAGTTGTTCCTTTAAACTATCAACATTCACGAGGGGTTGCTAGACGTTAAGCAAACTCTTTTATTACTCGCTCAACAATCGGGACATTGGCTTCTGGAAATGGGTAATCGTTGAGCGTGCTTACCGCGACCCATTGGCCTTGCTGACCTTCCTTGCCATAGGGTTCTCCTTCAAACTGAGTCACAGTAATAAAATCAAACTTCAGCGCCTTATCCACATAGTCAAACTCTAAATGTTCAAAGGTCTGTTGCTCAGTCGTGACGATGCCAATCTCTTCTTCCAACTCGCGAATCATTGCCTGCTCGATAGTTTCTCCTTGCTCCACTTTACCGCCGGGAAATTCCCACAAGCCGCCTTTGTGCTTGTCATCCGGACGTTTGGTAATAAAAACTTGAGACTTATCTTGGTTAAAGATAATCCCCGCAACGATATGAATTCTTTTCATAAAAACTCCTTGGTTATCGATCTTAGTTCCTAGAACAACGTCCGCTCTGGATACTCGTAGCTAAGTTCTAGGAACTTCAGATAGCAAAAGAGCCGCCTAAGCGACTCTTAATTAGTTTCATAAGTTTGCATGAAGCTAAGCTGTAACGCTATGAATGCAAGGAGATGGCACGGAGCTTACGTCAGTAAGTGAGTACCATCAACGCAGCAGACATATGTTACCGCAACGATTCATCAAACCTTATGCGATTTTGCCGTGACACTGCTTGTACTTCTTACCACTGCCACAAGGACAAGGCTCATTTCGACCAACCTTACGCTCTTCACGTACCATAGGTTGCTGAGCTCCCTCAGATGCCTCTTCACCCTCAGCCAATGGATTTTCAGCACTCGCATGTTGAGCTTGAGCACGGCGCGCGGCTTCTTCGGCTTGCGCTCGACGCTGTGCTTCCATGCGTTCCACTTCTTCTTGCTGCTGAACTCGCACTTTAGACAAAATAGTAATCACATCGGACTTCAATGCTTCCAACAAACCTTCAAACAGTTCAAACGACTCGCGCTTGTACTCTTGTTTCGGGTTCTTCTGTGCGTAACCGCGTAGGTGGATACCTTGACGAAGGTGATCCATTGCAGCAAGGTGCTCTTTCCACAGGGTATCGAGTGTTTGCAGCATGACCGATTTCTCGAAATTACGTAGCACGTTAGGGCCGACAACTTCTTCTTTCTGTTTGTATACAGCTACAGCGGTGTCGATGATCTTCTCTCGAAGTGCTTCTTCGTAAAGTTTATCGTCCTCTTCAAGCCACTGTTTGACTGGCGCATCGATATCGAAGTCGTTTTTCAAGCGCTCTTGCAGCCCTTCAACATCCCACATATCTTCAAGCGATTGTGGCGGGATGTATTGGTCAATCACTGCGGTCAAAACATCTTGACGGTTGTGATCAATCATCTCACTAATGTCATCCACACTCATTAGCTCATCGCGAAGCTCGTAGACCACTTTACGTTGGTCATTGGCCACGTCATCGTACTCAAGTAGCTGTTTACGGATATCGAAGTTACGGCCTTCCACTTTACGCTGCGCTTTTTCAATGGAGCGAGAAAGCATTTTAGATTCAATCGCTTCACCTTCATCCATACCACTTTGGATAAGGCTCGCCATACGATCTGAAGTAAAGATACGCAGTAAGGAATCTTCCATCGATAAGTAAAAGCGTGAAGAGCCGGCATCACCTTGACGGCCAGAACGACCACGTAGCTGGTTGTCGATACGACGCGATTCATGACGCTCAGTACCGATAATGTGTAGACCGCCAGCTTCTAGCACTTGGTCATGCACCACTTTCCACTCAGCTTTGATCGCATCGATCTGCTCTTGAGTTGGGTTATCGAGCGCTTCAACTTGTGTCTGCCAGCTGCCACCCAATACGATATCGGTACCACGACCAGCCATGTTGGTCGCGATGGTTACCGCTCCAGGAGTACCGGCTTGAGCGACGATCTCTGCTTCACGTTCGTGGAACTTAGCGTTCAATACGTTGTGCTTAATTTTTGCTTTCTTCAGCGCGTTAGATAGCAGTTCCGATTTTTCGATCGACACAGTACCTACCAGCGTTGGTTGGCCTTTGGCAACACGCTCTTTGATATCTTCAATAATCGCGTTGAATTTTTCTGCTTCGGTACGGTACACCACATCTGGCATATCGTTACGGATCATCGGCTTGTTAGTTGGAATAACCACAGTCTCCAAACCATAGATCGACTGGAACTCAAACGCTTCAGTATCAGCAGTACCTGTCATACCTGATAGTTTTTGGTACAGACGGAAGTAGTTCTGGAAGGTGATCGAAGCTAGAGTCTGGTTCTCATTCTGAATCTTCACGCCTTCTTTGGCTTCCACCGCTTGGTGCAAACCTTCAGACCAACGGCGTCCAGGCATGGTACGGCCGGTATGTTCATCAACAATCACCACTTCGCCTTCATCGTTGACAATGTAATCAACGTTCTTCTCGAACAGGACATGAGCACGAAGGGCGGCATTAACATGGTGCAGCAAACTGATGTTGGTTGGCGAGTAGAGAGTATCACCCTCTTCCATTAGGCCATTTTTGATCATCAACTCTTCAACAAATTCCTGACCAGTTTCAGTCAAGTAAACTTGCTTAGACTTCTCGTCAACAGTGTAGTGGCCATCACCACGGTACTCTTCTGAGTCTTCTTTATCTTGCTGCTTGAGCTGAGGAATAAGGGTGTTGATTCGCGTGTAGAGATCCGAGCTGTCTTCGGCAGGGCCTGAAATGATAAGTGGAGTACGCGCTTCATCGATAAGAATCGAGTCCACCTCATCGACCACCGCGAAGAAGCGCTCACGCTGAACGCGATCCTCAGCGCGGAATGCCATGTTGTCACGCAGGTAATCGAAACCAAATTCGTTGTTGGTTCCGTACAAGATATCCGCTTGGTAAGCGGCTTTCTTTTCGTGTGGAGGCATGTTCGGCACGTTGATGCCCACAGTCATGCCCAAGAACTCAAACAATACACGGTTCGTTTCTGCATCGCGTTTAGCAAGGTAGTCGTTCACCGTCACAACGTGAACGGCGCCTTGCAGTGCATTGAGGTAAGCAGGCAAGGTAGCGGTCAGCGTTTTACCTTCACCGGTACGCATTTCTGCAATCTGACCAGCATTTAACACCATACCACCGATGAGCTGAACATCGAAGTGACGCATGCCGTACACACGCTTAGAGGCTTCACGTACTGTTGCGAAGGCTTCTGGTAGAAGTTTGTCTAGAGTTTCACCCTGTTCTAAACGCTGACGGAATTCGACCGTTTTTGCTTTTAGCTCTTCGTCGGAAAGCGCTTCAAACGTCGGTTCGTAATTATTGATCTCTTTTACAATTTTTCTCAGGCGGCGCAGTGTTCGGTCATTGCGACTGCCAATTACCTTTGTCAGTAGCTTAGTTATCATTTGCTATGAATCTCTCTTTATTCAGATCGGGCCCGATCTACTTTTAATGCCTTCAGTCTCTAACAGTTTTGAACTAAGAATACTGAGATAAATCACTTTATTCAGATATTGAGATGAGAACGCTAGATTTCAAGGCTTGCATTACTATAAGTGGCGCCTAGTTTATGAAATTTTTCACTCGACAACCAATAACATGACGATTTGTTTGAAGCACTCTTTATTTTTGACAGCTATATGCGGTAACTTTATTCAAGCTTTGCTCTATCTTCGCCGCAAACCATTGACTAAAATAGCAAGGTTAACGGACTAAAGGCCAATTATGAGAGATCACCGCCCCACGCTCGGCGATGAGATAATCGCCGATTCAAGATTGTCACAGCTCAAGCAACACGCACAAGAGATCTTAATGATCAACAAAGCGTTGCGCTCGATCCTGCCCAGGGGCACGGAACAACATTGCCGCGCGGCAAACCTTCGTGACAACCAACTGATCCTCGAAGTCGCCAGCGCTTCGATCAAAATGAAGATCGATTATGAGCGACTCAATATTCTCAATCAGCTGCGAGCACAAGGTTTCGCACGCCTGATTGCCGTTTCTGTCCAAATCAACCCAGAACTGTATCGAGCTGAGCAGCAGCGCCAACAAACCAACAAACCGCGCGATCCTATCTCTGCCACCGCGGCGCAATATCTAGAGATGATCGCCAGTGGTGCGTCTCCAAAAGTTAAAGCGCGTTTAGAAAGTTTGGCGAGATTGGCCAAACGCTAGGATCAAAAAAGCCAGACATCTGTCTGGCTTTTCAATAACTTACTCTAGGTTACGCAATAATCATACTCGGTTCAGCAAACGCGACTGGTGAGGTCTCTTCTTCTTCGAAGGTTACCCACTCCCACGCTTCTTGATCGGCAAGAACAGAACGTAGCAGCTGGTTATTCAAACCGTGACCAGATTTAAAGGCGCGGAACTCACCAATGATTGGATGGCCGCACATGTATAAGTCGCCAATCGCATCGAGCACTTTGTGAGTGACAAACTCATTGTCAAAACGAAGGCCTTCCTCGTTAAGGATGCGGTACTCATCAAGTACGATAGCGCAATCGAAGCTACCGCCTAGACACAAGTTCTGCGACTGTAAATACTCGATATCACGCATAAAACCGAAGGTACGTGCACGAGAGATCTCTTTGACAAAACCTTGAGACGAGAAGTCAAAACGCAAGTGCTGCTCATCCGATTCAATCGCCGGGTGGTTGAATTCGATTTCGAAATCCATACGGAAACCATCGAAAGGAACGAACTCGGCCCACTTATCTTCATCTTCAAAACGCACAGGCTTTTTAATGCGAATGAAACGTTTTGGTGCGTTTTGCTCTTCGATACCAGCTTGTTGCAATAGGAAAACAAATGGACTCGCGCTACCATCCATAATCGGAATTTCTGGCGCATCCACTTCAACCACGATGTTATCGATTCCCATCCCTGCTAATGCGGCATTTAAGTGCTCAACAGTAGAAATACGTACGCCTGCATCGTTGACCAGTGCGGTACACAACATAGTATCGCGAACAGACTCAGGATCCGCAGGAAAATCAACTGGCGGATTGACGTCGGTACGACGATAGATAATACCTGTGTTTGCAGCAGCTGGGCGAAGAGTAAGCGTGACTTTACGACCAGAGTGGAGACCCACACCAGTTGTTTTCACCATTTCTTTCAGAGTACGTTGTCTGATCATCTGCTTTGCCTCAGTAAAAGTGCTACATATCACGGTCAATAGGCGATATTGACCGTGCATGCTACCACAAAATTGAACAGTGTCAAATTGTAGCTATTAGTCAGCTTGACGACGCAAGAACGCAGGAATATCGAGATAACCGCTCTCTTTATCGGCTTTTGGTGCTGCACTTTGGCCGGCACCTGAGCTCGACGGTGTTGTCGTTGGCTGAGGAGTAACCTGAGGTTTCTCTTGCAAAGTTGATGCCGGTTTTTCTTCCACTTTATTGACGCTCTGCTGAGCAGCCGTTTGTGGTTGAGTTTGTGGCTGGGCAACTGGCGCAACTTTCGCTTTGCCACCCGCAACTAGCGTAATATCAGGTTTCTTCTCGTTACCAATTCCGGTAGCAACAACTGTTACACGGATTTCATCAGCCATATCTGGATCTAATGAGGTACCGATAACAACGGTCGCGTTGTCTGATGCAAAAGCTTTCACTGTGTTACCTACAGTTTCAAACTCGTCCAAACGCATGTCTAGACCTGCAGTGATGTTGACTAACACACCACGAGCACCAGCAAGATCAATATCTTCAAGAAGCGGGCTAGAAATCGCCATCTCTGCCGCTTCTTCAGCGCGATCTTCACCTTTAGCAACACCGCTACCCATCATGGCATGACCCATTTCCGACATCACAGTGCGTACATCCGCAAAGTCGACGTTAATCATGCCCGGACGAGTAATCAGTTCAGCAATACCTTGTACTGCATTCTTTAATACATCGTTCGCACTCGCAAAGGCTTCAAGTAGTGTAATACCACGGCCAAGTACTTTAAGTAGCTTCTCATTAGGAATCGTAATTAACGAGTCCACATGTTTTGAGAGCTCTTCAATACCCTGCTCAGCAAAAGCTAAACGCTTTTTACCTTCAAAGCTAAATGGTTTAGTTACTACAGCAACAGTCAAGATGTTCAGTTCTCTTGCTACTTCTGCAATCACTGGGGCTGCACCTGTACCAGTACCACCACCCATACCAGCTGCGATAAATACCATATCGGCACCACTCAGCTCTTCTTTAATGCGATCGCGATCTTCGAGAGCTGCGTCACGGCCAACTTGAGGGTTTGCACCTGCACCAAGTCCTTTAGTGATATCGCCACCAATCTGAATAACGCTATTCACGCTGGTTTTACGAAGTGCCTGCGCATCAGTATTAATACTAATGAACTCAACACCTTCGATGGATTCACGTACCATGTGTTCAACGGCGTTACCGCCACCGCCACCAACCCCAACGACTTTAATTACTGCATCGTCAGACATTTCCATCATCGGTTCAAACATGTGTTATCTCCGTTTTTCCTGCTGCTCAGGTTAAAACTCTTTTTGTATCCAATTACGCAAGCGACCAAATAAACTCGTTACAGAGCTACGAGCAGGCTCGTTATACTCAGTTTCATCATTTATTTTTGCATCTCTCGCATAATGAAGTAAACCAACTGCCGTAGAATGATACGGCTCTTTGACGTAATCTGTTAGACCGCTAACCTCAAGTGGCTTGCCGACTCTAACTTGGTTGCGGAATACTCGCTCCGCACACTCTACCAATCCTTCAATTTGTGCTGCTCCACCAGTAAGCACCACACCCGCGGCAAGATGGTGTTTAATCCCCTCTTCTCGCAGTTTTTCTTGTACGGTATCGATAGTTTGGTTAACCAGTCCCATGAGTTCAGTATAACGAGGCTCTATCACCTCCGACAGCGTTTGTCTTTGCAAACTGCGCGAAGGACGCCCACCAACACTCGGAACGTTAACCGTATCATCTTTACTGACTAACTCACTTAAGGCGCAGCCGTATTTCACTTTAATCTCTTCAGCATCACTCACCGGCGTGCCAAAAGCAAAAGCAATATCACTGGTCACCGCATTCCCCGCATAAGAGAACACTTCGGTATGACGCAGTGCGCCACCGGTCCAGATAGAAACGTCCATCGTACCAGCACCGATATCAACGACACAAACACCGAGTTCACGTTCGTCTTCAGTAATGACGGCGTTACTTGCCGCTAAACCGGAATAAACGAGGTGCTCTACTTTAAGCCCACAACGCTCCACCGCTTTGATGATATTTCTTGCCATATCATTGTGGCAAGAGATCAAGTGCACACTCACTTCCATGCGCACTCCTGATAAACCTAGCGGATTTTTAATCCCTTCCTGGTAATCAATTGTAAATTCTTGAGGGATAACATGTAGAATGCGCTGCTCATCACCAATCTTGATCGATTTGGCAGTATGAATCGCACGATCCATGTCTTCTTGAGAAACCTCTTCATCCGAAATGGTTCCCATCCCCTTTTCGATACGGCTAGCAATGTGCTTGCCCGAGAGCGAAATAAACACGTTGGTAATATCGCACTCAGCCATCAACTCGGCTTGATCAACCGCGCGCTGTACCGACTTTACAACGGATTCTAAATCATTCACGCCGCCCTTATCCATGCCTCGGGAAGGGCTACTGCCTGCACCAATGATGTTGATTTGACCATCAGGCAATACTTCACCTACGAGAGCCGATACGGTTGCAGTGCCTATATCAAGACCAACAATAATGCTGTCATCCGCGGTCTTAGTCATCTGTATTCTCTTGTTCTAACTCTTGTTCAGGGAACCAACCAATGGCGGCACCTGTATCATACCTGAGGTCGATGTAGCTCACTCGCTGAGTGTCACTACCCAAATTCTTATAGAGAGACACAAATCTTTCGATGCGCTCTTGCAACGACTCTTTACCTAACTCGAGACGAATACCATTATCGAGAATGATCTGCCAAGCTCGGCGGTCGTTTAATACCAAAGAGGTAATGGTTAAGTTCAACGTGGTAAACTTGGGACTAATGTCACGCCAAACGTTGAGTACCTCTTGATTGGTATCGGCAGGTCCATACAGTTTGACCCGCTCTTGATCCAGTTTGCCAATGTCACCATCAAAGATCTGACCTTGGTCGTTAAGTAGTGCGTTGCCATTCCAAATAGCTTGAGCTTGATGCTCAGTTAAAAACACTTTGACGGTGTCTGGCCACTGTTTACGAATCGATGCATGAGAAACCCACGGGATTGATTCCGCCACCTGCTGCAATGCGTCCACGTCTTGCGACATAAAAGTACCGACATGCCCCAATTGCGCGAACGCGCGTTGGACGTCGAGTGCGGACACATAATGTAACTCACCTTGCAGCACGATTTTAGAAAGAGGAAGACGTTGGTCATCCCACATCCAGGAGATGGTGGAATAGAGGAGAGAGCCTATTAACAATAAAACCACCAGCAAAAAGCCACCGCCAACGACGTGCTGTTTTACTCGTGGTGCAGAAGTAATACGACGGCTTTCATTAAAAGCACTTTTAATCAAAGTCCATAGTCCTTGCTGTTAGCTCGCTTATTTTCCCTATTCCGTCTCATAAAAACAGAGGCAAAAGCACTTACTTTAACCTTCGGATTATACTGGCGTCACTCAAAGTATCAAACACTGAAAGTGAGAAATCTGTACTTAAAGTGCAATAAGTGACGCAAGCTGCTAAAAATCCAAGTTTGAATTACGCCTTGGTCATCTTATCGATATTTAACTCAAAAGTGGCGAGCTGTTTAGCCACTTTACCGACATCGCCCGCGCCTTGAGTAAGCACCAAGTCACCATCTTGTAAAACATTGGCGAGTACAGCAGGTAAAGATTTGCTATCTGGGACAAAAATAGGGTCAAGCTTTCCACGACTGCGAATCGTGCGACACAAAGATCGACCGTCAGCACCAGCGATCGGCTTTTCTCCCGCCGCATACACATCAAGCATGATCAACACATCCACTTGTTCCAGTACGTTAGCGAAATCGTCATACAGATCGCGCGTTCGGCTATAACGATGAGGCTGGAAGATCATCACTAAACGCTTCTCTTGCCATCCGTTGCGCGCAGCTTGAATAGTGACATCGACCTCCGTTGGATGGTGGCCGTAATCATCCACGAGCATCGCTGTGCCGTTGCCAGTGTCAAACTCGCCTAGATGGTCAAAACGGCGCCCTGTGCCTTGGGTTCCTGCCATCGCACGCAAAATCGCATCGTCATCGATATCATCTTCAGTGGCCACTGCTATCGCCGCGGAAGCATTGAGCGCATTATGTCGACCTGGGATGTTTAACGTTATATCAAGATCCGCTTTGCCGTTACGGATCACGGTAAACTTGCCTTGTTGCCCCTCTTGGCGGTAATTATCGATTCGTACATCCGCGTCAGAGGAGAAACCGTAGGTGATCACTTGGCGACTGATATTGGGGATCAGTTCACGCACCACGGGATCATCGACACAAACAATCGCCTGACCGTAAAACGGCAAATTGTGTAGAAAGTCGATAAAGGTCTGCTTTAGCGTTTCAAAGTCGCCACCATAGGTGTCCATGTGATCCGCTTCGATGTTAGTGACTATGCTCACCATCGGCTGAAGGTGTAAGAATGAGGCATCACTTTCGTCCGCTTCCGCGATCAAAATTCGGCTCGAACCCAAACGTGCATTGGTTCCCGCGCTCTTAACCAGACCACCGTTGACAAAGGTAGGATCGAGACCCGCTTCAGAGTAAATCTGCGTCACCAACGCCGTGGTAGTAGTTTTACCATGAGTCCCCGCTACTGCAATACCATGACGAAAACGCATCAGCTCAGCCAACATTTCGGCTCGACGTACCACCGGAGTGCGAGCAGCCCGGGCAGCGATAACCTCTGGGTTCTCTTCGTTGATTGCGGTTGAGACCACTACAACGCTCGCTTGAGCGACGTTTTCTCGAGCATGGCCGATGTACACTTTGGCGCCTTTCTCTTTCAAACGCTGTGTGACTGGGTTTTCGGCAATGTCCGAACCCGAGATCTGGTAACCTTCGTTAAGCAGTACTTCGGCAATACCACTCATACCTGCACCACCAATTCCAATAAAGTGGATACATTTTACCCGACGCATTTCAGGTACTATGGCTCGAATCTGAGCTAAATCTTGTCTGTGTTGAACTGTCATAAATCTTCTCGTTACTGGGTCAGAGTAATAATCGCCTGAGCCACGACTTTGTCTGCGTCTAGTTTCGCCGCCGAGCGTGCTTTTTCTGCCATGCTGAGTAGAGTTGCGCGGTCTAGAGCTTGAATTTCATCTCTAAGCGCTTCTACCGTTAAATCCGCCTGCTCAATCATCTTGGCAGCGCCGCAAGCAACAAGATGATCAGCATTCAGCGCTTGCTGCCTATCTTTGTGCATGAACGGAATAAAGATCGCGCCTATACCTGCCGCTGAGACCTCAGAGACGGTAAGAGCGCCCGAACGGCAGACCAACAGATCCGCCCACTGATAGGCGTCTGCGACGTCATCAATAAACTCGACGGTTTCTGCGTTGCTAACTTGATACTGCCTATAGGCATCGGCCACCTGTTGCTGGTTGTTTTTCCCCGCTTGATGGCGAATTTGGTAGCCTTGGCCTAATTGAGCCATAACTTGAGGCAAGGTACGATTTAAAATCTGTGCCCCTTGGCTACCGCCCATGACCAAAATCCGAATATCTCCGCTACGCTGCGCCATCCGAGTGGCAGGCGGTTCAATCGCGACCACGTCTTCACGCACCGGGTTACCAACCACAGCTGCGGTTGGAAAAGCGCCAGGGAAGGCCTGAAAAACCTTACGTGCGATTTTTGATAACCACTGATTGGTTAATCCAGCGACCGCATTTTGCTCATGCAGCACAACTGGAATTCCTAGCGACCAAGCAGCGATTCCACCAGGGCCACTGACATAACCGCCCATGCCAAGTACGGCATCGGGCTGCCAACGTTTCATGTGAGCTCTTGCTTGATAAATTGCATTGATAATCTGCCATGGTGCTTTAATCAGTCGACCAATGCCTTGACCTCGTAGACCTTTTACCTTGATAAAGTCGATATCTATACCATGCTTGGGGACTAAATCCGCTTCCATTCGGTCGGCGGTGCCAAGCCAACGGATTTCCCACCCGTGTGATTGCAGTTGTTTGGCAACCGCAAGACCAGGGAATACATGACCGCCCGTCCCTCCGGCCATTACCATCAATCGTTTATTCTGTTTCATCTGTCTGTTTCTTCTCTGCCGCATTCGCGAGGCGGCATTCATGGTCGATGCGGAGCAATATAGATACCGCTACCGACATCACTATCAAACTTGAACCACCGTAGCTAATCAGGGGCAGTGTCAACCCTTTGGTCGGCACCATACCCGCCGCCGCGCCAACGTTCACTAACGACTGGAACGCAAACCAAATGCCGATACCAAATGCCAAGTAACCACCGAAAAGCTGTCCACCTTCAAACGCTTTGCGGCCAATAAAAATCGCTTTGAGTACCAGACTGAATATCAACATCAATACCAGTATGACCCCAACATAGCCGAGCTCTTCTGCCAGCACCGCAAACACAAAGTCGGTGTGCGCCTCTGGTAAGTATTCAAGTTTTTGAATCGAGTTGCCTAACCCTTGACCAAACCACTCGCCGCGACCAAATGCCATTAACGACTGAGTTAATTGATAACCGCTACCAAAAGGGTCTTCCCATGGGTCCATGAATGAAGTGACCCGCCGCATCCGGTATGGTTCGATGTAGATGAGGGTCGCCACTGCCATCAGCCCCACCACCATCAAGGCTAAAAACTGGGTTAATTTGGCGCCGGCAATAAACAGCATGCCGAACAAGGTCACCAACATCACGATAACCGTTCCAAGATCGGGCTGAAGCAGGAGTAAGCTTGCTAACGTCGCAAAGACAATGATCGGCTTAATAAAGCCACCGAAGAAGCTTGAGCGGACTTCTTCACTTTTCCGTACCAAGTAACCGGACATAAAGATGAACAGCGATAACTTGGCGACCTCGGCAGGCTGCAAATTAAACAGGCCCAAAGGTATCCAACGCGACGCCCCGTTGACGGATTTACCTGCGACTAACACCACAATCAACAGCAAGATCGACAGCAACAGCAACCAAGTACTGAACTGTAACCAGCGTTTGAGTGGAATTTGTAAGATCGCCACCGACACAGACATCGCCAGCACCAAAAAGATGGCATGACGAAACATAAAGTGGAAAGGTTGATCGGTTAAGCGGGAACTAATCGGAAACGACGCTGAAGTCACCATGACCAGTCCGGTAAGCATCAAGCCGAGCGAGATCCACACCAGTTGACGGTCATACAGAACCTCTGGTGACGCTGCGGTCACCCAGCGCTTGATACTGGCGAAAACGTTTCGAATCTGCATAGTTCCTTATGTCTTTCAGGCGTAAGCTTGGGCAAGCTCGGTAAAGGCATCACCGCGTGCCATAAAGTGATCAAATTGATCGAAACTCGCGCACGCAGGCGACAACAACACCATATCACCCGAATGCACTTGTGGAGCCAGCCACTGGATGATTTCGTGCATTGTGTCAAAGCGTTTCGCACTGGGATGCAGCGACATGAACTGATCCCCATCCTGACCAAAACAGCACAGCTGAACATCAAGAGGGGCGAGCACAGGACCTAATTGACTGAAATCAGCCCCTTTGCCCACTCCGCCAACTAGCAAATAGAGCTTACCGGCAAGCTCCAGCCCAGCGAGCGCTGCCATGGTACTGGCTACATTGGTCGCCTTTGAGTCGTTAACCCACTTAACGCCTTGATTATGCGCAACAACTTGACATCGATGTGTCAGTCCGTTGTAAGATTTTAATGCCGATAATCCCTTCTCGATATCAACACCCGCCTCACTCAGCAGTGCCAACACCACTAAAGCATTGGCGACATTATGTCGTCCCACCAGAGACAGCGCTTGCGTTGCGCAAATCGGCTGTTGCCCTTTGCACAAATATTCCACTCCGGAGTGGACGGCCAGATGGTATTGCGTTGGCTCGGTTAAGCTAAACTCAACCAGGTTTTTATCACCACTGGGGTAGGTCTGCTTGTCGTCTGCATTCACGATGCATGACTTTGCATGATCGAAAATGCGCAGCTTGGCTTGACGATAATCCTCCATCCCTTGGTAGCGATCCATGTGATCTTCAGAAAGATTCAAAAACGCCGCCGCCACGGGTGCCAAGGTTGAGGTTGTCTCCAGTTGAAAGCTCGACAGCTCTAACACATAGAGATCGGCCTCTTGCATCAATAAATCGAGCGCAGGAACGCCAATATTTCCGCCTACGGCCACCTTGATACCCGCCGCTTTCGCTACCTGACCCGTCCAATCGGTAACTGTGCTTTTTCCATTTGAGCCGGTAATGGCGATCACTGGTTTGTCGACCAGCCAGGCAAAAAGCTCGATATCACCCACGACTGGGATACCAGCCTGTAATACCTGCTGAATTTGCTCTGTTGCTAACGCAATACCTGGGTTGGTCACAACCAGGTCTGCCTCAAGCAACCAATCTATTCGCCAGCTACCACTGTGCAGTTCAACCCCATCCGGTAATTGATCGCGTCCAGGCGGCTCAGCGCGAGTGTCGATAACTTTAATCTGAATAGGATGAGGCAATTGAGCGATGTGCTTAACGACAGAGAGCCCGGTCATACCGAGCCCTACAACTACCACTTTATCTATTCCTTGCCAGCGTGCAGTGGCCATATAGACAAGTTCCTTAACGTACTTTTAGTGTTGCGAGACCGACAAGAACCAGCACAATCGAAATAATCCAAAAACGGACAATAACGCGTGGCTCAGGCCAACCTTTCAGTTCGTAGTGATGATGAATAGGTGCCATACGGAAAATACGTTGACCACGTAATTTGTACGAGCCGACTTGGAGGATAACCGACAGAGTTTCCATCACAAAGACACCGCCCATGATCACCAGAACAAACTCCTGACGGACCAAAACGGCAATGGTGCCCAGCGCCCCACCTAAAGCGAGAGAGCCTACATCACCCATAAACACTTGCGCTGGGTAGGTGTTGAACCATAAGAAGCCTAGTCCGGCACCGACAATAGCCGTACACACGACTACCAGTTCAGAGGCTTGAGGGATGTAAGGGATATGCAGATAATTCGCGAAGTTGACGTTACCTGTTGCCCAAGCAATGGCTGCAAAGCCTGCCGAAACCAAAACAGTCGGCATAATCGCTAGCCCATCCAGACCATCGGTGAGGTTAACGGCGTTGCTGGTACCGACAATCACAAAGTAGGTCAATACTATGTACAACAAGCCGAGCTGTGGCATGATCTCTTTAAAGAATGGCACTACCAGCTGAGTAGCAGCGGTATCTTTGCCATGCGCATACAGCGCAAATGCGACCACCAACGCAATCGCCGACTGCCAAAAGTATTTCCAGCGAGCGATCAGGCCATCGGTATTTTTGCGTACCACTTTGCGATAATCATCAACAAAGCCCACCGCCCCATAGCCAGTCAATACCGCCAGCACTGCCCACACATAAGGGTTGGTCAAGTCGGTCCAAAGCAACACAGTGGTGATGATCGCGGTTAAGATCATTATCCCGCCCATGGTCGGAGTACCACGTTTGCTAAAGTGAGACTCTGGGCCTTCGTTACGCACCACTTGGCCTATTTGCAGCAACTGCAGACGGCGAATCATGATTGGCCCCATCCACAGCGAGATGCCGAGCGCGGTCAACACGCTAACAATGGCACGGAACGACAAGTATTCGAACAAGCGGAAGAATGAAAAATATGGCTGTAGCAGCTCTGCGAGCCAAATAATCATGGATACATCTCCTTGACAGCAGTCGCAACTTGGCTCATTCCCGCACTGTTCGCCCCTTTGACGAGCAGCGTCTGTGGTTGATCAGTATGCTGAGTGATCTGCTGTTTAATATAATCAATCATGCTTTGGTGACTTTCAAAATGAAGCCCCCCACACTCTTGGCTGATCGCTTTCGCATCAGCGCCATAGGTCAGCACGTATTCAAATCTGAGTGGGGCAGCATGTTCTCCGACTTGACGGTGAAGTGCAAGACTTTCATCGCCTAACTCAGCCATATTACCCAAAATTAACCAACGAACACCGTCAAAGCTGGCCAACAGATCAGCAGCTGCTTTCATAGCAGGTACACTGGCATTATAGCTATCATCAATCAGCTTAATCTGGTCGTTAAGTTCAATCATCTCTACCCGACCTTTGACTTTACTCAATAGCGCTAAGCCCGTTTGCACCATAGTCAACGTTGCCCCCATTTCGAGTGACAAGGCAGTAGCCGCGAGCGCATTCGCCACATTATGCTGGCCGATGATACCGAGCTTAATCGGTAGCTCAGTATCCGGGGTCACTAAGGTAAACTGCGCTTCACCCAACTCATTTAAACTGACCTGCTTGGCAAAGTAGTCGGCGCTGTCGTCGATGACTGAAAAGGTTTTAACCTGCTTGTCAGCCAATACTTCTGTCCAGTAGTCACCGCCATTGCTGTCTAAGTTGACGATCGCCACCGCACCAGGTTGTAGCCCTTGATATATTTCACCTTTGGCTTGTTTTACCCCATCGATGGAGCCAAAACCTTCAAGGTGTGCCGCGGCCACATTATTAACTAAGGCCACATCGGGCTTAACCAAACTGGTCGTGTAAGCAATTTCACCAATATGGTTTGCGCCCATTTCAATCACGGCGTAGTCGTCTTCTGGCGTCGAGCGCAAAAGTGTTAAAGGGACGCCAATGTCATTGTTGAAGTTCCCCGCGGTAAACAGTACTCGGCCTTGTTGCGTCAATATGCTCGCGACCATCTCTTTGACGGTCGTTTTTCCTGCACTGCCGGTAATCCCGACCGTTGGGGTTTGACAGGTTTGGTGCACCAATGAACCTAGCTGACCTAGCGCAATCTTAGTGTCTGGGACCAATAGCTGAGGAACGTTCGCTTCAACGACTCGGCTGACCAACAACGCAGCTGCGCCACTTCCCACCGCTTGCGCTGTAAAATTATGGGCATCAAAGCGCTCTCCGACTAAAGCAACAAACAGGGCACCAGGCTCGACCGTACGGGTATCGGTAGAGACAGACTCAACCGCTCTATCTTCGCCAATCAATTCAGCGTCAAGCGCATCGGCGATTTGACTTAGCATTAATGAAATCATGACGCTTGCTCCAACAGTTGCATTGCGGACTCTCGGTCAGAGTAATAAATGGTTTGATCGCCAATGACTTGATAGTCTTCATGGCCTTTGCCAGCGAGCAAAATGATGTCTTGCTCTGAGCTATGATGAAGCGCATGCTCAAGAGCGGCCAATCGATGGTGTTCAACGATCGCGCTTTGTGGAGAGTGCATACCCGCTAACATATCGTCCACGATGGCCTTTGGCGATTCACTGCGTGGATTATCATCAGTTAGGATTTGATGATCGGCCAGTTTCTCAGCAATCCTGGCCATTATCGGCCGCTTGCCCTTATCTCTATCACCGCCACAGCCAAATATCGCCCATAGCTTGCCCTGACAGTGAACGCGCAGCGCCATTAAAGCCTTCTCGAGCGCATCCGGTGTGTGTGCATAATCGACCACGACCTTAGCTTTGCCGGGTGCGGAGAACAGCTCCATTCGTCCTAACACTGGCTTCAACTCACTAGCTGTCTCCAATAAACGCTGTTTATTAACCCCTAGCACAAGCAGCGTGGTCATCGCCAACAATAGATTACTAGCGTTAAACTCACCAATCAGCGGTGCGGTCATCTCGCCTTGACCGAAAAGGCCATCAAACTCCAATGAGATACCAGACTCAGAGTAGCGAACACTCTTTGCCCACACCGCACGTGGATGTTGGCTTGGTTGCAACGATACTGCTACCGCATTATCCAAACGTTCCAGCCAGTTCGCACCAACCGGATCGTCACTATTGATCACGGCATGCTGGCAATGGTGATCGCCAAACAGCATAAACTTAGCTTCCGCGTATTGTTCCATGGTGCCGTGATAATCGAGGTGATCACGACTTAGGTTAGAAAATACACCGATGGAGAAAGGCAGCGCCTTAACACGCCCTTGAACTAGCCCGTGTGATGAAACCTCAAGTGCCGTGTATTCAGCGCCTTGCTGCTGCAAGCCATAGAGAGTGTGTTGAACTTCGATGGCATTACCAGTGGTATTGGCCGCTGGTTGTAAGTCAGATAAGAAACCATTGCCTGTGGTTCCCATCACCGCCGCTTTGTGACCAATCAGTTCAAGCCACTGCGCAATCAACTGCGAGATGGTGGTCTTGCCATTAGTGCCGGTGACACCAATCAAACGATTCTTCTGTAATGGATACAAGCGACCCGCTAACTCAGACAGATGCGCCGATAACTGTTCCACGTAGATCACCGCAACTTGCGCGTGGTACTCAACACTCGCATGTGCATGCTCAACGCAGGCCTCTGCGATCACGGCGTTGGCGCCATTTTCAACCGCAGAAGCAATGAAACGGCGACCATCAAGTGCATGGCCTCTTATCGCGACAAAGGTCTTGCCATGGGTTATTTTGCGACTGTCGAGCTCAAGTTCGCTTACGCCAATTTGGCCAACGTCATTTGCACTTAGGTCCAGCCATGGAGAGAGCAAGGTCGATAACGTCATTTCCTTGGGCATGGTTTACTCACTTAATCTTGTTTAAAACGGTTTTCATCGGGCGCGACATTGAGGATCTGCAACGTCCCTTTAAGGATTTCTGCAAACACAGGGCCAGCCACAGAGCCGCCATAATAGTTGTCACCTTGAGGTTCATTGACCACCACCACCAGCGCCACCCGAGGATTGCTGGCGGGAGCAACGCCGGCCGTATAAGCAAAATACTCATCGCCATATCCCCCCGCAATCGCTTTGCGTGAGGTTCCGGTTTTGGCAGCGACTCGATACCCCGGCACGGCGGCTTTGGTTGCGGTACCACCTGGCTGAGTCACGGTTTCGAGCATCGCCAATACTTTACGGGCGTTGTCGCGGTCAATGACCTGCTTTGAAAGGTCAAGCTGATTGTTTTCGATAATATGTATCGGTTGGTACTCACCTAAGTTGCCTAAGGTTGCGTAGGCATGAGCAAGTTGCAGTGGGGTGATGGTAAGGCCGTAACCGAAAGCAAGAGTTGCGATTTCAAATTTCGACCAACGGCGCCGATTGGGAAAAATACCTTGAGTTTCCCCCACTAAGTTCAGCCCTGAAAGCTCACCAAAGCCGACCGAACTGTACATACCCAACAGCGCCTCAAGCGGCATGTCGAGGGCCAGTTTAGCCACACCGATGTTACTGGATTTTTTCAATATGGTGGTTAAATCGGCCTTGCCGACTTTCGAGGTATCACGCACGCGGCTGCCACCGATCTGCATAATACCGTTGCCCGTGTCTATCACTGTGTTGTCATCCGCGACGCCATTTTCAAGCGCGGCCAGCACCACAAAAGGCTTCACTGTTGAGCCCGGCTCAAACGCGTCCGTGATGACCCGGTTACGCATTTTCGCAGATTGAAGATCGGAGCGATTATTCGGGTTATAAGAGGGCGCATTCACCATGGCGAGCACTGCCCCGGTTTTGACGTCGAGCACGACTGCCGACCCTGATGTAGCTCGATAGTCCGCCACCGCTTGCTTAATCGCACGATAAGCAATCGCCTGAACGCGTTGGTCTATGGTCAATTCTAGCGGTTTACCCTCTTCACGCTCTTCCAGTGAAATGTTTTCCACCACACGCCCATAACGGTCTTTACGAATGATGCGCTTGCCTGCTTCCCCCGTCAGCCATTTGTCATAGCTACGCTCGACGCCTTCCAGACCATGACCATCAATCCCGGTCACCCCGACCAAATGAGCACTCACTTCACCAGCAGGATAGTAACGTTTTGACTCCGCTTTGAGGCCGACTCCGGACAGTTTTAACTCGCGAATATAGTTGGCCATCGCTGGGCTTACCTGCCGTTGCAAATAGATAAAACGACGACTCTTATTGCGATTGATTTTATCGATAAGCTCTTGACGTTCGAGCCCAAGAACATCGGCGAGCGCATACCAACGGTTAATCTCTTGCAACCCACCCTTTTTGAAAATGGTCGCCGGATCAGCCCAAACCGCTTCGACCGGTACGCTCACCGCTAACGGCTCGCCGTTACGGTCAGAGATAATACCTCGAGCAGAATGTAAGGTTTTGGCACGGATCGAGCGCATATCACCTTGTTTGATCAGGTTGTCAGGCTCAATAATTTGGATGTAAGCAATTCGCCCTGCCAGTGCGGCAAAAGCACCAAACACAAAGACTAACAATAAGTAAAAACGCCAACGGATTAACGTAGGGCGCTCAGGGTGTGTTTTCGCTTCAGCGGCGGTGACTTTCTTGCTCATGGCAGATTAACAATGACTTCTTTGTCGGAATCAGGGCGTTTCATTTCCAGTTCGCCCTTAGCAATATCTTGAACTCGACTGTGCTCAGCGAGTGCGGTCTCTTCGAGCAGTAGATTTCGCCATTCGTTGTCTAGCCTCTCTCGCTCAACCAAAGCTTGGTCCTTTTCCGTGACCGCTTGTCGGGTATGGTGAGTGGTAAAAACCACCCCCATCGCACTGGCAAAAATCAGCACCAGCATGATCAACGGGACGCGACCAGCCCCCAGCAGGTCCAGCGCGATCAGTTTGGCAAGATTAGGCTTGGCGGTGCTCATGGTACTTTACAGCTTCTCAGCAATACGCAGAACTGAGCTGCGTGAGCGAGCATTCTCCTCAACTTCTTGCTTTGAGGGTTTAATCGCTTTACCCACAGGTTTTAAGTTGGCGCTGCCGAGTGCACGAATTTGTGCTTCGGTCATTGGAATCCCATGCGGTACTTCTGGCCCTTTGCTCTCTTTGCGAATAAAGCGTTTGACCATACGGTCTTCCAGAGAATGGAAGCTAATCACAGATAAACGTCCCTGAGGCGCCAAAATGCTTGCCGCACCTTTTAGTGCAGTATCAATTTCTTCCAGTTCACTGTTGATGTAGATACGAAAAGCTTGAAATGCGCGCGTCGCCGGGTGTTTTTTCTCTTTGAAGCTTTTTGGCGCCGCATCAGAAATCAGCTTAGCTAACTGGCTGGTGCGCGTCAGTGGTTCATTCTCTTCGTTGTCACGGTAGGCGACGATGGCTTTGGCAATACGTCGCGCATGTTTGTCTTCACCAAACTCGCGAATCACCCAGGTAATATCGTCTAAGTCCGCTTCCATCAGCCACTGTGAAACAGGAATCCCAGAGGTCGGGTCCATTCGCATATCAAGCGGACCATCTTTCATAAAGCTGAAACCACGCTCGGCATCGTCAAGTTGCGGCGACGAAACACCGAGATCAAGCAGAACGCCATCCACTTTGCCCACAAGCTCGTACTCAGCGGCATACTCTGCCATACCGGAGAAAGGGCCGTGGATGATGGTAAAGCGAGGATCATCCATTTTTGCTGCTTCAGCGATGGCCTGAGGGTCGCGATCGATACTGTAAAGGCGACCGTGCTCCCCGAGTTTCGACAAAATAGTACGGCTATGACCGCCACGACCGAATGTACCGTCAATATAGATACCGTCTGGCTTAATGGCTAAACCATCGATGGATTCATTTAGAAGTACGGATATGTGTTTAAATGCTTCGGTCATAGTTATCTCATGTGGCTGTCGCATTAACGAATTCAGATTCTCCAGTGTACTGATTTAGCGGCTTATCGCCACCACTAGCGAGTGAGAACACGTGATTTTGCGCTAAGTTTAATCTCAAGGAGATTAATTTGGTCAATTAAAAGCAAAAAACCCATCATAACCGATAACGTTACGATGGGTCTCGAATAGGTGGAGCCGACACATAAGCCGGGTTCTGTTCCGCTTGCGCGGCGGTAGCCATTCGTCTAGGCCAGCAATCACTCACTGGCTCGAGCAACCTACCCGCCTCCTTACGCGAGCAACGCAATGTGGAGGCCTATTTGGTCTTGCTTCAGGTGGAGTTTACCCTGCTACGAACTATTACTAGTCGTCCGGTGCGCTCTTACCGCACCCTTTCACCCTTACCTGTTCCCTTACGGGCCATCGGCGGTCTTCTCTCTGCTGCACTTGTCGTGGGCTTGCGCCCCCCAGGCGTTACCTGGCACCTTGCTCTATGAAGCCCGGACTTTCCTCCCCTTTGTCAGTCTCCCGAAGGACGTCAACGTCAGTTTCCCAAAGGACCTCAACGTCAGTCTCCCGAAGGACATCAACAAAGCAGCGACTACCCAGTCGACTCCGAGGGCGGATTGTATAGAGTTCAGGGGCCAGTGTCTAGCGAGATCACAGATATGATGAAATGAGCACGCTAAGCGATCAAAAAATAGACGACTAGATAGCTACGAGCTACGAGTGATTAGATACTCGAAACTCGAAACTTAAAGATTCTCTAACCCCCACTTATAGAGGGCGTTCTTTTTCAGGTTGTAGATCTCCGCCGCCATCGCCGCCGCTTTCTTCAGCGGTAACTCTTTAGTCAGGATAGCGAGAGTGCGAGTCGCTTCGTCTGGTAAGGTGTCTTCTGCCGTTGTACGGTAGCCGTGAATCAACAGCGCCATTTCACCACGCTGTTGGTTCTCGTCCGCTTTCACCCATTCAATCAGCTCGCCTAGCGGCATACCTTGAATCGTTTCGAAAGTCTTGGTCAGCTCACGTGCCAGTACCACCTCACGTTCAGGGCCCAGAATTTCAAGCATATCGGCTAGTGAATCAAGAATACGGTGTGGCGACTCATAGAAAACACAGGTACGTTCTGCTTTAGCGATTTCCAGAAACTTATCTTTACGCCCCTTACTCTTCGCCGGTAAAAAACCTTCAAAGCTGAATCGATCAGACGGAAGACCTGATGCACTTAAGGCCGTGATCACCGCACAAGCCCCAGGTAAAGGGACAACTTTAACCCCAGCCTGACGACATTGGGTTACAAGATGGTATCCTGGATCGCTGATTAATGGGGTGCCCGCATCAGAAACCAGTGCAATTGAGTGCCCGGCCAACAATTTATCGACTAACACTTGCGCTTTCTGCTGTTCATTATGATCATGTAGAGCGAAAGTTTTGGTTTGGATATTGAAGTGTGACAACAATTTACCGGTGTGACGGGTATCTTCTGCAGCGATAAGATCGACGCTGTTCAGTACCTCTATTGCTCGCTGAGTGATATCGCCTAAGTTACCAATGGGAGTCGGAACGATATATAGAGTCGGAACCTCATTTGGTAAGGTTTTATTATCTGTCATTTGTTTACCATCACTTCAACGATTAATATAGACACAATTTTATACGGATTTGATAAAGAACTCATGGCTAACACTAACCACAAGCGTCGCATTGTAACACGCTTACTGACTCCTGTAGCACTTGCTGTCACTCTGGCGGCCTGTTCTTCTGCACCTAAGGCGCCACAAAGTGTCGATATCACCTTAGATCCTAACCAGCCGATGCAAACTTACTTGATGCGCGCTGACAGCAGCCAAGGAGCCTTACAAAACGACTGGCTGATCATGGCGCTCAAAGCATCTGTTGAAGCGGGTGATGCCACTCAAGCGCAATTGCTCATCAAACGCCTGGCGCGCCAATCCTTGAATGAGATGCAACAGGCCGAATGGCAACTGGCGCAAGCTGAGCTGTTGGTCGCGCAAGAGCAATACACACAAGCATTAGAAACCCTCAACTTTCAGCCAAGTTGGCAGCTGGTCGATGCGCAATGGTTAAGCTACCATCAACTGCGCGCCGACTTATTTAACCAGCAAAACGACCTAATAAATGCCGCGCGCGAAACCTCACTTGCCAGTCGCTATCAAGATCAGGCAGCGCAAGCATTGTCCTCTGAAGTTATTTGGAGCAACCTGAGCCCATACTCAGCAAGCGCTTTACAACAATATCAAGCGCAAGAGACCAATCGTCGCTTTTACGCTTGGCTCGAGCTTGCAGCGCTTAGCAAAGGCTTAGCGAACAATCTTCCACAGCTAAAAACATCCATCGAGCAATGGTTAGCGGAAAACCCAACTCACCCAGCCGCCGTCGACACTCCGCAAGCGCTACTCGACATTCTCGCTTTGGAGATCACTAAGCCGGTCAATACCGCGCTGCTACTACCATTGAGTGGCAAGTTTGCCAAGCAAGCCCAGTTGATCCGTGATGGCTTCATTCTAGAAATGATGAATGACCAAGCCAGAGATACAGAAGCAACCTTAACGGTGATCGACACCAACACCATTTCGATTGAAGAACTTGAAGCGACACTCGTCGAGAAGCAGATTGACTCGATTGTCGGGCCGCTGCTCAAAGAGAACATTGAAAAACTTCAAGCAGCCCAAGCCAGCTTTACTCAATCTCTCCCAACGCTAGCGCTGAATATTCCCGAAGAGATTCAGGCCGGAAACAACACCTGCTATCTAGCTTTATCTCCGGAGCAAGAGGTCGCACAAGCGGCGAAGCATTTGGCCAAGCAAGGTTATCAGTACCCACTCATTTTGGCGCCACAAGGCCGACTCGGCAGTCGCGTGGTCGAGGCGTTTGAACAAGAGTGGCAGAAATACAGCGACAACCAAGTTGCCGTCAACTTATTTGGTGACAAGCGTCAGTTACAAAGAGACATCAATAAAGTGTTTGGCCTGCAGAGTAGCCAACAAAACATCGCGCAAATGGAAGCGCTACTTGATATCCCGCTCGAGAGCCAGCCGCGCAGCCGCCGTGATATCGATGCGGTTTATATCGTGGCCAAAAGCTCAGAGCTAACACTGATCAAGCCATTTATTGAAGTGGCCATCAACCCTGATACTTTGCCACCTAAGCTGTACTCAAACTCGCGCAGTAACAGCGGTCGTCAGCAGTATGAGGATCTTTCTGGGGTGATGTACAGCGATATTCCATTGCTGATCCAGCCGAACGACGCGCTACAAGCACAAATGGACACATTGTGGCCGAAAGACTCCAACGCTGAAAAGCGTCTACAAGCTCTAGGTATGGATGCTTACCGTTTGATGGAGCACCTGCCACAGATGAAAGTCGTCAATGGTTATACCGTCGACGGCAACACCGGTGTGCTGAGTATTGATCAAAACTGTATCGTGCAACGAGAACTCAGTTGGGCTGAGCATAGTGCCCAATAACCCTCGTGCTCAAGGAGAGCACTATGAAGCCGCAGCAGAAAAGTATCTTATCAGTTGCGGCTTATCGCCAATTGAGCGAAACTTCACGGTCAAAGGTGGAGAGATAGACCTGATCATGCGCGATGGGCACACGATTGTGTTCGTCGAAGTTCGCTACCGACGAAGCCAGAGTTTCGGACACGCTGCCGAAACCGTTACCCGTAGTAAAATCAATAAGTTGATCAAAGCAGCTAACCTGTGGCTGCTCAAACAGGGATTGTCGGTCTATTCATCAGATTTTCGCTTCGATTTAGTGGCAATTCACCAACACGGCGACCAAGTCGAGTGGATAAAAAACGCAATTACTCAAGGATAATCGATGCTAGACAGCATTAAAGATAGTTTCACAGAAAGCATTCAAATTCAGATCGCGGCAGCAGAAGCGTTACCAGACGCGATCACCCATGCCGCGCAAGCTATGGTCGCCAGTTTACTCAATGGCAATAAGATTCTTTGTTGTGGCAATGGCGGCTCTTCTTCTAACGCGCAACAGTTTGTCTCTTGCCTTCTTAACCGCTTTGAAACTGAGCGCCCTAGCCTGCCTGGAATGGCGCTGACCGCAGACAACACCACATTGACGGCGGTTGCCAATGACTACCACTATCAAGAGATTTTTTCCAAGCAAGTCCGAGCTTTTGGTCAGGCAGGAGATATCCTTTTAGCAATATCGACCAGTGGTAACAGCAAGAACATCATCAAAGCAATGGAAGCGGCGGTGACTCGCGACATGACCATTATCGCCTTAACCGGTAAAGATGGGGGTGAGATGGCGGGCTTGCTGGGTGAGCACGACGTCGAAATCCGTATCCCTTCTCACAGAACGGCCAGAATTCACGAAGTGCATATGGTGACGCTGCACTGCTTATGCGACCTTATCGACCAAGTATTATTTCCAGCGCACGAAGAGTAAGCAATGAAACGGTTTAAATTAATCACCACTTTTTTAGTCACACTGACCCTGACCGGTTGTGCCGGATTATTCGTTGCTGGTGCCGCAACTACGGCTAGCATTGTAATTGATCCACGTTCGACCCAAGAGATATGGAACGATAACAACATCGAGTTCGAGGTCGCTGGCATTGGTAACAAGGCGCCGTTTCGTGGCAACGCACGTATAACCGCCAGCTCATACAATGGCACTGTGGTATTGATGGGACAAGCCAACACAGAACAACTAAAACGCGAGTTCGAGAGTCAAGCCCGAGAAATAAAGGGGGCGAAGACTATTCACAACCAACTCCGTGTTAAAACGCCACTCTCAATGGGGGAGATCAGCCACGATAGCTGGATCACCACCAAAGTAAAATCAGCACTGTTGGCTGAATCAGAACTAAGTGGCGTCAAGATCAAAGTGATCACTGAAGACAAAGAAGTGTTTCTACTCGGTTATGTCTCCGAGCAACATGCCGATATGGCCACTGATATCGCACGTAATATTTCAGGTGTGAAACAAGTGATTCGCGCGTTTTACCAAGAGTAACCAGGCACGGTATAGACAATAAAAAAGCAGCGTTTAATCGCTGCTTTTTTTTATTTTATTACCCTAAGACTTGGGCGACCTTTCGGTCTTGGTGGATCTTCAGGGTCAACCTGTTCACTTTCAGTCGCCACGCTAAGCGGTTGTGACTCTTCTGTCACTTCCTCAAGTTCGGGCTCTTGAAACTCCTCCGAATACGCATCTTCTGGTTCAAACATGGTTCCTGCACCATTCTCACGGGCATAAATAGCTTGAACTGCGTAGAGTGGCACAATCACCGAGTGAGGACGACCACTGAAACGAGCGTTAAAGGTAATGGCTTCGTTACCAAGCTCTAAATTGCCGACTGCTCTTGGTGCAATGTTCAAGATGATTTGGCCATCTTGAACAAACTCAAGCGGAACACGTACACCTGGCATCTCTGCTGCAACAACAAGGTGCGGAGTCAATTCGTTATCCACCAACCACTCATAAAACGCACGAAGCATATATGGGCGGCGTGGTGTCATATTTACAATATCCATCTTGACGCCGATTAACGAACCAGACGCATTTCACGCTCAGCTTCAGTCAGTGAAGCAAGGAATGAGTCGCGCTCAAATACACGGTTCATGTAAATCTTCAGCTCTTTTGAACCAGGGCCAACCAGTTCGATACCAAGTTGCGGCAAACGCCATAGCAAAGGTGCTAGGTAACAATCGATCAAGCTGAACTCTTCGCTCATGAAGTATTCGTATTCAGCAAACACAGGGCCAAGCGTCAGTAAGTCGTTACGTAGCTTATTGCGCGCCGCTTCTGCTTCTTCAGCACTACCTTTAACGATTTTTTCTGCCAACGTGTACCAGTTTTTTTCGATACGGTAGATCATTAGACGACTATTACCACGTGCCACTGGATATACAGGCATCAATGGTGGATGAGGAAAACGCTCATCTAGGTATTCCATGATGATCTTTGAATCGTAAAGCGCTAGTTCACGGTCAACTAAAGTTGGCACGGTTTTGTATGGGTTAAGTTCAATCAGCTCTGCCGGCAGATTTGCCTCATCGACAAGCTCAACTTCAACACTTACACCTTTCTCTGCTAGAACAATACGTACCTGATGGCTATACATATCAGATGCACTTGAAAATAGAGTCATCACAGAACGTTTATTGGCAGCTACAGCCATGGAGCCCTCCAGCACACTTACAAATATAAAAACAATGGAGGCTAAGCCTCCATTGTTAAGTTCAAAAATTGGGAATTAGCACGGTATGTTAGCACAATTAGTGCACATCACGCCAATACTCTTTCTTAAGCAGTACCACGACGATAGTGAAGATAACCAAGAAGGCCATCACCCACCAGCCTAGCGCATGACGCTCAAGCTTCACAGGGTCACCCGAGTACTCTAGGAAGTTGACCAGATCACGAACAGCGCTGTCGTATTCCTCGTCGTTCATTTCCCCAGTTCCGTCAGTCTCGATACCAACCACTTTTGTCACTTCCTCACCGTCTACGACATGCGTTTCGTAGACAGGAGTTGGGATGCCTTGTAACTCTTCAAGCACGTGAGGCATACCAACACTTGGGAATACAATGTTGTTCACACCAAATGGTCGGCTAGGATCTGAGTAGAATGAGCGCAAGTAAGTGTACAGCCAGTCGGTGCCACGCACACGTGCTACCAGAGTTAGATCCGGCGGTGGAGCACCAAACCATTTCGCTGCTGACTCGTCTGGAATCGCGTTTTCCATTAAGTCACCCACTTTGGCATTCGGATCAAAAATCAGGTTCTCTTTAAGCAGATCCGTCGGAATACCGATATCACGAGCAACACGCTCGTAACGTTGGTATTGCGCTGAGTGACAACCAAAACAGTAGTTCATGAACAACTTAGCACCATTTTGCAATGAAGCTTGGTCGGTCAAATCGTTGTTTGCTTTATCAAGCGGTACGTTAGCACCCGCTGCCATCGCCAATGAAGGCAGCATTGCAAATAAAATTACAATCCATTTTTTCATTTGAATGTCACCCTTTCTGGTAGTGGCTTAGTCGCTTCGTTTTTGCTGTAGAAGTACAGCAGCACAAAGAACATGAAGTAAGCTAAGCTGAAGATCTGAGCTAGTAGCGTGTAAGTTGGTGTCGCTGGTAGCGCACCTAGAATACCCAACGCAATAAAGCTGATCGTAAACTGGATGATATTGAATAAATGGAACTTACTGCGGTAGCGGTAAGAGCGTACACGACAACGGTCTAACCAAGGCAGTACGAATAGCACCGCAATTGATGCACCCATCGCGATGACACCCAACAGCTTGTCTGGAACCGCACGCAGAATCGCGTAGAACGGCGTGAAGTACCATACAGGGGCAATGTGTTCAGGTGTTTTTAGTGGGTTTGCCGCTTCAAAGTTAGGTGGCTCAAGGAAGTAACCGCCCATTTCTGGATTGAAGAACAACACATAACAGAACAAGAACAAGAATCCAGCGACACCAATAAGATCCTTAACCGTTCCGTAAGGATGGAAAGGAATCGAGTCAATGATGTCGTATTTCTTAGTGTAGTAGTCATGGAACTTGAACTGAGTCTGGTAATCGTCGCCCATAGTGCCTTTTGGCAACTTAGTTTCGATACCGTCTGGGTTATTTGAACCCACTTCGTGCAGTGCTAGAACGTGAAGCACGATAAGTAGCAGCAATACGATTGGCAGAGCAATAACGTGTAGAGCGAAGAAACGGTTTAGCGTCGCACCAGAGATAACGTAGTCACCACGAATCCATAGCGTCAAGTCATCACCGATAACAGGGATAGCACCAAACAGCGAGATAATTACCTGAGCACCCCAGTAAGACATTTGTCCCCAAGGTAGTAGGTAACCCATAAAGGCTTCTGCCATCAAGACTAAGAAGATCAACATGCCGAAGATCCACAGCAGCTCACGAGGTTTCTGGTATGAGCCGTAGATTAAGCCACGGAACATGTGCAGATAAACAACCACGAAGAAAGCCGATGCGCCGGTGGAGTGCATGTAACGCAGCAACCAACCGTATTCCACATCGCGCATGATGTATTCGATAGAAGCAAAGGCACCATCCCCAGACGGTACATAGTTCATTGTTAACCAAATACCAGTCAGGATTTGGTTGACCAAAACAAGCATCGCTAACGAACCAAACAGATACCAGAAGTTAAAGTTCTTTGGCATCGGGTACTCAGAAAGGTGCTTCTTGTACGCATTCATTGCGGGTATGCGTTTTTCTACCCAATCAAGTAGAGCTTGCATTATGCCTCCCCTTCTTCGTCAACACCGACAAGAATTCTAGTATCGCTAAGATACATGTGCTTAGGAACAACTAGGTTTAATGGCGCTGGTACGCCTTGGAAAACACGTCCAGCCATGTCGAACTTAGAGCCGTGACATGGACAGAAGAAACCAGATTTCACACCCTGAACTTGCTCGCTGAAACTGTCAGGCAAATAAGTAGGTGAACAACCAAGGTGTGTACAGATACCGACAGCAACGAAATACTCTGGCTTAATTGAGCGGTAAGCGTTTTGAGCATAAGTAGGTTGCTGCTCTTCACCTGAAGAAGGGTCACGTAGTTGACCGTCAAGCTCTTTCAGAGTGTCGACCACAGACTGTGCACGACGCACAACCCAAACAGGTTTACCTCGCCATTCGACACGTACCATTTGCCCTTCTTCAAGTTTACCGATGTCAACTTCAACAGGGGCACCCGCCGCTTTGGCTTTTTCACTTGGGTTCCAAGATTTGATAAAAGGAACGGCGACAGCAGCTGCCCCTAAACCACCCACAACCGCGGTTGTAGCAGTTAAGAAACGTCTGCGACCGTTATTTAAAGGCGCATTGCTCATCCAAACATTCTCCCATTTGCTCCTTGTGGATTGTTGTTATTCCGCTTAAAGAGCATGGCTAACAAAATACGAATTTAGTTGTATTTATTTGATGGCAAATGATAAATAAAACCCTACTTTTTGACAAGATAAAGCTACCTTTTTGTAACATTTGTGAGGCGAATCGCCTATGAGGTCACAAAAGCGGTATAACTGCGACAAAACAATCAGTAAGTACGGGTGAGGTGGGATTTTTTTGGAGTCGAAAAACAAAAAAGCCTGGCAATAAGCCAGGCTTTTGACGCCACATTCCAATACGAATATTGGAAGCGAATCTTTTCGAAAAAAGATTAACGCTTTGAGAACTGTGGACGACGACGTGCTTTACGTAGACCAACTTTCTTACGTTCAACGCAACGAGCGTCACGAGTAACGTAACCAGCTGCACGTAGAGTAGGACGTAGAGACTCATCGTATTCCATTAGAGCGCGAGTGATACCGTGACGGATAGCACCTGCTTGACCTGAAATACCGCCACCTTTAACAGTAACGTAAAGGTCTAGTTTCTCAGTTAGTTCAACTAGCTCTAGAGGCTGTTTAACAACCATGCGAGAAGTTGGACGACCGAAGTACTCATCAAGGCTACGCTTGTTGATTACGATGTTGCCGCTGCCTGGTTTAATGAAAACACGCGCAGCTGAGCTTTTGCGACGGCCAGTGCCGTAGTATTGATTCTCTGCCATTTTCGAAATCCCCGATTAGATGTCTAGTACTTGAGGTTGTTGAGCAACATGGTTGTGCTCAGCGCCAGCGTAAACTTTCAGCTTACGGTACATAGCACGGCCTAGAGGACCACGTGGTAGCATACCTTTAACTGCTAGCTCAAGAGCCATCTCAGGCTTACGATCAATTAGCTTCTCGAAGCTGATTGACTTTAGGCCACCTGGGAATTCAGAGTGACGGTAGTAAATCTTACCTTTAGCTTTGTTACCAGTTACAGTAACTTTCTCCGCGTTAACAACGATGATGTAATCACCAGTGTCACAGTGTGGAGTGTATTCAGCTTTGTGTTTGCCACGTAGGCGAGATGCAATTTCACTTGCTAGACGGCCAAGAGTTTTACCTTCAGCGTCTACAACGTACCAGTCGCGTTTTACAGTTTCTGGTTTAGCAACGAAAGTTTTCATGCTAATAATAACCCGTTAATTATTTAAATTTACACTTAAGGAGCTTTCGCTCCCACTGACTAAGAGTCCAGTCAACACCCCTTCGAGTGGTTGGCACTCTCGACCCGTTATGTCGAAATACCTTCGATAATCAAGGTCTGCAGTAACGGTGGGTCGCAGGATTATAGAGAAGTCAGTTGAAAAAATCACCTTTTTTTGGCAAAAAAATCCATTTTTTTTCAAGCATCAAGCGAGGAACTGCCTAGCTTAAGCCAAGTGCTCCTTGGCAAGGTATTCATGGCTTTGCATTTCAATCAGTCGTGACTGACAACGCTTAAACTCAAACTCCAACTGCCCACCGCTATACAACGCCTCTAAAGCAACTTCCGCAGAAATAATCAACTTTACATGGCGCTCGTAAAACTCATCGACCAAAGCAATAAAGCGCCTTGCTGCATCATCGATGGTTCGGTCCATTTGCTTCACATCGGCCAACAATACAGTGTGGTAAATTCGCGACATTTCAATGTAATCATTTTGGCTACGAGCAGACTGACACAACTGCTCGAAACTCGCATGCAATACGCCATCTGAGGCTTGTATGACAGCAATTTTGCGATGGTTGATATCAATCGTAGTTTGGATCTGCTTATTCTCTCCGACCAACTGCTCATAATAGTGGCGCAAGTTTTTGTCCGCTTGCGCATCTAATGGAAAGTGGTAGATCTCCGCCTGCTCAAGCGTGCGCAATCGATAATCAATTCCACTATCGACATTAAGTACGTGACAATTGGCTTCGATCAACTCTATCGCGGGCAGAAAACGTGCTCGTTGCAACCCATTACGATAAAGCTCTTGAGGTGGAATATTGGACGTAGCGACAAGAATCACACCACGCTTGAACAGGGCTTGGAACAAGGTGCCCAAGATCATGGCATCAGTGATATCAGAGACAAAAAACTCGTCAAAGCAGATAATGTCAGCTTCCGCTTTAAATTTATCGGCGACAATTTCCAGCGGATCGTTCACCTCACCCAACGCATTTAATTCATCATGTACGCGGTACATAAAACGGTGAAAGTGGACACGCATTTTTTTGTCGCTGGGTAAGGCTGAGAAAAAGGTATCGACCAGATAGGTTTTTCCACGCCCTACACCTCCCCAGAAATAAATGCCTTTTGGCACTTGAGGCGGTGGAGTCTCTTTACTGAACCATTTGCGCCACCCTGATGGTTTCTCTACCGGCGTCGCCATGTAATCAACAAACTCATGAAAGAGTTTATCTAGTGCCGAAACCGCCTGAAGTTGAGCCGCATCTTTTTGAAAACCGTGTTCTTTTATATCTTTTTGGTAGATTTCTAATGGCGTCATCGCTTCGTTACCTAGTGAAGAAGACTGTTAAACTGCTATGTAGAGCACATGCATTTTGCTTTATTGGCTTAAGCACTCATAGTACCATGTCGTTTGAACATGTGTAACTAACCAGTAAAAAACATGTTAAATAACAATGATAAGGAGCAAATATGCCTTGGATTTATGCCCTAGTAGGCTTGCTTGTTGGTCTGGTACTTGGTGTCGCCCTCTCTCGTCTCACCACACCGAGCTACAAGAAACAGAAAAGCGTACAGAAAGATTTAGATAGTGCGAAGTTTGAGTTGGAGCAGCAAAAACAAGACCTAACCGATCACTTTGCCCAAACTGCAGACATGTTGGACTCCTTAGGTAAAGAGTACACTAAGCTCTACCAACACATGGCGAAGACCTCAAGCGAACTTCTGCCGAATATCCCTGATCAAGACAATCCATTTGTGAAGAAAATTGCTCATCATCAAGGTGAGGAACATGATGAAGTGCGCCAAACCGCCGACATCCAACCATTAAGTGAAGCACCCAAAGATTACGCGTCTGGATCGACAGGTTTACTTAAAGAGCAACAGAAAGAGATCCTAGACTCTCAAGACGTCGTCTCAGCAAAAGCGTCATAATTGCAATCTTAGTCTGCTGAACTTTGCAAAGGTTTTTGAGTCATAACTCCTGATAACTGTCCCTTGAATTCTGATATTTCGTACAAATATTCGTCATATGGGATGTTAATTTATTAGGAGTATCCGATGAAAAAACCTTTGCTCGCATTAACAGTTCTATCTCTCAGCTTAAGTTCAATCATCACCCCGATTCAAGCAACCGCGGCGCTGCCTGTTGCGATGAACGGCGAACAGATGCCGAGCCTAGCCCCCATGCTGGAAAGAGTCACACCTGCTGTGGTCAGCATTTCCGTTGAAGGCACACAGGTCTCTAAACAGCATATCCCCGAACAATTTCGTTTTTTCTTTGGTCCTGATTTCCCGACTGAGCAGCTTCAAGAGCGCCCATTTCGAGGATTAGGCTCGGGCGTTATCATTGATGCCGACAAAGGCCACATTGTAACCAACTATCACGTCATCAATGGCGCAGAAAAGATTCGCGTCAAACTGCATGATGGTCGCGAGTACGACGCCGAGCTTATCGGTGGAGACCAAATGTCGGATGTGGCTCTGCTCAAACTGGAAAAAGCCAAAAACCTCACCGAAGTAAAAATTGCAGACTCAGACAAACTGCGAGTCGGTGATTTTGCGGTCGCCATCGGTAACCCGTTTGGTCTTGGTCAAACGGTCACCTCGGGTATTGTCTCTGCACTGGGCCGCAGCGGGCTTAATATCGAAAACTTTGAAAACTTTATCCAAACTGACGCGGCGATCAACAGTGGTAACTCAGGGGGCGCCTTGGTTAACCTTAATGGCGAACTGATCGGTATCAATACGGCTATTCTTGGACCGAACGGTGGCAACGTCGGTATCGGTTTTGCGATTCCGTCTAACATGATGAATAACCTGGCCGCGCAAATCTTAGAATTTGGCGAAGTCAAACGTGGCATGCTGGGCGTGCAAGGCGGGGAGATCACTTCCGAGTTGGCTGAGGCGCTTGGCTATGAATCGAGCAAAGGGGCGTTTGTTAGCCAAGTCGTCCCAGATAGCGCCGCAGATAAAGCAGGGCTTGAAGCTGGCGACGTGATTGTCTCGGTCAACGGTAAATCGATCAATTCCTTTAGTGAGTTACGTGCAAAAGTCGCGACTCTGGGAGCCGGTAAAGAGATCACTCTAGGGATTGTGCGTGATGGTAAGGAGCGCACCTACGATGTGGTGCTCGGCGAACAGAACAATGTCAAGACGACTGCGGACAAACTGCACGACGGTCTGTCAGGTGCAGAATTAACCAACACCAACGCCAGCGATAAAGTTCAAGGTGTCAAGGTTAGTGCCATTGAAGCCGGGTCAAAAGCGGAAGCGTATCAGCTACAAGAAGGCGACATCATAATCGGTGTGAATCGTAAACGCGTGAAAAACTTGGCCGAGTTTAGGAAAGTTCTCGACAAACAGCCTGGTGTACTCGCCCTCAACATTCAACGTGGTGACCGCAGCATTTACCTTGTTATACGCTAACGGTTTCAATCAATAAAACGCGATATCGCTTGTAAACGGACAGCCCATCACCCGGCTGTCCTTTTCTTCTCTAGTTATCTAGTGCTATTCTTCCCCAACTTATTCACTTTATTACCATCTATGAGGGAAGTATGCTGCAATTCCTATTGCGTTCTGTTGGCTTAGGCTTAGCAACGGCAGCCTTACTATTAGTCACAGTCCCCTCTTTGCGCTCTAGCATTCTTCCCGCAGAGGTAGAACAAAGCAGTGATGCAAACTCTCCCGTACCGATTTCTTTTAATCACGCGGTACGTAAAGCCGCACCAGCAGTAGTCAACATTTATAGTCGCAAGTACACCGAGAGTGATCGCTCGGAACTCTCCATTCAAGGTTTGGGCTCGGGTGTTATCGCCAGTGAAAAAGGCTACATCATTACCAACTATCATGTGGTTGCCCAAGCTGATCAAGTGATCGTCGCACTCCAAGATGGTCGCTTGGCGGCGGCACAATTGGTCGGTAAAGATCGCCGCACAGACATCGCTATTCTGCGCATTGAGGGTGAAAACCTGCCGGTGATCCCCCTTAATCCAGACTACAAACCCAAAGTAGGCGATGTGGTTCTTGCGATAGGTAATCCCTACAATCTTGGCCAAACGACCACTTTTGGCATTATTTCGGCAACAGGACGTTCGTCGATAAGTGCCGACGGTCACCAGGCGTTCATACAGACTGACGCTGCTATCAACGAGGGTAACTCTGGTGGCGCGCTGGTTAATACCCGCGGAGAACTGGTGGGCATCAACACAGCTTCTTTCCAACAAGCAACTGAGCTTGAAACTTACGGAATTTCGTTTGCGATTCCTTACTCACTCGCCAATAAGATCATGCAGAAAATCATTGCTGATGGACGCGTCATTCGCGGTTACATTGGGATCGATGGGCAAGACATCAACTCGGTGACATCAAGACTACTGGGCAATGAGCATTTAGGCGGTATTGTTGTACTTGGTGTTGACCCTAACGGACCTGCGGCAGAAGCGGGATTCGAACCTCAAGACATTATCCTCAAGATCGATGGTCAAAAGATCAACGGCCGCCAAAGTGTAATGGATTTGGTCACAGAACTCAGACCGGGAACAACCGTCGATGTTCTGGTTTTACACAAAGGCCAAGAGAAGACATTACAGGTCACTATCCAAGAAGATACTCGAGAATAGCCACCTAAAAACAACCCCATGCCTAAGCATGGGGTTGTTTGTTACTCTTCAATTGTTGTTTCGTTGCTCGGCAACTCAACATCCACGCGAGTGACGCGTTGCAATCCTCGAGGAAGCAAGCTACCTCGTCGACCTCGCTCCCCTCGGAAGTTATCTAAATCGGAGGCTTTGAGCCCCAATTTACGTTTACCAGCGTAGAGGGTAACGGCACTACCTTGTGGTAAGGCAATCAGATGCGAAACAAACTCTTCGCGATCTTTCGCTTTCGCCGCAGGGATATTGATGATCTTGTTCCCTTTACCTTTACCTAACTGAGGGAGATCTTTAATTGGGAACAACAGCATGCGACCTTGATTGGTGATAGCCAAAATTTCATCGCTATCTAGGTCACCCACAGATTGCGGGGTGAGCACTTCAGAGTTTTGTGGCAAGGAGACCAGCGCTTTACCGCTGCGGTTTTTCGACAATAAATCACTGCCTTTACAAACAAAACCATAGCCAGCATCAGAGCCTACTAACCAAGCTTGCTGCTCCTCGCCCATAACGACGTGGCGAATACTGGTGCCAGCATTGATATTCAATCGACCAGTGATAGGCTCGCCTTGACTTCGAGCAGACGGCAATGAATGAGACTCAAGCGAGTAGCTGCGTCCATCGCTGCCCAAAAAGACGGCTTGCTGGTTACTTTTACCTCGCGCAGCGGCAAGGAACTTATCACCAGACTTGTAGTTCAACCCTTCAGCATCAACGTCATGCCCTTTGGCATGACGAATCCAGCCTTTCTCGGATAACACCACAGTGATTGGCTCACTTGGTACCAAGTCACGCTCAGTGAGCGCTTTGGCTTCGGCACGTTCGACTAACGGCGAGCGGCGATCGTCACCGTACTTCTCAGCATCGGCTTTGATCTCTTTCTTCAACAGCGTATTCAAACGGCGTTCAGAACCAAGCAGCTGTTCAAGTTTTTCACGCTCTTTCTCCAGCTCTTGCTGCTCACCGCGAATTTTCATCTCTTCTAGTTTGGCTAGATGACGAAGTTTGGTATCGAGAATCGCATCGGCTTGAATATCGGTGATACCAAATCGTGCCATTAATACCGCTTTGGGATCGTCCTCGGTACGAATGATTTCAATCACTTCATCTAGGTTAAGGTAAGCAACTAGCAAACCTTCCAAGATATGCAGACGGGCCAAGACTTTGTCTAGACGGTGTTGTAAGCGTCGACGAACGGTTGCACGGCGGAACTCAATCCACTCCGCTAGAACCTGGACCAACCCTTTAACCTGAGGACGGTTGTCTAGGCCAATCATGTTGAGGTTAACTCGGTAGTTCTTTTCAAGATCCGTGGATGCAAATAGATGGTTCATCAACTGCTCACAATCGACGCGATTCGAACGTGGCACCACCACAATTCGAGTTGGGTTCTCGTGATCAGATTCATCGCGAAGATCATCAACCATAGGCAGCTTCTTCGCCCGCATTTGACTTGCGATTTGTTCAAGCAATTTCGCGCCTGACACTTGATGTGGCAGCGCTGTGATTACGATATCACTGCCCTCTTTATGCCATACCGCGCGCATTTTGATACTGCCACGGCCGGTGCGATAAATTTTCTCAAGGTCACTCTTAGGCGAGATAATTTCCGCTTCAGTTGGGTAGTCTGGGCCTTGAACAAAGTTCATCACCTCAGCCAATTCTGCTTTCGGATTATCTATCAAATGAATGGTCGCATCCGCCACTTCACGTACGTTGTGTGGTGGAATGTCGGTCGCCATACCGACTGCGATACCTGTCACCCCGTTAAGCAGGATGTGTGGCAGCCGCGCAGGTAGCATTTGTGGCTCTTTCATCGTGCCATCAAAGTTTGGCTGCCACTCCACGGTGCCTTGACCCAGCTCACCCAGCAGCACCTCAGCAAACTTAGACAGCTTGGCTTCGGTATAACGCATCGCGGCGAAGGATTTCGGATCGTCTGGTGCACCCCAGTTACCTTGACCATCAACCAATGGGTAACGGTAAGAGAAAGGTTGTGCCATCAATACCATGGCTTCGTAACAGGCTGAATCGCCATGAGGATGGTATTTACCTAACACGTCACCAACTGTACGTGCGGATTTTTTGTATTTTGCGCTAGCCGAGAGACCAAGTTCAGACATCGCATAGATAATACGTCGTTGAACCGGCTTAAGGCCATCGCCAATATAAGGCAGCGCACGATCCATGATGACGTACATGGAGTAATTGAGATAGGCGTCTTCGGTGAACTTGCGCATCGGCAACTGTTCAACGCCATCATAAGTAATTTCTGTCGACATTCGTTAAACCTCTGCCATATCGCCGTTATTCTGCAGCCAAGAGCGGCGGTCATCTGCACGTTTCTTGCCTAGCAACATATCCATCATTTCCATCGTGGCGTCATTGTCATCAATGGTAAGTTGGACTAAGCGGCGTGTATTGGGATCCATGGTGGTTTCGCGCAGTTGTAGTGGGTTCATCTCACCGAGACCTTTGAATCGCTGGACATTGATCTTGGCTTTTTTCTTAGATAAGCGCTCTAAAATGCCCTCTTTTTCGTCGTCATCCAGGGCATAGAACACTTCTTTGCCACAGTCGATACGATACAAAGGTGGCATCGCAACATAGATATGCCCAGCTTCAACCAACGCACGGAAATGGCGAGTAAATAGCGCACACAAAAGCGTCGCGATGTGAAGACCATCCGAGTCCGCATCGGCGAGAATACAAATTTTGCCATAACGCAGGCCGTCGAGGTTGTCGTTGTCTGGGTCAATCCCTAACGCAACCGAGATGTCGTGGACTTCTTGTGAAGCGAGCACCTGATCCGGTGACACTTCCCAGGTGTTAAGAATTTTACCTCGCAATGGCATGACCGCCTGGAACTCACGGTCGCGAGCTTGCTTGGCACTGCCCCCTGCCGAGTCACCCTCGACAAAGAAAATTTCAGTTCGGCTTAAGTCTTGCTGCGAACAATCGGTTAACTTGCCTGGCAATGCTGGGCCTGACGCAACCTTCTTACGCACCACTTTTTTACTTGCACGCATACGACGATGAGCGTTAGCGATACACACTTCCGCCAATTGTTCAGCCAATTGCGGCTTCTCATTGAGCCATAAACTGAACGCATCTTTAACCACACCCGAGACAAACGCCGCAGTTTGGCGAGAAGAGAGACGCTCTTTAGTCTGACCAGCAAATTGCGGATCTTGCATCTTTACCGAGAGCACATAAGAACAGCGTTCAAAGACGTCATCACCGGTCAATTTAACGCCACGCGGTAGCAAGTTACGGAATTCACAGAACTCACGCATGGCATCCAACAAGCCTTGGCGTAAGCCGTTTACGTGGGTACCACCTTGCGCCGTTGGGATCAGGTTCACGTAGCTTTCGGTGATCATATCACCGCCTTCAGGTTGCCAAATCACGGCCCAGGTAGCCGCTTCGGTTTCAGCAGAGAACTCACCAGTGAAGGGTTCTTCTGGCAATACCGTATAGCCTTTAACGCCCTCAGCCAGATAGTCTTTCAATCCATCTTCATAGCGCCACTGGTACTCTTTGCCATTAACTTTATCGCTGAAGGTAATCTCAAGGCCCGGACAAAGCACGGCTTTAGCACGTAAGTTGTTTACCAAACGGGTGACAGAGAAATTAGCTGAATCGAAGTAACTCGCATCAGGCCAGAAGTGAACGCTGGTACCCTTGTTGCGACGACCACAAGTCCCGGTTACCGTAAGCTCTTCGACTTTATTACCGTTTTCAAAGGCCATTTCATATACTTGGCCATCACGGCGCACCGTCACTTCAACACGCTTTGATAGAGCGTTTACTACCGAGATCCCCACCCCGTGGAGACCACCGGAAAATTGATAGTTTTTGTTGGAGAACTTGCCACCTGCGTGAAGCTTACAGAAAATCAGTTCCACACCCGAGATTTTCTCTTCTGGGTGAATATCAACAGGCATACCGCGACCATCATCGATCACTTCAAGTGACTGGTCGGCATGTAGAATCACTTGAACTTTGGAAGCGTGACCGGCCAGCGCTTCATCCACACTGTTGTCGATGACCTCTTGGCCCAAATGGTTCGGACGCGCTGTATCCGTATACATCCCAGGGCGGCGACGTACTGGCTCCAAACCATTAAGAACCTCAATGGCCCCTGCATTATATTGTTCAGTCATAATACGGAATATCGTTATAGAGAATAAAAAGGATAACTTGGTGGGCGATTTCTAAGGCGTTATCGCATCGGCTGTGCTACAACATCCGATCGCGAAACAATCACATCAGATCCACACAAGTACTGGTGAGACATAGTCTGGAACAGACCCAATTATGTCAAGAGAGAGCGTCAAGTAACAAGCAAATTTATGACTCTTCCCTCAATGAGGGTCAAAGCTCTAGGAAGCGAATGATTTGCTCCGGATAGCGTTCGAAGTCGACAAAACTATGATCGCCCCCTTGTTCGACGGTTTGCTGTGAGCCAGAAAAATGGCTGACGGCTTGTCGATAGTCGAGCACTTCATCGCCCGTTTGTTGCAGTAACCAAAAATCTTGTGGACGCTGTAACTGGGGTGTATCGAGGGCTTTCAACTCATCAATATGCTGACTTTCTAGAAAATAGCGTTCATGCGTATAAGGATTTTGCTGCTCGCCCAAAAAATCCACCAACAGCTCATACGGTCTCACCGCAGGATTGACAACCACGGCCTTAAAACCGAACTGAGCATTGAGCCACATCGATAGATAACCACCCAGTGAGCTGCCAACTAAACCAATCCGGTACTCTTCTTTATACTGGTTGACGATATCCAGTAGGTGCTGAGCGGCTTGCTGGGGAAAGCAAGGCAGTTGAGGCACCACCACTTTGATGTCTGGGCGGTGTGTCGCACAGTACTCTTGCATGAGGTTTGCTTTCAGCGAGAGAGGTGAGCTGTTAAAACCGTGGATATAGAGCAACAGAGGTGGTCGCATACGAAGTCCTTTAGGTTGTAGCTTACTTGTTTAATAGCCCGCAGAGGTAAAATCAGGTTGAAAGCTTCCTGGCGCGAGGCGCTTCACTTCTGTAGTTAGACTTCCGTCAGCAAACAGCGCTAACTCACGCCAGCCGGGAGAGAGCGTATCGAGGGCAAAATCATCGCTGTTTGGCTTAAACTGCACACAAGTTGATGGGGTAGCCATCACTCGCACGCCTTGATGAAGTACGTTCATATCTTGATGGACATGCCCACATAGCACCGCTTTGACATTGCTATGCTTTTCCACCAACTGCCAGAAATACTCAGCATCTTTGAGGGTGTGCTGATCGAGCCAGCGACTGCCCACCAAAATCGGATGATGATGCAGTAACACTAAAGTATGGCGCTGTGGATGTTGAGAAAGCTTTTCGTCAAGCAACTGCAACTGTTGATCACTCAGACGGCCATGAGGTACACCAACCACCTGCGAATCGAGCAGCACCATTTGCCAATGTTCGCCGAGTAACACGTGTGAAACTTGCTCAATTTGCTGAGAAGGAAGCACGGAGGCCATGCTCGGCTTAAAGTCGTGATTGCCAGGCAGCCAATAACAGTGTTTCTTTAACGGCGCGATGCCACTCACAAAGCGTTGGTATGACCCCGCAGTGTGATCTTGTGAAATGTCTCCCGTCGACAGGATTGCATCAAAGCAACTTCCCTGTTCGATAATGGCTGACACCACCGCATTAAAGCTATCCAGGGTTTTCACACTGAGTAGACTGCCGTCGGCAGGCTCAAACAGGTGAGTGTCCGTAATCTGGATCAACTTAATTGTGCTGCTGTCTGTTGAACTTGACACTACTTTCAAAACATAAACCTAAATATTCAATGGATTGCGACTGATACCCTGTCGCAAACAAAACGAAAGCCAATCACCTAAGAAGCGATTCAGTTGTACTTTCTCATCTTGCTGCAGCATTTTTTCGTTAGGATAATTATACCGAGCATGGATACGTTTCAGATGCTCACAGCCACTGACCTCAGCGACACGAGCATCGTGATAAAGCCTGACAGACATCGTAGGCAATGGAAATACAGGAACGTCATCACTTTGACAAATGTCGACCAAAGTTGTGTACTTTGTGACTTCTACCACTTGAATTTGGTAGGTCATTGCGGCGGCTTGGTAGCAGCGCACGTCTCCGACACTCGGCTGACTAGGCAACAGAGCGTTAAGCTTGGCGTAATTGGTCTCGTATGTACGCATCAAATCTGACAAATCAACATGATACGGTCTTTTTTCTGCTACTTTTACCATTGTTTCTTCAATCGTTGCTGGTTTAGCTCCAACCATTGCAAAGCGATGATTGACGCACCATTTTCAAAACGGCCATCCACCACCCATTGGTACGCTTGCTGGCGGGAAATCACGTGTACGCGAATATCCTCTCCTTCATAGTCTAAACCATGAACGCCATGTGCTGTACTTGCATCGACCTGTCCGACGTAAACATCAAGCAGCTCTGAGCAGCCTCCCGATGAGGGGTAATAAGAAGTCACTTTCTCTATCTGGCCAATTTCAATCCCAGCTTCCTCAACGGCTTCACGGCGAACGACCTGCTCAGCCTCTTCGTCCGGCTCAATCATGCCGGCGACTATTTCCAGTTGCCAAGGGCTTGAGTGCTCCAAAGCGCCAACCCGAATCTGCTCGATAATCACCACTTGATCGGTGACCGGATCGTATGGCAGCAGTGCTGCTGCATGACCCCGCTCGAACATCTCGCGCTCAATCTCGGCACTCCAACCACCCGCAAACAGCTTATGTTTGAAGCGGTACTTGACCATAGAGAAAAAACCTTGAAAGAGTGTTTCTTTTGAGATTATTTCCACATCTTCAGCAGTAAACTGCGGATGTTGATTGTCAGACTGTTGCATTTGGCACCTCACTGAGTGAATCTTATAGTTTACTCAGACAGATACTTAACTTCCAAGGACATGGCTCAACTTTTTATACAATTTTTGTAGATTATTTTAAGTTGATGAATTTAATTTATTGCACAAGTGGATAGTTAAGTGTAAAACTTTGCAAAGTTTTTAAACGAGTTGCCATCAATTAAGTTAAACTCTTGAAGACTCAACTTTTTCGTAATTTGGTAGGAATAGGACCTATGAAGAAACTGCTTCCACTCGTGATTAGTGCCGCTATTGGCAGCATGAGCACTAACGTGCTTGCTGACTCGATAACGGATATCTACAATCTGGCAAAAGAAAACGACCCAACCCTATTGAGCGCCGCTGCAAAGCGTGATGCCGCCTTTGAAGCAGTGAACTCTAGCCGCTCAACGTTACTACCACAAATCAACCTGACCGCGGGTTATGGCCTCGATCGTGGTGAAACCAAACTTGATTCAAGTTCAACCATTGATAACGATAAAAACACCTTATCAGCCGGCATCAATTTTTCTCAAGAGCTCTACCAACGTTCAAGCTGGCTGACCCTAGATATCTCTGAGAAATCCGCACGTCAAGCGGATGCAGCATACGCCGCAGCGCAGCAAGCGCTGATTCTGCGCGTTGCCAGCGCTTACTTTGAAGTGCTGCGCGCTCAAGATAATTTAGAGTTCGTCCTAGCGGAAAAAGCCGCGGTTGGGCGTCAACTAGAGCAGACCAAACAGCGTTTTGAAGTGGGTCTATCTGCGATTACTGACGTTCATGACGCTCAAGCTCAATACGATGGCGTTCTCGCTGATGAGGTGTTGGCCGAGAATGACCTGATTAATACATATGAGGAGCTGCGTGAAATCACTGGTCAGCAACACGATGACCTCGATGTGTTAGATACGCAACGCTTCTCAGCGAGCAAAAGCCAAGCCGACATTAATCAGCTGCTCGAAGACGCGCAACAGAAAAACTTGAGTTTGCTGTCAGCGCGCATTGCCCAAGATGTGGCAAAAGATAATATTTCCCTAGCCAGCTCTGGTCACCTACCATCACTCACCCTTGACGGCGGTTACAACTACCGTGACATTTCTCAGAGCACCCAAAACGGCAACACAGATAACTTTAATCTGGGTCTAAATCTTAATGTGCCACTCTACACGGGCGGTAATATCACCTCACAAACCAAGCAGGCCGAGTTCAACTATGTGTCAGCAAGCCAAGAGCTTGAAGCGACTTATCGCAGTGTCGTGAAAGATGTTCGTGCGTTTAACAACAACATCAACGCATCTATTGGCGCGCTACGTGCCTTCGAGCAAGCGGTGATATCAGCAAAATCAGCGCTAGAAGCGACCGAAGCGGGCTTCGATGTCGGTACGCGTACTATTGTTGACGTTCTCGACTCGACCCGTCGTCTCTACGATGCCAACAAGGACCTATCAAATGCTCGCTACAACTACATCCTTAGCGTACTGCAGCTGCGTCAAGCGGTCGGCACTCTAAGTGAAGATGAGATTCTAGAAATCCACGCGGGGCTTAAAAAGGCTAGTTAATTTGTGAGCTAAAAAGCAAAAGGCTTGCTCCTCGAAGCAAGCCTTTTTTGTGTCCGCTAAAGTTCAGCAGTGACTAATACACCTTATCGACCGACACCTGCTGATTCACCAGCCAAGTAGAGTGCTCTTGGTCACTGAGCTGAACAGCAATGTCGACCGCACGCTCGGCATCAATCGGCACCTGCCACTCAAAAGCCACCTCCCACTGAGTGGGGCTGTAAGTTCTGAGCTCTAGCGCATCGCCTTCCACCAACCACACTTGTTCACCTTGTTGCAACGACAGCAGATCAACCCGAGTACTCGGGTCTAAGGCTTGATCCGACTCAAGCAAGATAGAGCCTCGCAGCGTCATTTCTTGTTCTTCCCCAACAGATGGCATCATATCAATCCATACAGTGCTCTTCATCGTCACCACAGTTTGCGCGAACGGCACTTGATCGCCTTGTTGCCAATCAATCGCTGGAGCGCTGCACCCAATCAATAGGCTGCTCGCCAAGCCGATACATGCTAACTTTTTCATTGTTTCACCTTAGCCGTTGGCTCTTTGCTTGAGCCATTGTTTAAGAATTTGAATATCATTGTTATATTCATTTTTGATCTCTTCAACCCAATCATCGATATTTTCCCACCATGCAGGTAGGTCCGGCGACTGCGCTTTTTGTGCAACACTCTGAATGTGCTTAAGACCGATAGACCCAGCAGCCCCTTTTATTTTATGCGCTTCTGAGACTATGCCCTCTTGGTGCTTGGCGACCATATTAGAATCGAGCACTTGCAAATACTCTGGCATCATCTCTTCAAACATAGTGATGCTGTCGATCACAGGTTGTGGCCCAACAATACCAACATACGACTCCAGCATGTCTAAATCGAGCAGTCGAGTGTATATCTCGTCGCCATCACTAGACTCACTCTCACAGGTCTCGCTTATCGGTGCAGCCGGCTCTAACTCGCCTTGAGTGAACTTAGCCAGCACGTCTTGAACCGCAGTGACAGAGAGCGGCTTGCTAATCGCATCATCCATTCCTTTGGCCAAATACTCCTGTTTGTTCTTGAGCACATTGGCGGTCAATGCGACCAAAGGCGGCAAATTCGAGTATGTGCGTCGGAAGTATTCGGCGACATCAAATCCGGTCATATCTGGCAACTGAATATCTAAGAACACCAAATCGTATATCTCGGGATCGAACATCTCCATCGCTTCACTGCCGGTCATCGCCACCGACACCTCATGACCCATGCTTTCAAGCAGAGAGCGTGCGACGGTGATATTGAGTTCAATATCTTCGACCATGAAAATGTTCAACTCTTGGCTGGCCTGCATGTTAGCCACTTGAGTCGCGGGCATATCAGCCAAAGGCACACGAATGGTCACGGTAAAGGTACTGCCAAAACCCTCTTCACTTGAGACGGTAATATCGCCATCCATCATATTGATCAGTTGCTTAGAGACAGCCAATCCAATCCCCGTCCCTACCGCATGTAAGTTGTCTTTGTCCGATTTCACCTGATAGTACATGGCAAAGATCTTTTCGAGTTCCGACTCTGGAATCCCTATACCGCTGTCTTCCACTTCCATCACAATATGTGCATGGTGTTGCTCGACTTCAGCGCTGACCGTCATCACCACGCCCCCCTCTTTGGTAAACTTCATCGCATTACTGATTAAGTTCCAAAGCACTTGGCGCAGGCGCGTCGCATCAACTTCGATGGCTGGCGGAAGCTCACTTAAACGCTCTAAATCAAAGCGCAGTCCTTTCTGGGAGGCCATCAGCGCCGAGATACTCTCCATTTCAGCAACAAACTCTTCGAAGTTCAGCGGGGCAGGATAGAGCTCAAGCTTACGGCGGTCAAACTTATCCATGTCGATAATATCGTTAAAGATATTGCCGAGCGTAATCGCACTCACGTTAATGGTTTGCATGTGGTTACGCTGCTCGGCGGTCAATGGAGTATCGAGTAACATTCGGCTCAACCCGACAATGCCGTTTAACGGCGTTCTCAGCTCATGACTGATGGTCGAAATAAAAGTCGTTTTGTCTCGACTCGCCTTCTCTAGCGACTCTTCATGACGTTTGCGCTCGGTGATGTCACGGCCGAACCCGACTAGCCCTAAATGGCGACCATCTTTGCTATAAAAGGGCACTTTGCGCAGTTCAAAGTAGTTGCGTCTACCATCTGGGTACTCTAGCCACTGCTCATAGGTCAGTGCTTGGTTGTCGGCAAATACTCTCTGATCGGTATCCACGATCTGTTGAGCCACCTCTTTGCTGTAGACATCCCAAGGAGTAAGGCCAACTAACTGGCTCTCTTTCTTGCCGGTCAACTCTTCCATAGCGCGGTTACAGCCAGAGAATACGCCATCGGCATTACGGTAGTAGATAAGGTCGGGAGAGGCATCGATAAAAGAGCGCAGTAGCGCGGTACGCTCGGCCAGTTCAACCTGAGTTTTTTCACGTTGAAACACCTCGTTTTCGAGATCTTTCATCGCCTCTTCACGCGCCTCTTCTGCTTTGATCCGTTCTTCGATCTCTTGATTGAGCTTTGCGATATTTTGTTGCAGCTTATGGTTAAGCTCTTGATCTCGCGAACGCATATCTTTGAGTTTCGACACTAGCTTGGACAAACGTTGACGCGACTCTTCTAACTGATCAACGACTACAGATAAAAAATAGACAGCCCAAGGGGTAATCAACAAACCAAAGAAGACCGAACGGACGATATCAATATCATCCACATGCCCGCTAAGCACGAGCGTGATCCCCACCTGAACCACAACGGCAAGTGCCACCAGCGCTAAGGCAAGCAGGATCGAGAAACGTAAAATGCCTAATTTAACAAGCAGATCAACATAATACTGGGCAAGGTTTTTTATCGGCTTCATTTATAGCTCCGCCTGAAAACAGAGCTAAAATAGTACCTAATTTCCCAAGGGACAGCTAAAAAAACCGGGGCGAAGCAGAGGTTAATTTTCTGATGTGTGATGCACACAGGTTTGGTTACGCCCGTTTGCTTTGGCCTGATACAGGGCGCTGTCTGCCAGAGCAACAATGGTCTCGCTGCTGTCGAGCGGTTGAGGGGTCAAGGAGACTAAGCCAATGCTAATGGTCACTTGTGTCGCCACCTCGGACGCTTGATGCTCTATCGACAGTTCAGCGATGCCTTGATGAATACGTTCAGCCACACTCAATGCCCCTTGGGTGGTGGTATTGGGTAAAATGAAAGCAAACTCTTCACCGCCATAGCGCGCAACGCAGTCACTTGAGCGAGTCAGCACTTGCTTGAACACATTAGCCACCTTTATTAGCGCTTCATCGCCCCGTTGATGTCCATAGAAGTCATTATAATGTTTGAAGTAGTCAATATCGCACAGCATTACCGTCATCGGCTGTTTTTCGCGGATATGCAAATACCAAAGTGTGTCTAGCTGCTCATTGAATCGGCGGCGATTGGCAATTTGGGTGAGACCATCAATAAAACTCAAACGCTCTAACTCTTGGTTCGCTTGCTCAAGTTTCTTCTCGACCAAATAGCGCTCTGAGACATCACGCGCCATGATCAACACGCCGTTGGTTCCCGAGGCTGGGTCACGAAATGGCGATTTCACCACATCGTACCAAACGTACTCACCATCTTGGCCCATCACTTGGTCGATATAACGCAGCGACTTACCTTCGTACAGAACTTTGTTATCGGTATCAGACAGACGTTGATAATCCTCATTGGCAATCACATCTTGCAGGCGCTTACCTATCAGGTCATCGATATGTTCGATTCCTAGCGCTTCGACAAAAGGTTGGTTGCACGCTTGATAGACCATATTCTCGTTGAAAATGCCGATTGAGTCTGGACTCGACTCGAGGATGTTCTGCAGTATGGTGTCGCGTTGGGCAAGGGCTACCTCGGTATCTCGGCGCTTCTCCATCTCATCACGTAAGTTCTTTTGCATGTTGTGCCAGTCCGTCACATCATGACTGATGCCAAGGGTACCTATCGTCTCCCCTTCGGGAGAAATCAACACACTTTGATAGCTTTCGAGCAGACAACTACGCCCATCTGGGGTGATGGTCCAGCGTCGATTGCTCGCTCGCCCTTTTATCACGCCCTGTATGTCTGCGCTGCCCTCTTGCTCGCGTCCTTTCCAAAACTGCTGGAAGGCTCGATTGCTTGAGACCACTTGCCCTGCTTGATTTTTAATAAAGATCAGCTCAGATAGATTATCAAAGGCACTCTTAATCACAGACAAGGATTCAACCTGCGCCTGGAGCTCTTGGGTGGTGCTGTGGTGAATAGAGAAGTGCAGCGTCCAAACGGTGCGACGTCGGTACCAAGTTGGTCGCCCAGTGACGTCCAGCTTAACACTTTTATTTTCTGAGAGCGGCCATGACAATAAGTGAGAATCACGAGGCTGCTGCTGTAACGGAGGAATGATCGACAGCAGAAACTGCTTAGTGACCAGATCGGGTAACACAAACTGCTTACCCACGACTCTCACTGCCAATAACTGACTGGCAGCGGCATTAGCAAGCAGCAGCTCGCCATTTTTATGGTCAATCACTAGCACCGCATGAGGAGAAGATAATATCAGTTGAGCGATATGCGCTTGAGTTCGAACATAGAGCCCCAGAGACACACAAACAAATAGGACGAAAATGACAAAGTCAATGCCATGTCCTTGCGAGGTATCCCACAACCATACTAGGAGTTGCTCCATTCAATTACTCTAAATCATTGCCACCCATTTGATAATGGTACAAAAGATATCAGGTTATTGCGCAATCATCAGCCTTTATTATTGGTTTTGTATATATAAATGGTTGATTTATCAGCGAGCCCTGAGCCCCTTCTCGATGCAATGCTCGGCCAATCTCCGTCATCGCTAACCAGCGATTCTCACACCATAACGGCGCGAGTAGCGTCGGCCTTCTTGCCGCAGAGGAGACTCGGTGATAAATCACCTCCGGAGGCGTCATACGGATCATTTCACTAGCAATGGAGACATACTCGTCTAGCTCTGGGGCTTCAAGGCGTCCTGCTTTCCACGCTTTGGCCATGGTACTGCCTTCGACAATATGTAGACCATGTAGCTTGATGCCATCGGTGCCGACCGCCAGCACCTGCTGCAAAGTGGCAATATTGTCTTCACGCGTCTCTTTCGGCAAACCGACAATTAAGTGAGTACACACCTTAATGCCTAATGCTCTAGCGCGCTTGGTAATCTCGGCGTAGCACTCAAAATCATGACCACGATTAATGCGTTTAAGGGTCTGATTATTGGCTGTCTGCAGCCCTAACTCCAACCAAATTTCGTATCCCTGCTCAACATAACCAGATAGTAGCTCTAACACTTCATCAGGCACGCAATCAGGGCGAGTACCGACGCACAATCCGACAATGTCTGCGACTTTGAGCGCCTGTTCGTACATGTTCTTAAGCACCTGCACTTCGGCATAAGTGCTGGTGTAGGCTTGAAAGTAGGCGAGGTACTTTTTCGCTCGAGCGATCTCTCCCGCTCGGTCAGTTAACTGCTGTTCAATGCTTTGGATCTGTGCCTGCTCGTCGGCAAATGAGGCCACATTACAAAAAGTGCACCCACCACGGCCAATGGTGCCGTCCCTATTTGGGCAGCTGAATCCACCATGTAACGTCAGTTTATGTACCTTCTCTCCATAACGGCGTTGTAGATCTTGTCCTATGGTATTGACCAATTGATGAAGCTGCATTGTGCACCATTTAAAGCGAAATAAATCTCATTAAGATCGGTGTAATTAAATTACACTACTGAAAAAAATTGAGGGCAAAATGTAGCGATTTCAAACAGGTTGAGTGTTACGCAAAGTCAATAAACATGCAAAAAACCTTGCGGATAACTAAATTGTTACGCAAAAGTTAAACATATTAACGTTTAAAACGCGAAAAACATGGGCAACAAGCACCAGTTTTGATTGCATTTCAGGCCCAGTAAATTGTAGGATACTTACAGATTTCGCTAAGTTTTGTGGTTTTTATTACACATTTATTCGGCGAAATGTCGGTGAAACCCTACTCCCACCTATATAAATCACTAAATTGTGAGCATAAAAACAGGGTTTCCACCAAGGATTGTTTTTCTCGCCATATATTTCAGCGAGAGACGGAAAGGAATCAAAGTCGCCAACCCAGGCCGACTTCGAATCATAAAAATAATGGACAGGACGTAGAACTAGTTTCGACTAGCACAATTGCGCCTATTTGAACTGGAAGGATGTATCCATGGTAGATAGAGAGCAAAGTTCACAAGGTCTATACACTCCAGAGTTGGAGCATGACGCTTGTGGTATCGGTTTTGTTGCTCACCTTAAAAACCGCAAATCGCACGACGTAGTGACGCAAGCCCTCGATATGCTTGCAAGAATGGAGCACCGTGGTGGTCAAGGATGTGATCCTTGCTCAGGTGACGGTGCGGGTATCTTGCTACAAAAACCCCATGAATTTCTGTTAGAAGAAGCGGTTAAACTTGGCATCAAGCTACCGTCTTTCGAGAAGTACGGTGTGGGTGTGGTGCTTTTCCCTAAAGACGAACACAAACGCGCTCAGTGTCGTGACATTCTAGAACGCAATGCCAAACGACTCGAACTCGATGTTATCGGCTATCGCGTACTCCCAACCGATAACTCAATGATCGGTGCCGATCCACTGAGCACTGAGCCTCAGTTTGAGCATGTATTTATCTCTGGCGGTCCAGGGATTACCCCTGAAGAGCTGGAGCGCAAACTGTATGTTCTGCGTAACTACACCGTTCGTGTGTGTTTGGAAAGCGTGTCTAACATTGGCGACGATTTCTACATCAACTCAATGTCATACAAGACACTGGTTTACAAAGGTCAGCTAACGACAGAGCAAGTGCCTCAGTACTTCCTTGATCTGCAGAACCCAACCATGGTGACCGCGCTTGCCTTGGTTCACTCTCGCTTTTCTACCAATACATTCCCGAAATGGCGTCTGGCTCAACCTTTCCGTTATATTGCCCACAATGGTGAAATCAACACCGTTCGCGGTAACCTGAACTGGATGAAAGCCCGTGAAGCCATCATCGAATCTGACTTGTTTACCCAAGCCGAGATCGACATGCTACTGCCTATATGTCAGGAAGGTAGCTCGGATTCATCTAACTTCGATATGGCGCTAGAGCTATTAGTTCTTTCTGGCCGCAGTTTGCCACATGCGCTAATGATGATGATTCCTGAAGCGTGGCAAGAAAATAAAAACATGGATCCAACACGTCGTGCGTTCTACCAGTACCACGCTAACGTCATGGAACCATGGGATGGTCCAGCATCCGTCTGTTTCACCGACGGTGTTCAAGTCGGTGCAACTCTAGACCGTAACGGTCTGCGCCCTTCTCGCTACACAGTGACTAAAGATGATTTCCTAGTGATGGCTTCTGAGTCTGGCGTTGTTGATATTGCACCAGAGAATGTGGAGTTCCGTGGTCGCCTGCAACCAGGTCGTATCTTCGTTGCCGATCTAGAACAAGGTCGCATCATTTCTGATGAGGAAGTGAAAGATGGGATTGCATCGGCTCAGCCATACCAGAAATGGGTTGAAGAGAACCTGCTGAGTCTGAAGAAACTGCCGGACGCAAGCAACGAATTCAACCAACCTTCTCCAGAGAAGCTACTCCACAAGCAGCAAGCCTTTGGTGTCAGCTCGGAGGAAGTGAACGAAATCATTGTCCCTATGGCAAAAGATGGCAAAGAGCCTCTGTCTGCTATGGGTGCTGACTGGCCGCTGGCGATTCTTTCGCACCAGTCGCAACATTTATCAAACTACTTTAAACAGCTATTTGCTCAGGTCACTAACCCGCCAATCGACCCGATTCGTGAGCGCATGGTGATGTCGCTGAATACTTACCTTGGTAAGGATCAGAACCTACTGGCTGAGTCACCAGAGCATTGTCAAAAAGTCGAACTTGAGTCGCCAGTACTCTCTAACTCTGAACTTGAGAAACTGCGTGCTATCGATAACGAGCACCTGCAAGCGAAGACGCTAGATATCGTATTCCAAGCAAACGAAGACCAAGGCAAACTCGAGCGTGCGCTGAAGCGTATCTGCCAGTATGCAGAAGATGCGGTTATCGATGGTTACTCAATCATCCTACTCACTGACCGCGCGGTGAACTCTAACCACGCCGCTATCCCAGCAATGCTGGCAGTCGGCGCTGTTCACCACCACCTCATCCGTAAAGGTCTACGTGCGAAGTGTGACATCGTGGTAGAGACGGGTGATGCTCGTGAAACGCACCACTTTGCAACCCTAATCGGTTACGGTGCCAACGCAGTCAACCCATACCTAGTAATTGAAACTATGGTTGAGCTGCAGCGCACTAAGAAGCTTGATCCTGAAGCGAACATTCGTGATCTGTTTGAGAACTATCGCAAAGCCATCAATGGTGGTCTACTGAAGATCTTCTCGAAAATGGGTATCTCAACCCTGCAGTCTTACCACGGTGCGCAGATCTTTGAAGCATTGGGGATCAGTAAATCTGTGGTCGACAAATACTTCACTGGTACCGTTTCTCGTATCCAGGGTTTGACTATCGATGATATCGCGAAAGAAGTACTGGTGCGTCACCGCATTGGCTTCCCAACGCGTGAAATCCCAGTTCAAGTACTGGATGTGGGTGGTGTCTATCAGTGGAAACAGCGTGGTGAGAAACACCTGTTTAACCCTGAAACTATTTCACTGTTGCAACAATCAACGCGCAACAAGGACTACGCTCAGTTCAAACAGTACGCGAAAGCGGTGGATGACCAAGGTGATAACGCGGCAACGCTACGCAGCCAGCTAGACTTTGTTAAGAACCCAGCAGGTTCAATCCCGCTAGAAGAAGTGGAGCCAATCGAAAACATCCTCAAGCGCTTTGCGACGGGGGCGATGTCATTCGGTTCTATCTCTTACGAAGCACACTCAACACTGGCCGTTGCGATGAACCGCATTGGCGCGAAATCGAACTCAGGTGAAGGTGGTGAAGACCCAACACGTTTCGAACGCAAAGAAAACGGTGATTGGGAACGCTCTGCCATCAAACAGGTGGCTTCAGGCCGCTTCGGTGTAACTTCCTACTACCTAACTAACGCTGATGAGCTACAGATCAAGATGGCTCAAGGTGCGAAACCAGGTGAAGGTGGTCAGCTACCAGGTGATAAGGTTGATGACTGGATCGGTGCAACACGTCACTCGACGCCGGGTGTAGGTCTAATCTCGCCACCACCGCACCACGATATCTACTCAATCGAAGATTTGGCTCAGTTGATCTACGACTTGAAGAACGCTAACCGCGCTGGCCGTGTCAACGTTAAGCTGGTATCGGAAGCGGGTGTTGGTACCATCGCCTCTGGTGTTGCGAAAGCAAAAGCTGACGTTGTGTTAATTGCTGGTTTTGATGGCGGTACAGGCGCATCACCGATGTCCTCTATTCGTCATACCGGTCTACCTTGGGAACTCGGTCTCGCAGAAACCCACCAAACACTGCTGAAGAACGGCCTACGTAACCGTATTGTGGTTCAGTCTGATGGTCAGATGAAAACGCCTCGTGACCTCGCAGTCGCAACGCTACTTGGCGCTGAAGAATGGGGCGTGGCAACGGCAGCTCTGGTTGTTGAAGGCTGTATCATGATGCGTAAGTGTCATAAGAACACCTGTCCTGTTGGTATCGCGACTCAGAACAAGACGCTACGTGAACGCTTTGATGGCCGCGTAGAAGACGTCGTGACATTCTTCCAGTACATGGCGGAAGGCCTGCGTGAAGTGATGGCTGAGCTTGGTTTCCGCACTATCGATGAGATGGTGGGTCAGTCTCACAAACTGAAAGTTCGTGACGATATCAGTCACTGGAAATATAAGAACCTAGATCTGTCTCCTGTTCTTCATATTGAACAAGCTCGTGAAGACGATGGCGTGTACAACCAGACAGAACAAAACCACAACCTAGAAGACGTTCTCGACCGCAAGTTGATTCAAGCTGCAATTCCTGCGCTTGAGAAAGGGGAAGCTGTCAACGCGCAGTTCCCTATCATCAACACCGACCGCTCAGCGGGCACTATGCTGTCGAACGAAATCTCAAAAGTGTACAAAGACCAAGGCCTACCGCAGCCAATGAACGTCAAGTTTACAGGCTCTGCCGGTCAGTCATTTGGTGCATTCCTCGCTAAGGGTGTGAAGTTCGAAGTGGAAGGCGACGCTAACGACTACTGGGGTAAAGGTCTGTCTGGCGGTACACTGGTACTCTACCCAGATGCGAAATCAACCATAGTCGCAGAAGACAACATCGTCGTCGGTAACGTCTGTTTCTACGGTGCCACCTCGGGCGAGTCTTACATTCGCGGCATGGCGGGTGAACGTTTCTGTGTACGTAACTCGGGCGCGAAAGTCGTTGTCGAAGGTGTCGGTGACCACGGCTGTGAGTACATGACTGGCGGTGTCGCTGTCATCCTAGGTTCAACAGGTCGCAACTTCGCGGCAGGTATGAGTGGTGGTGTGGCTTACGTTTGGGATAAGTCTGGTGATTTTGCAACCAAGCTCAACCCAGAACTGGTCGACCTAGATCCTATCGAAGCAGAAGATCGTGAACTTCTGAAAGAGATGCTAACCAAGCAAGTTGAGTTCACAGGAAGTGAAGTCGCTAAGTCTTTCCTTGATAACTTTGAAGCTAGCCTGGCCTCTATGGTTAAGGTTATGCCGCGTGACTACAAAGCGGTACTTCAAAAGCGTAAGGCAGAAGCAGAGCAAGCACAAACGGAACAAGTGGAGGCAGTATAATGGGTAAGCCTACTGGATTTTTAGAACATGGTCGCGAGCTTCCGCAGAAGATCGACCCATCGGTTCGTATTGAAAACAACAAAGAATTCGTTCTGAACGAAGAGTTTGGTGCCAAGATCAATACTCAGGCTTCTCGTTGTATGGATTGTGGGGTGCCTTTCTGTCACAACGGTTGTCCGATTGGTAACATCATCCCTGAGTTCAACGATGCGGTATACCGTGACAGTTGGGAAGAAGCGTGGAACATTCTGAGTTCAACCAACAACTTCCCTGAGTTTACTGGCCGAGTATGTCCTGCTCCTTGTGAAAGTGCTTGTGTACTTGGTATCAACCAAGACCCAATCACTATCTGTAACATCGAGAAAACCATTGTCGAAACTGCGTACCGTGAAGGGTACGCAAAACCTAAAACGCCTCGTTCACGCACAGGTAAAACCGTAGCGATCATCGGCTCTGGCCCGGCAGGTCTTGCCGCCGCTGAGCAGCTTAACAGTGCCGGTCACTCTGTAACTGTGTTTGAACGTGATGAAAAGGTCGGTGGTCTACTGCGCTTCGGTATCCCTGATTTCAAACTAGGCATGGATATCATCGATCGTAAGATCAATCTGATGGCTGAAGCGGGTGTTGAGTTCAAAGTCAACCAACATATTGGTGTCGATGTAAACGCACAACAGCTGCGTCAAGAGTTCGATGTGGTTCTACTCACAGGCGGTTCAACGGTTCCTCGTGATCTACCAGTACCAGGCCGTGAGCTAAAAGGCGTTCACTTTGCCATGGAGTTCCTAGCGCAAAACAACCGCCGTGCTAATAACATGGACCTAAAAACGGAAGAGATTCATGCTAAAGGTAAGCATGTTGTGGTTATCGGTGGTGGTGATACGGGCTCTGACTGTGTGGGCACATCAAACCGCCACAAAGCAGCGAGCGTGACTCAAGTAGAAATCATGCCGATGCCACCAGAAAAGCGCCCAGCGAACATGCCTTGGCCTCAATATCCAATGATTCTGCGTACCTCTACTTCTCACGAAGAAGGGGTTGATCGTCATTGGAACATCTTGACTAAGGAGTTTGTCGGCAACGATAAAGGTGAAGTGACGGGTCTACGCCTTGCTGACATCGTTTGGCAAGATGCGAAACCGGGTGAACGCCCGACTTTCAAAGAAGTGGAAGGCAGCGAGCGTGTCATTCCTTGTGATATGGCATTCCTAGCAATGGGCTTCTTGCACCCAGAGCCAACCGGTGTGCTCGCTCAGCTCGATATTAAACTCGATGAGCGCGGTAACGTAGCAACTGAAGGCTTCGCGACCAACCAAAAAGGCGTGTTTGCCGCAGGTGATATGCGCACTGGTCAATCTTTGGTGGTACGTTGTATCAACGAAGGCCGTGAATGTGCCATTGCGATAGACCAATATCTGATGGGAAATTCTCATCTAGAGGCGAAAGCAGATTCACTCATGCTCTCTGCTTAACCTTAGCCACCTAGTCTGTTATTTACTAGATACTAGGTGGTAAAACATTAATAATCATTCCTTCCAAACTTTTCCATTTGACCAGCACAATGTGCTGGTCTTTTTTATTTTCTCGACAGTATTCTTGTTGCAAAAATGTAACAATTAAAAAACTAACCCTCTGAATTATAAAGATTATTGCAGCGTATTCCGTGGTAAATCGCATATCAGCGCGATTTTCTACCAAGAACTTGACCTTTTTTATAATAAGCTATACGTTGTGAAGTCGATGAAAATGAATTTGTCCATTTTTGTTAAGCTTTTTAATAACATTTAATGCATATCTATTCGATAAATAACAATTAAAACGCATAGTTAGTCATACATACCAACCCTTTTGATGTTGGTAGTTCTGTCGGGATGACAGAGAAGCAAAGGGAGAATTGCAATGGCTCTATATGATCCTCGTCTTGAGAAGGACAACTGTGGATTTGGCTTGATTGCACACATGGAAGGTGAGCCTAGCCACAAACTAGTCCGCACCGCTATTTCAGCACTTGATCGCATGACACACCGTGGTGGTATCGCCGCCGACGGAAAAACCGGTGATGGTTGCGGTCTATTACTACAAAAGCCCGATTCCTACTTACGCCTAATTGCCGAAGAAAACGGCTTTAATCTCGGCAAACAGTATGCCGTAGGAATGATTTTCTTTAGCCAAGACGCCGATAAAGCAGCCCAAGCTCAGCAGGTTGTGAATCAAGAACTGGCCAAAGAGACTTTAACTGTTGCCGGGTGGCGAGAGGTTCCGATCAACCCAAGCGTACTTGGCCCGATCGCAGTAGACTCGTTACCGAATATTCAGCAAGTCTTTATTTCCGCACCAGCAGGATGGCGCGAGCGCGACATTGAACGACGCCTGTATATTGCTCGCCGCCGTATTGAAAAACAGATTGTTGATGATAATGATTTCTATATCTGTAGCCTGTCCACTCAAGTGATGGTCTACAAAGGCTTGTGCATGCCAGCCGACCTGCCAAGATTCTATCTTGACCTAGCCGATCTGCGCATGGAATCAGCTATCTGTTTGTTCCACCAGCGTTTTTCAACCAATACTCAGCCGCGCTGGCCGTTAGCACAACCGTTCCGCTACTTAGCGCATAACGGTGAAATCAATACCATTCAGGGTAATCGCCAATGGGCACGTGCGCGAGCTTATAAGTTTGCCTCTCCGCTGCTACCAGATCTGCAAACCGCAGCTCCCTTTGTCAACGAAACAGGCTCGGACTCCTCTAGCTTAGATAATATGCTGGATCTGTTTCTCTCCGGTGGCATGGATATTTTCCGTGCGATGCGGATGCTGGTTCCGCCAGCTTGGCAAAACCACCCAGACATGGATCCTGATTTACGCGCCTTCTATGATTTCAACTCCAAGCATATGGAACCGTGGGATGGTCCAGCGGGTATCGTTCTATCCGACGGACGTTATGCCGCATGTAACCTAGACAGAAACGGCTTGCGCCCTGCTCGCTATGTGATCACCAAAGACAAACTGATCACTCTCGCTTCTGAAGTCGGCATCTGGGACTACGCTCCTGATGAAGTGGCCGAGAAAGGTCGTGTTGGCCCGGGCGAGCTATTAGTGGTGGATACTCGCCGCGGCAAACTGTGGCAATCGAGCGAGATCGATAACGATCTCAAAGGACGTCATCCTTATCGAGAATGGATGGACAATAACGTCTACAAGCTGACACCATTCGTCGAACTGCCCGAGGATCAAGTCGGAGAGCGAAGCTTTGATGATGACCAGCTCAAGACCTTCCAAAAGCAGTTTGCCATGAGCAACGAAGAGGTCGACCAAGTTCTTCGCGTACTCGGTGAGATGGGGCAAGAAGCCGTCGGCTCGATGGGTGATGACACCCCAATGGCAGTGCTCTCTTCTAAAGAGAGATTGATTACCGATTACTTCCGTCAGAAGTTTGCTCAGGTAACCAACCCACCTATCGATCCATTACGTGAAAAGCACGTCATGTCACTAGCAACCAGTGTCGGGCAAGAGATGAATGTGTTCTGCGAAACTGACGGTCACGCTCATCGAGTGACATTTGACTCGCCAGTGCTGCTGTACTCCGACATGAAACAGCTATTAGAGCTGAGCGATGATCACTATCGCAGCAGCGTGATCGATATCAACTATGACCCGAGTGAAAAAGATCTCAAACAAGCGATCCTAGACCTATGTGATCACGCAGAGAGTCTGGTACGTGACGGCACCGTTTTGGTGGTGTTATCCGATCGCAACCTGAGCAAGTCAACGCTGCCTATTCCTGCTGCGATGGCGGTTGGAGCCGTGCAAACTCGCCTAGTTGAAGCCAACCTGCGCTGTGATGCCAACATCATCGCCGAAACGGGTTCGGTGCGCGACCCTCATCAATTCGCGGTTCTGCTCGGCTTTGGCGCAACTGCAGTCTACCCATACCTCGCATACGAAGCATTGAGCAAGATGATTGACGATGGTGGCCTCAATAAGAGCTACCGAGAAGTCATGCAAAACTATCAATACGGGATCAATAAAGGCCTGTACAAGATCATGTCTAAGATGGGCATCTCGACTGTCGCTTCTTATCGCTGCTCACAACTGTTTGAAGCGGTGGGTCTTAGCCAAGAGCTGGTTGACCTATGCTTTAGTGGAGTAACCACCCGTATCCAAGGGGCAAGCTTCGAGGACTTCCAACAAGACTTGTTTAACCTATCACGCAAAGCTTGGGCTAAGCGTAAACCGATTGAGCATGGTGGCCTGCTTAAGTATGTCCATGGCGGCGAATACCATGCGTATAACCCTGATGTGGTCGGCACACTGCAGCAAGCCGTGAAATCTGGTGAAAGCTCGGATTATCAAAGCTTTGCCAAACAAGTGAACCAACGTCCGGTTGCTATGCTACGCGACCTGATGAAATTGAAGAAGTCTGAGACACCGCTGCCACTTGAGAAAATTGAACCCAGCACCGAGCTTTTCAAACGGTTTGACTCGGCAGCCATGTCGATTGGCGCCTTGAGCCCTGAAGCTCACGAAGCGCTAGCAACCGCGATGAACCGTTTAGGTGGCTATTCGAATTCTGGTGAAGGCGGTGAAGATCCAAGACGCTTTGGCACCGAGCGCAACTCACGAATTAAACAGATAGCCTCTGGGCGTTTTGGTGTGACACCTCACTACTTAACCAACGCAGACGTGTTGCAGATTAAGGTGGCTCAGGGTGCTAAGCCAGGTGAAGGCGGCCAATTGCCGGGCCATAAGGTCACCGCTGAAATCGCCAAGCTCCGTTACTCAGTGCAAGGTGTGACACTTATCTCGCCACCTCCGCACCACGATATTTACTCTATCGAAGACTTGGCACAGCTTATTTTCGACTTAAAACAGGTCAATCCTAAAGCCCTAGTTTCGGTGAAGTTGGTATCAGAGCCCGGGGTCGGCACCATCGCCACCGGCGTGGCTAAAGCCTACGCTGACTTAATTACTATCTCAGGCTACGACGGTGGTACGGCGGCAAGCCCACTCACCTCGGTCAAGTATGCGGGCAGCCCTTGGGAGCTAGGGCTAGCAGAAACCCAACAAGCCCTAGTGGCCAACGGTCTGCGCCACAAAATCCGCCTACAAGTCGATGGCGGCCTAAAAACCGGTCTCGACGTAGTCAAAGCCGCTATATTAGGTGCAGAGAGCTTCGGTTTCGGTACCGCACCTATGGTGGCGATGGGATGTAAGTTCTTGCGTATCTGTCATCTCAACAACTGTGCAACGGGTGTCGCCACTCAGGATGACACCTTACGCCGAGAGTACTTTAAAGGCTTACCAGAGATGGTCATGAACTATTTCATTGGTCTCGCTGATGAAGTTCGTAGCCTGTTGGCTGAACTGGGTGTCGAGAAGTTAACTGACTTGATTGGACGTACCGACCTACTGGAAACGGTCGAAGGCATAACTGCCAAGCAGAGCAAGCTCGACTTGTCGAATATTCTCGAAGCTCCAGTCTCGCCACAGGGACATCCACTGTTTTGGAGTGAGCCAAACGCGCCATTCGATAAAGCCGAGCTCAACAGCAAGATTGTCGATGAAGCCATGCACGCCATTGAAGCTAAACAGTCAATTGACTTGTTTTACAAGATCATCAATACCGACCGCTCTGTGGGCGCACGCCTATCGGGTGAGATTGCCAAGCGCTACGGTAACCAAGGGATGGCGGCTTCGCCGATCAAACTTCACCTTGATGGTACCGCGGGGCAGTCATTTGGTGTCTGGAACGCAGGCGGCGTTGAACTCCATCTCACTGGCGATGCCAACGACTACGTCGGCAAAGGCATGGCGGGCGGTAAGATAGTGATCAAGCCGCATCAAGGCACGGCCTTCAAGTGCAATGAGGCAACCATTATCGGTAACACCTGTCTGTACGGCGCCACTGGCGGCAAACTATTTGCTGCGGGCACCGCAGGGGAACGTTTTGGCGTGCGTAACTCTGGCACCATTGCCGTTATCGAAGGTGCAGGTGACAACGCCTGTGAGTACATGACTGGCGGTATTGTTGCCATTCTAGGCGCTACTGGGGTGAACTTTGGCGCGGGGATGACGGGCGGTTTCGCCTATGTGCTCGACCAAAATGATGATTTCCAAGGTCGCGTCAATAATGAATCGGTCGAGGCAGTCGCGCTGTCGGATCTCTATATCCATCAAGAGCACTTACGTGGCTTAATCGCTGAGCATCTTGAAGAGACAGGCTCCGCTCACGCCGAAAATATTCTGGCCAACTTTGATGAATGGATTCCAAAGTTCTATTTAGTGAAGCCACAAGCGGCTGACCTAAACACTTTACTTGGTCATCAAAGTCGTAGCGCGGCTGAACTGCGCGTTCAAGCCCAGTAAGTCATGGAGGATGTATAAATCATGAGCCAGAACGTATACCAATTTATTGATGTTCAGCGTGTCGACCCAGCCAAAAAGCCGATTAAGATACGCAAAATTGAGTTTGTAGAAATCTACGAGCCCTTTACCAAGCAGCAAGCGACCGCTCAAGCGGATCGCTGTTTAGACTGTGGTAACCCTTATTGTGAATGGAAATGTCCGGTTCACAACTATATTCCTCAATGGCTCAAATTAGCCAATGAGGGACGCATTATTGAGGCGGCAGAGCTGTCTCATCAAACCAATAGTCTGCCTGAGGTATGTGGCCGCGTGTGTCCACAAGATCGCTTGTGTGAAGGCTCTTGTACTCTCAATGATGACTTTGGTGCGGTAACCATAGGTAATATAGAAAAATACATTACCGATAAAGCGTTTGAGATGGGCTGGAAGCCAGACATGTCAAAAGTGGAGTGGACCGATAAGAAAGTGGCCATTATTGGCGCAGGTCCGGCGGGGCTTGCTGCTGCAGATATTTTAGTGCGCAACGGCGTTAAACCGGTCGTCTTTGATCGCTATCCTGAGATTGGTGGCCTACTCACCTTTGGTATTCCATCGTTCAAACTCGAAAAAGGGGTGATGGAAAATCGTCGTCGAGTATTCACTGAAATGGGCGTCGAATTTAAGCTCAATGTTGAAGTTGGAAAAGATGTCACTATGCAGCAGCTTGTCGACGAGTATGATGCCGTATTCTTAGGGGTGGGCACCTATAAGAATATGCGAGCTGGTCTCGACAACGAAGATGCGCCTGGAGTTTACGACGCGTTGCCTTTCCTTATCTCCAACACCTATAAGGTAATGGGGCTACCGAGTGACGAACCGTTTATCGACATGGCGGGAAAGAAAGTGGTGGTCCTAGGTGGTGGTGATACGGCCATGGACTGTGTTCGAACCTCGATTCGTCAAGGTGCTGCGAATGTCATTTGTGCGTATCGTCGTGATGAAGCCAACATGCCGGGCTCGCGCCGTGAAGTAAAAAATGCCAAAGAGGAAGGCGTTAAATTTATGTTTAACCTGCAACCTCTAGGGCTAGAAGTGGACGCAAGCGGCAAAGTGTCTGGGGTTAAAGTGGTGAAAACTGCACTCGGTGAACCCGATGAAGCAGGCAGACGCCGTCCAGAGCCAGTACCGGGAAGTGAGCACGTACTCGCCGCCGATGCCGTCATCATGGCGTTTGGCTTCCAACCTCACTCTATGCCTTGGCTAGAACCTTTTGGTGTTGAGTTCGACCAATGGGGTCGTATCAAGGCACCGCTACAACAAGAGTTTATGTTCCAAACCAGTAATGAAAAAATCTTTGCTGGCGGCGATGCGGTACGTGGCTCTGATCTGGTGGTGACAGCTATCGATGAGGGGCGTAAAGCGGCGGAAGGTATCCTCGATTACCTCGAAATCTGACCAGTTCAGCAAAATTGAAAAAAGGATCCGTCATTTGGATCCTTTTTCTTTTTAAACCATATAATTGAGTCATTGTTTTCAAGGAGTCATCACATGAACAAAGCGCTACTACTCGCCTTTTCCCTCATCACTTTGACCGCTTGTAGCCGAGGAGTGACGACCATGACAGACAGAACCGCCGCACCGTGTGGTGATAAGCCCAATTGCGTATCGACTCAAGACCAACGTGAAAAGTTTGCTCTTGCGCCTTTCTCTTTGACACCGCAAGCCAATATCGAGTCTATTGAGCAAGTCGCCTTGCAGTTACCAGGCGCAAAAACGGCCGTCAAACAAGACGATTATCTCAGAATCGAGTGCACTTCTAAGATCATGCGCTTTGTCGATGATTTGGAGTTAAGAATCGAAGGCGATACATTGCTGGTTCGATCTGAATCTCGGGTCGGATACTCAGACTTTGGCGTCAACCGAAAACGGGCCGATCAGCTACGAGTGTTATTAAGTGATAATGGTTTGATAGAGTAACTGTACTCACAGAGCAAAAATAAAAAACCGAAACTTATGCTTCGGTTTTTTACTATACCAAGCGCACTAATTAGATGTTCAGAGAATTGCGTAGGAAAAACCGCTTAGAACAAGGCAAAGATTGCAGCGAGCTAGTGGTTCTACCTACAAAATCTTTAACGCAGTTATAATCGGTTTTAACAAGCAAGAATGAACAGATAATTGGTGTAATAGGTATTAACTATTCGGCTTCGTCACGGAATACCACCAGCCGCTTAGGGGCCACCTTGCCATCGTCGTTGACTTCAGCAACACCAATGAAAAGCTTCTCTTCACCTGATGTCATGCGCAGCGGTGTACCTTCAGGTGCGTCAAATACCTGCACTGGCATACCATGCTGCACCAAGTGAGTCAGCTCAGCATTAAGGTTGACTTCTGGGAGGTCTTCGACCGCAGTATCCATAGGTAACAGCAGAGGGTCGAGTAACTCTTTAGGGGCGACCTCATCACGGTGAGCTTGCTCAAGCAGCTCATTCAGTTGCTCTAAGGTCACCATCTTCTCGTATGGGTAGTTGGCGACACCTGTACGGCGCAACATAGTGACGTGAGCGCCACAGCCAAGCATTTCACCAAGATCATCGACGATAGTACGAATATAAGTCCCTTTGGAGCAGTGTACTTCCATCTCAACTTCATCCCCTTCAAAGCGGTGAAGAACGATTTCATATACAGTGATCTTGCGTGACTCACGCGGGACCTCGATGCCTTTGCGCGCATACTCGTACAGCGGTTTGCCTTGATACTTCAACGCTGAGAACATCGAGGGAACCTGGTCAGACTCTCCGCGGAACTTATCAATACACGCTTCCAGTTTCTCTAAGCTTACGTCCACTGGACGCGTCTCAACCACCTCACCATCTGAGTCAGAGGTATCAGTGCGCTCACCCAGTTTAGCAATCACTCGGTAACGCTTATCTGAATCGAGCAAAAACTGAGAAAACTTAGTCGCTTCACCAAGACAGATCGGCAGCATACCCGTCGCGAGAGGATCCAGTGCACCTGTATGACCTGCTTTTTCGGCAAAGTAGATACGTTTTACTTTTTGTAGCGCATCATTCGATGAGATACCTGTTGGCTTATCCAGCAGAACCACACCATTAATTGGACGACCTTTACGACGACGAGCCATTAGCTGTCTTCTCCCACCTGGTCTTCATCACGGCCAGCATCTTGCTGCTTACGCTTGTCTTCGTTTACCACTTCAGACACAAGGTTAGACATGCGCATACCTTCCACTAGAGTGTTGTCGTAGTAGAAACGAACTTCTGGAGTTAGACGCAGACGAATGCGCTTGCCGAGCATCATACGGATATGAACTTCATGCTCACGTAGTGCTTCCAGGCAAGATTCAGGGGTTTGCTCACCAACACAAAGGAAGGTAACAAATACTTTGGCGTATGCCAGGTCACGCGACACTTCTACATCAGAAATGGTCACCATGCCCAGACGAGAATCGCGAACTTCGCGCTGAAGGATCAGAGCGAGTTCTTTTTGCAGCTGTTGTGACACTCGCTGCGTGCGGCTAAATTCTTTTGACATATCTTTTCTCTTATTAGAAAGAATGGGGGGATGGTCGTAACCAGCCCCCCATGGCGTATTCAACAACCAATTACAGCGTATCTTGACAAGATGTCGCTAGTAATTTTCGTCAATTAGTCAAGAGTACGTTTAATTTCAACGATTTCGAATACTTCGATCTGGTCACCAACGCGAACATCGTTGTAGTTCTTAACGCCGATACCACATTCGTAGCCACTCTTAACTTCCTGAACGTCATCTTTAAAGCGACGTAGTGATTCTAGCTCACCTTCGTAAATAACAACGTTATCACGTAGAACACGGATAGGGTTGCTGCGCTTAATAAGACCTTCAGTAACCATACAACCTGCGATGGCGCCCAGTTTCGGTGACTTAAATACGTCACGAACTTCAGCAAGACCAATGATCTCTTGCTTGAATTCTGGAGCAAGCATACCGCCCATTGCTTGTTTAACTTCGTCAATCAATTGGTAAATGATTGAGTAGTAACGTAGGTCAACACTTGCTGCTTCAACCGCACGACGCGCAGAGGCATCAGCACGAACGTTAAAGCCAAGGATGATAGCGTTAGAAGCTTCTGCTAGTACTACGTCAGTTTCGGTAATACCACCCACACCTGAACCAACGATGTTTACTTTCACTTCGTCAGTAGACAGTTTCAATAGTGAGTCAGAGATAGCTTCAACAGAACCTTGAACGTCCGCTTTAAGAACCACGTTAAGCTCAGCGACTTCACCCGCCGTCATGTTAGAGAACATGTTCTCTAGCTTCGATTTCTGCTGACGTGCAAGTTTCACTTCACGGAACTTACCAGCACGGTAGTTTGCCACTTCACGCGCTTTACGCTCATCACGTACGACTGTTGCTTCGTCACCTGAAGAAGGTACGCCAGATAGACCTAGGATTTCTACAGGGATAGAAGGACCCGCTTCCGTGATTTCTTTACCAAGCTCATCACGCATTGCACGAACACGGCCGTACTCTTGACCACAAAGTACGATATCACCTTTGCGCAGAGTACCTGACTGAACCAGTACGGTAGCCACAGGACCACGACCTTTATCGAGACGAGACTCAACAACAACGCCAGATGCCATGCCTTCTTTAACCGCTGTTAGTTCAAGAACTTCAGACTGAAGAAGGATTGCTTCTAGAAGACCATCGATGTTTGTACCCTGTTTCGCAGAGATGTGAACGAACATGTTCTCACCGCCCCACTCTTCAGGAATAACGTCGTACTGAGCCAGCTCGTTCTTCACGTTGTCTGGGTTTGCGTCTTCTTTATCGATCTTGTTCACAGCTACAATCAGAGGAACACCCGCCGCTTTAGCGTGTTGGATAGCCTCGATCGTTTGTGGCATTACGCCATCGTCTGCTGCAACAACAAGAACAACGATATCCGTTGCTTGAGCACCACGAGCACGCATTGCGGTAAACGCCGCGTGTCCTGGAGTATCAAGGAAAGTGATCATACCGTTGTCAGTTTCTACGTGGTAAGCACCGATGTGCTGGGTAATACCACCCGCTTCTCCCGACGCTACGTGTGTACGACGAATGTAGTCAAGAGTCGATGTTTTACCGTGGTCAACGTGACCCATGATAGTCACAACCGGAGCGCGAGGTGCGGCTTCGGCGTTGCTATCACGGTCTTGCATTACCGCTTCTTCCAGCTCGTTCTCTTTACGGATGATAACTTTGTGGCCCATCTCTTCAGCAACAAGCTGAGCGGTTTCTTGGTCGATCACTTGGTTGATGGTCGCCATCGCGCCCATCTTCATCATCACTTTGATAACTTCGGTCGCTTTCACTGACATCTTACTTGCCAGTTCAGAGACGACGATAGTTTCACCGATCACTACGTCTGCTTTAGCCACAGTTGCGGTTTTATCGAAACCTTGCTGCATTGACGCAGGCTTAGCTAAACGACCTTTACGACCACCTTTGCCACCACGTTGGTTACGTCCACCACGGCTATTTTGCTCTTCGTTGTTGCTCGAAGGTTTTTTCTTCTTACGACGACGGGCGCCTTCTTCTTTACGATCTTCAGCATCTTCAGCTTCACGCGCATAAGTCGAAGTAGTGACGTGGTAGTCAGAGTTCTCTAACTCTTTCTTCTTCTTCTCTTCTTCAGACCAACGAGCTTCGTTCTCTTCAGCAAGCTTACGCGCTTCTTCAACAAGCTTAGCAGCTTCTTGTTCAGCTTTGCGTTGTGCTTCTTCTTCCTGGCGACGTTTCAACTCATCCGCTTCTTTCTTCGCTTGAGTATTCACATCTGCGTTTTGTGCATTCATCTCTTTCTTAGCCTTATCAGCTTGTACGCGTTTGGCCTTCTCTTCAGCTTCACGTTTTGCATCCGCTTCTCGCTTCGCTTTCTCTTCGGCCTCGCGTTGTGCTTTCTCTGCAGCTTCGCGTTTCGCTTGCTCTTCAGCTTCACGCTTCGCAAGCTCTTCGGCTTCACGCTTTGCTGCTTCCTCAGCCTCACGTTTTGCGTCGTCTTCGATAATGCTGCGCTTCACATAAGTGCGCTTTTTGCGCACTTCTACTTGAACATCCTTACTCTTGCCGCCACCAGCGTTAACGCTCAGTGTGCTGCGAGTTTTACGCTGCAAAGTCAAACGAGTTGGCTCAGCATCACCTGAGGTGTCGCCGTGCTCTTTTTTAAGGTGCGTCAATAGCTTCTGCTTCTCTTCGTCAGAAACTTGGTCACCACTCGCTTTTTTCATGCCAGCGTCAGCAAGTTGTTCAATTAAGCGGTCCACTGGCGTGCCAATTTCTTCACTCAGTGCCTTAACAGTAATTTGTGTCATGCCGCTTCCTCCCTTGCTGAATTATGCGTCTTCACCGAACCAACAGATGTTACGAGCAGCCATAATTAGCTCACCCGCGCGTTCTTCGGTTAGACCTTCAATACCTTCTAAATCATCAATACCCTGGTCAGCCAGATCTTCTAGTGTTGCAACACCTTTAGCTGCCAGTTTAAATGCCATCTCGCGCTCTAAGCCTTCTAGGCCCAATAGGTCTTCAGCAGGCTCTAAACCTTCGAAAGATTCTTCTTGTGCTAGCGCAAGAGTGGTCAGTGCGTTCTTCGCACGACTACGTAGTTCTTCTACTAGGTCTTCATCCAGACCATCAACTTCAAGAAGCTCGTTTACAGGAACGTAAGCCACTTCTTCTAGCGTTGAGAAGCCTTCTTCAACCAGTAGTTGAGCAAAGTCTTCTTCAATATCTAAGTGCTTCATGAAGTTTTCAATCGCAGCTTGAGACTCTTCAGCGTGTTTCTTCTGTAGGTCTTCAACTGTCATCACATTGAGTTCCCAACCTGTTAGTTGAGAGGCAAGACGTACGTTTTGACCGTTGCGACCAATCGCTTGGGCAAGGTTGTCAGCTTCTACTGCGATGTCCATCGAGTTCGCGTCTTCATCAACAATGATAGAAGCCACGTCTGCTGGCGCCATTGCATTGATAACGAATTGCGCTGGGTTATCGTCCCAAAGCACGATATCAATACGCTCGCCACCAAGCTCACCAGAAACCGCTTGTACGCGTGCACCACGCATACCCACACACGCACCCACAGGGTCGATACGTTTGTCGTTGGTTTTCACTGCAATTTTCGCACGTGAACCTGGATCGCGCGCCGCGCCTTTAAGTTCAATGATCTCTTCCGCGATTTCAGGAACTTCAACACGGAACAGTTCAGCTAGCATTTCAGGCTTAGAGCGAGTGATGAATAGCTGGAAGCCACGTGCTTCTGGAGCCACTTTGTACAGAAGACCACGTACACGGTCACCTGGACGGAAGTTTTCACGTGGAAGTTGGTCATCACGAAGGATAACCGCTTCAGCGTTGTTACCTAGGTCAAGTACCACGGTTTCACGGTTAACTTTCTTAACCACACCAGTAACCAGTTCACCTTCGTTATCGATAAACTGTTCAACGATCTGTGCGCGCTCAGCTTCACGTACTTTTTGTACAATCACTTGCTTAGCGGTTTGAGTCGTAATACGGTCAAACGTCACTGACTCAATATCATCTTCAACGTAGTCGCCAAGCTCGAACTCTTCGTTTTCAAACTTAGCAGCCTCTAATGAAATTTCTTTTGTTGGATGCTCTACTTCTTCAACAATCAACCAACGACGGAAGGTTTCGAACTCACCCGTTTTACGGTCAATCTGAACACGAACATCAATTTCCATTTCGTGTTTCTTTTTAGTAGAAGTTGCAAGAGCAATTTCAAGGGCTTCAAAGATTCGCTCACGAGGTACCGCTTTCTCGTTCGATACCGCTTCTACTACCGCTAAAATTTCTTTACTCATTTTAAATAGCCTCTAAGACTTTAATTAAAATTTAGGGATCAGGTTAGCTTTTGAAATATTGCTTAGGGCAAACTCTTCTTGGTTACCATCAACGGTAACGGAGATGGTTTCACCATCGACAGAGTGGATAACACCTTTCCACTTGCGACGGTTGCCCACGGCCATTTTCAAAACGAGACTTACCTCGTGACCAATAAATTGTTCGTAATGTGCAGCTTTGAAAAGTGGTCGTTCTAGACCTGGAGAAGAGATTTCAAGGTTGTAAGCCACCGTGATTGGATCTTCAACGTCCATAACCGCGCTCACTTGGCGGCTAACTTCAGCACAATCTTCGACGTTAATACCGTTTTCATGATCGATAAAAATACGTAACGTTGAATGCTCGCCTGCGCGAATAAATTCTAATCCAACTAACTCATAACCTGATGCCGCTACAGGAGCTTCAAGCATTTCAGTAAGTTGTCTTTCTAAACCAGTCATTTAAACCACTCCAGAAACAAAAAAAGGGCTCAGAGCCCAATTTAAATTCCAAGCAAAGCTCTAAATCTCTGTTGAAGAAATTTAGATAACAAAAAACCCCGAATAAGTCGGGGTTTTTTGTTGCTGGACCCTGATGTGTTAAGTGATAGTGTTGCCACTTAACTCGCAGTAGCGTTACTGCGCAAACTTGTACTAATCCTCAGGGGATTGGTTGCGGGGGCCGGATTTGAACCGACGACCTTCGGGTTATGAGCCCGACGAGCTACCAAGCTGCTCCACCCCGCGTCCGACTTGTCGAGCATTATACGCTCTCCAAGGTGTTTTACAAGTTTGTAAATAATGGTGCCGAGAGAGGGACTCGAACCCTCACACCAAAGGCACTAGCACCTCATGCTAGCGTGTCTACCAATTTCACCATCTCGGCAGCTAAATCTATTTAGCTAGAATCTAGCTTATTGAGGAATTTCGTCGCCTTGAGGGGCTGGAATTTCACTCGCATCATCAACTTTCTGGATAACTTGACCTTGAGTCGGGTCAATCCACTGAGATTCAGTTTTGTGTGTAGACATGTTGCCTAGCACTAAGCTAATGATGAAAAATACTGTTGCAAAAATTGCAGTCATTCGGGTTAGGAAGTTACCTGAGCCGCTTGCGCCAAACACTGTGTTTGATGCGCCAGCACCGAATGAGGCTCCCATATCTGCGCCTTTACCTTGTTGAATCAGCACTAGGCCGATTACACCAACCGCTGCCAACAGGTAAATCACAAGTAGAACTGTAAACATGATTTCCACCTATGTTCCAAATTGTTGAGCCAGCGCCGCTCGAGAACTCAGTTTAGTAAGCTTTCAGAACAAGGCTAGCGACCTCCTCTCCGAAGGCCGAGCAATACTAACCAAACACGAATGTACTGACAAGGGGATTTTTGCAAAAAAGTTCGACTTAAGCATCGAACGGTCAAAAAAAGGACAAAAACAGAAGGTTATTGCTGTTTATCCTTTATTAGAGTCAAAGTTGATTGAACTCTTGGCTGTACTCAATACAACCTGAACGCTCGGAGAACTCGCCCTCTACTAAAGGCAACACTTGAAACACGCCCGGTGGAACTTCCCATTGACAGCTTAATTGATACTCTTCGCTGGCAACAAAGCCAAAACGTGAATAGTAGTTGGGGTCACCCAAAACAACACAAGCGGGGTAATCGAACTCAAGTAATGAGGTGAGCCCTTCTTTTACTAGTTGAGCCCCAATTCCTTGCTGGCGGTAATCAGGGTGAACCGCGAGTGGAGCCAACCCTTGCCAGTTAAAGTCTTGGCCAGCCAATGTCACCGGAGTGAACAGGATATGGCCGATAACTTCACCGTCATCATTGCAAGCAACTAAAGATAACGTTCGGCGACCATTCTCTCTCAATCGCATCACCAAATCGGCTTCAGCCGAGGTATCAAAGGCAAGTTTTAGTAAACGGTCAATCGCCAAAATATCGGCCGGAGCTTCAGTTCGAATAAGCATTAATCACCTCTTTTTGTGGTTGCGGCGATTGTAAGCCTTTTTGCACAAAGTCGGCTAGCTGATTTAACAAAGCTTGAAGTGGTTTCGGCAGTAACTCTAAGTCAACACTATCCATTAAGTTCTTCACTTCTAGGCCAAGTTCAGTGTCGCCCTCAATGGTGAGTCGCCTCTGAAAAAACAAAGTATCAGGGTCTTCTTTTCTGCCCGCGATCAACACTAAGTCATTTAAGTGCCCACTAAATGAAACATCTTCTTTAACGGGATGATCAGCAACCAAGAGTTGCTCGTTTTGGTAACTGATAAGCCAACTCAACTCTAAGTCCTTTACTTCCACTTTGAGCCATTTGTCTTCAAGGAATTCAAAGTCTCCGTCTTCAAGTGCTTCTTGAAAAACCATTTTCAGCGCTTCTAACAAGGCTTTTTTTTGTACAGATTGCGGCAATAAGTGGACTGGAGATCGCAAAATTGATGCGGCATTTTGAACTAGTTGAGTGCGAATCTTGTTAATCACGCGAATTTTCCGTTACTTTGTTGTTTATATTTGCTCATCATAGAGCATGTTTCATCAGCGATTCCTGTCATTTATCAAAAAAAAGACATCTGCCCTTAGCGCTTTAATCTCGGGGCAAGGACAGTTATAGTTACTCAATCGCACGCAAACTTTCACTCGGTGAATTATTTGCTCTTTGGAGAGTCGGACCACCTTGATGCTATCGCAACAATTACAGCACTGGTTTACTAAAATAACGGCCAATAGTCCGTTCTTTTTTGCCATTCTGGATCAGCAGCATAACTATGCTGTGGTCAACGGACGCTATTGCGACATTGCCGGACTCACCTCAACTGAATTAGTCGGGATGAACGACAGCCAAATCTTAGGCCAGCAGTTCTACGAACATTTGAAGCCCTACTACCAAAGAGCGTTTAAGGGCGAATCCATTGAAGCAGAAATGACGCTTGGCGATGTAAATCTCGAAACCAGCCTGCACTTCAACCTCTCTCCGATAGATAATGACGGTAAAATCGAACATATCATCTTTCATGCGATTGATACTTCTGAAAAACAGATCCTCATTCGCTCACTAGATGAATCGGAAGGGAAGTTCTCGACCCTCACCTCTTTATTACCTGAAGGTATTTTACTGGTTGAGGACGACTGTATTATCTCAGTCAACCCAGCCGCACTGAGATTGCTCGGTTTTGATTCAGCACAAGATGTCCTTGGCGAAAGCCTGTCTAGACTGTTCGTCGATGAAAAAACCAAAACCGTGTTCTCAGAGTCGCTCACCAACAGTTTGTGTGAAGCGCCGCTGGTTTGTTTAACCAGCCCGCGCTGTGGTTTCGAGCGCAAAGTACAGCTACTGGCCGATGCGACGATGATTTTAGGCAGTGACTCTCAGTTGGTTCTGATTCAAGATGCAGAGTCAGCGCCCAAGGCGCTGAGTGTCAATACCGCTGAAGATGCACATATAGACTCGCTCACCGGCCTCTATAACCGCTTCGGTTTTACTAAACGTTTGGAGCAGCTGATCCACAACGAAACGCCGTTGATCATGCTCTACCTCGACATTGATAATTTCAAAAACATCAATGACTCACTCGGCCACCATATTGGTGATAAGGTGATTAAAGAGGTCTCGTCTCGTCTTAAGCGACTGCTACCACAACAAGCGGTACTCGGGCATTTAGGCGGCGATGAGTTTGGTATTATTCTCCCTGAGCCGGAGAACAACCGGATGGCGGAGATTCTGTCCGAGCGAATCATCTCTTTGATTAACCAGCCGTTCGATCTACACCACTTCAGTAAGCGTCTTGCTTGCTCGGTCGGCAGTGTCGCCTACCCGGGCGATGGAAACGACGCGCGTATCCTACTGCAAAATGCCGATACCGCGATGTATGAAGCCAAAGACCGCGGCCGCAATCGACTGATCAAGTTCAACGATCAGATGAACAAAGAAGCGCGGATGCGTTTATGGCTAGAGATTGAACTGCAAAAAGCCCTGCAGCAAAATGGCCTTGAGGTCTGGTATCAACCTAAGGTCAATGCGCGTGATTTTAGTATTAACGGCGCAGAAGCTCTGATCCGCTGGAAACATCCTGTTGAGGGCTATATCAGTCCTGGCGCCTTTATCCCTGTCGCTGAACGCGCTGGGTTAATTGAGCATCTTGGCCGTGTGGTGATGCGCGACGTATTCACTACGGTCAAGCGCTGGAAACTGCAAGGCATCTTGCCCGGCCGCGTCGCCATCAACCTCTCTCCAGAGCAGTTTGGTAATCCTAAACTGATTGATTATATGGAGAAGCTGCTCCGCACCACCGAGCTAGACCCTAGCTGCATCACTTTTGAATTAACCGAAAGTGCCGTAATGAGTGACAGTGAACATACTTTGCAAATGCTTAACGCGATCAAAAAGCTTGGCTTTGCACTCTCTATTGATGATTTCGGTACTGGTTACTCATCGTTATCGTATTTGGCTCGCTTCCCTCTGGATGAACTCAAAATTGACCGTGCCTTTATTTCTGATATTGATAGCTTGCCCAAGCAAGTGACTGTCATCGAAAACATCATCAACTTAGGTAAGTCACTCAATCTTACCGTGGTCGCAGAGGGGGTCGAAACACAGCAACAAGCGACCCTGCTTTCCAACCTAAATTGTAACTCTATTCAAGGGTTCCACTTTTATCGCCCCCAGCCTCGCCAGGAGGTTGAGGAACTGTTTGCGCAAAACCGCCGCCACAAGAACTAACCCTATTTAAGTAATTGAGTGATAAACTCACTCAAACCTGCCTTACATCAAATTTGCCGTTCACATTTCTTCATAAAATGCTCTGCACTTTATGAAAGACTGTATTGGTAACTGCAATGGAACTCCTATGCCCAGCCGGCAACTTGCCAGCATTGAAAACTGCCATCGATTGTGGCGCGGATGCGGTATATATCGGCTTTAAAGATGACACCAATGCGCGTCACTTTGCTGGTTTAAACTTTACCGGCAAGAAGCTTGAGAAAGCGGTGCAATATGTTCATGATCACCACAAGAAGATCCATGTTGCACTCAATACCTTTGCTCACCCTAGTGGATTTGAGCGTTGGACCGAGGCGGTTGATCGCGCCGCAAACAGTGGGGTGGACGCGCTGATCGTCGCCGATATCGCAGTATTGGAATACGCGGCCAACAAATACCCTCATCTTGAACTGCATTTATCTGTACAAGCCTCTGCGACCAACGTCGCGGCGATTGATTTCTATCATCGTCACTTCAACGTCAAACGTGTGGTACTCCCTCGGGTGCTGTCGATACATCAGGTCAAACAGCTCTCACGCAACATGACAAGCGATGTGGAGCTCGAGGTGTTCGCTTTTGGCAGCCTATGCATTATGTCTGAAGGGCGCTGCTATCTCTCTTCTTATATGACTGGCGAGTCACCAAATACTGTTGGTGCTTGCTCTCCAGCCAAATTTGTTCGCTGGCAAGAGACCGAGCAGGGGCTTGAATCTCGCCTCAACAACATTCTAATTGACCGTTACAGCGAGGGTGAGAACGCCGGCTATCCTACCCTATGTAAAGGCCGATTCACTGCCGACCTTGAACAGCAAACCACGGCTTACCACGCGCTAGAAGAGCCGACAAGCTTGAACACATTGTCAATGCTCCCTGAGCTGTTCGCCGCCAACGTCGCATCAGTCAAAATTGAAGGCCGTCAACGCAGTCCCGCCTATGTTGAACAAGTTACCCGCACTTGGCGTGAAGCCATTGACCGCTACCAAGCGAGCCCGGAAAACTATCAAGTAGAGTCCAAGTGGGATGCAACTCTGGCCAATGTATCCGAAGGAAGTCAAACCACTCTCGGTGCTTATCACCGCAAATGGCAATAGAGCTTTCGTTGTGGAGAACAGCATGGAAAACAATATGAAATACGCACTTGGCCCACTACTCTATTTCTGGCCAAAACAAGATGTGGAAGATTTCTATCAGCAGGCGAAAAACAGTTCGGCTGACATCATCTACTTGGGTGAAAGCGTCTGCTCAAAACGACGTGAAATGAAACCCAACCACTGGTTCGAGATCGCTAAAGAGTTAAGCGCTGCAGGTAAACAGGTGGTGCTCTCTACCATGGCACTTCTCGAAGCGCCCAGTGAAGTCAATGTGATGAAGAAGTACATCGACAATGGTGATTTTGCTATCGAAGCGAATGACGTATCTGCGATTCAACTCGCTAGTGAAGCCAAGGTTCCTTTTGTGGTAGGCCCTGCGATCAATGCTTATAACGCTCATACGCTAAAGCTATTCCTAAAACAGGGCATGACACGCTGGTGTATGCCGGTCGAGCTGTCGCGTGAATGGCTGTCTAACGTGCTGACTCAGTGCGATGAAATAGGCATAAAAGGACAGTTTGAAGTGGAAGTGTTTAGCCATGGCTACCTTCCTTTGGCGTATTCCGCGCGCTGCTTTACCGCCCGAGCAGAGAACCGAGCCAAAGACGACTGCGAAACCTGCTGTATTAAGTACCCAACAGGGATCCAAGTCAGCAGCCAAGAGGGGCAGGAGGTGTTCAACCTAAACGGCATCCAAACCCAATCGGGCTACTGTTATAATCTGATTAACGATTTGCCAAGCATGAAAGGTCTGGTTGATGTAGTGCGTTTAAGTCCACTAGGGGTTGATGCCTTCTCGCAAGTCGATAGGTTCAGAGCAAACGAAAACGGCCAAAGCCCTGTTGAGATCGAAAGTCGTCAATGCAACGGCTACTGGCATCAACTCGCAGGCCTTGAGGTGAAAAACCTCTAGCTGCAAACGTAAAAAGGGCTCAACAGAGCCCTTTTCTTTTATGCTGTCACCTGCTGCGCAGATGTCATTTGGCAGCGCTGCACGTCTTTCCACAGCAACACCATGACCACCGCACTCAGAGCGATATTTGACAAAGGATAAGCAAGCCAGATTCCCGTTAGGCCAAATAACTTGGGCATAATGTACAGGAAGGGCAATTGAATTAGCATATTACCCACCGTCACAAACATCGCTTTGCTACCTTTGTTGATCGCTTGATAATAAGCAGAGGCAACCAATAAAAAGCCATCTAAAAACAACGCAAACATGTGCAGGCGAATACCTAGTACCGTATTTTCAATCAGTTGCTGGTCTGTTGAATTGAATACTGAGACGAATGCAGTTGGAAAAAGGTTGAGCAAGACCACAAAACCTAAGCCAATCCCAATCGAGGTGGTCATCGCTACTTTTATAAGCTTGCGTATATTCTCTTGATTGCGAGCACCATGATTGTAGCTAACCAATGGCTGCATACCATTTGCTACCCCTTCAACCGTCAGGTAGTAGACCGTTACGATATAACCTAAGATCGCATACGCACCTATCACCAACACATCGCCATATTGAGCAAATAGACCGTTGTGCAGTGCGATCATCATCGAACCATAGGCATACATAAAGAAGCTTGAGGTACCTATCGCAAAGATCTGCGGAACCGTCTTAAGCTTGAATTTGAAATCGGTAAATTTTAGGCGTAGATTCGCTTTAGACGAAAAGAAATAAGCCAACCCTAAAGCTGTCACGACCGCTTGCGCGATCGTAGTGGCGATGGCCGCACCAGTAAGCTCCCAGCCCCACAACGCTATCATGACATAGTCCATAACTATATTCACCACAGCACCCGCTATCATCAATAGCGTGGCTAAATTTGGGCTATCATCATTGCGTAGCAAAAAGGGCATTGTAATTGAGCCTAAAATAAAGACACTGGATCCAATTAAGATATGCAGATATTGCAGACCCAGCTCATACACACGCCCTTCTGCACCTTGCCAGCGTAAAAAGTCATCGGCAAACAAGTACAGGCCACCAGCAACAATTGGCATCAGAGCCAACAGCAGAAAAAGCCCTGTGGTTAAGACCTGCTTTGCCCCCACATGGTCCCCTTCACCTTGGCGAATAGAGACAAGCGCACCGGTACCGACACCAACCAGCATACCAATACCCAAAATAGTACCAATCACCGGCCAAGCCACATTGATTCCCGCCAAACCATCAGCACCAATATAGTGGCCAATAAAAATGCCATCGACGACCTGATACAAGCCGTTGACCAACATCGCGGCAATGGTCGGAATCGCATAGCGCCAAAACTGTGAATAAATTGACTTTTGCATTTTCACACCAATAGTTAGCAAGGCTAACTAAAATAATAAATTAAGATTTCAGTGACTTCGTTAAAAGTTGTACCAATTGTATGGCTTCATCATCAGAGAGTTTTGCGGTCATCGTAGACGCGATCTGCTGGTAGACCTTCTGTTCCATCGAGATTTCTTCAATCACTTTGTCTGTCAGTGCAACCCGTTTCGCTCTGGCATCTTGATAACAGTGGACCCGCTTAACAAGCCCTTTGTTTTGCAGCCGTACGACCATCGCTGATGCTGAAGGTTTGGTCACCTTCATTTCCTCAGCCAGATCAGTAATACGCACGCCTTGTGGGTAAGCTTCAATTACGCGCAAATAGTCATACTCGTTGAAACTCAAACGCGCCAAAGGATCCTCTTTTGCGTGAATCCGCCACGCTTTAGCACAAAATCGCTCAAGCTCGATCAAACTCTTTTCTAAACTCATCACAAGTCCATTTAGTTAGCCATGCTAACTATTTTAGCGCTAATCATCGGGTACTGGCAATAAAAAACCGCCATCAAAGGCGGTTTTTTATGTTTAAAGGCGACTACTGGCTGCTCTGCTCCTGTGCCATTTTTGCTTTGGCTAGCTGCTCAGCTTTGACCTGATTGTAGATTCGATTCAGTTCAAGGAAGGCGTAACGGTGCTCTACGTACTCATACACGTTAAATGAGATCGCGAGCTTGTATAGGGAGATGGCATTGGCAAAATCACCTTGAGCTTGGTAACGCTTACCTAAGTAAAAATAGGCTTCCGTTAAACGCTGTGCCAGTAAGGTGTTGTCTCTAGTGCCGGCTAAAATCGCTTTAAAGGCCTGCTCTTCGCTAACGTCACCTAAACTTATTGCTACCAGCACCCACCCCCACTGTTCATCTCGCTGTTGATATTGAGCTAACAGTTGCTCACGAGCCAACTCTGGCTGCTGCTCCATTTGAATAAGGTAGCGCCACAGAGCACGAAACGGATCACTTGGATCCTGCTCGTAATGCTTTTGCATGTCTTCAAGCGCCAGATCAATCCGATCCCCGTAATAGAGCGCTATCGCGCGATTGCGCGCGGCATAAGAGTTTTCCGGATCGAGTTCTAATGTGGAATCAAAGGCATCATAAGCCGCATCAAATTCGCCCACTTGAGTAAAAAAGACACCCAACAAGTTAAACAAGTCAGGTTGAGCTGGGTTGAGTGACAGAGACAGGTTGTAATCCAATCGAGCCAGCTCTCGTAAGCCGACACTATCGTAATAATTGCCACGCTCGTAGAGCATTTTAGCTCTGATTTCATCGGACAAGTCTGGGCGCTGCAGTAGATGAGACAGACGCGCGATTTGCACTTCTTGCTGAGCACTGGCTTGCAGTGGTACCGCCATCGGAGGGTAAATCCACTGCGTCGCGTTATTTGATGTCGAAGCACAGCCCGCTGTAATCAGCATTGCTAAGCTAAGTGTTGCGGTTTGAAACCATTTCACAAATAAATACTCCTGTAACTGAGCACTCGCTCAGTGTCATCCGCACATAAAAAAAGGGAGCGTAATGCTCCCTTTATAACATGCTTTGGGCGAATTAGGCTAATCGCCTGATTGCCCCAGATGCTCTTAGATTAAGCGTCAGCTGCTGGCTTTTCTTCCGCTGCTGCTTCTTCAGTTTTCTCTACTGCTTCTTTCATGCTCAGACGAACACGGCCCTGACGGTCAATTTCAAGTACTTTAACTTGTACTTCTTGACCTTCAGCTAGGTAGTCAGACACTTTCTCTACACGCTTGTCAGCGATTTGAGAGATGTGTACTAGACCATCTTTACCTGGAAGAATAGTTACGAATGCACCGAAATCAGCCAAACGCGCAACTTTACCTGTGTAGATGCGACCTACTTCAACTTCAGCAGTGATTTCTTCGATACGACGGATCGCTTCTTTCGCTGCAGTACCTTCAGTTGCTGCAATCTTGATAGTACCGTCGTCTTCGATTTCGATCGTTGTACCCGTCTCTTCAGTTAGAGCACGGATAACTGCACCACCTTTACCGATAACGTCTTTGATCTTCTCTGCGCTGATCTTCATGGTGTGAATGCGCGGAGCGAATTCAGAGATATCTTCACGAGCACCAGAAATCGCTTCATCCATTACCGATAGGATGTGCTTACGTGCACCTTGCGCTTGGTTAAGAGCAATCTGCATGATCTCTTTAGTGATACCTTCGATCTTGATATCCATCTGTAGCGCAGTGATACCTTCGCTAGTACCCGCTACTTTAAAGTCCATGTCACCTAGGTGGTCTTCATCACCAAGGATGTCTGAAAGAACAACGAAATCGTCGCCTTCTTTCACTAGACCCATTGCGATACCCGCAACAGACGCTTTAATAGGAACACCCGCATCCATCAGCGCCAGAGAAGTACCACATACAGAAGCCATTGAAGAAGAACCGTTAGATTCTGTGATTTCTGATACGACACGAACTGTGTATGGGAACTCATCTACCGATGGCATTACTGCCGCGATACCACGCTTAGCCAGTTTACCGTGGCCGATTTCACGACGCTTAGGAGAACCGACAAAACCTGTTTCACCTACACAGTATGGAGGGAAGTTGTAGTGCAGTAGGAAGTGATCTTTACGCTCACCGGTTAGCTCGTCGATGATTTGAGCGTCACGCTGCGTACCTAGAGTCGCCGTTACCAGTGCCTGCGTCTCACCACGAGTGAATAGTGAAGAACCGTGAGTACGTGGAAGAACACCAGTGCGTACGTCTAGCGCACGAACCATGTCTTTTTCACGGCCGTCGATACGTGGGTTACCCGCGATGATACTGCGACGTACTACTGTTTTCTCTAGATCGTGGAAGATAGTGTGGATTTCTTTGGTGTTTGCTTCTGGATCTTCAGCAAGCAGCACTTCGTTCACTTCACCAGCGATCTCGTGGATGCGGTCGTAACGAGCCATCTTCTCAGTGATTTGGTAAGCTTCAACCAATTTCGCTTCAGCGAGTTCAGCGATACGGTTCTTAAGTGCAGTGTTCTCTTCAGGAGCAACCCAATCCCAAGCTGGAGTCGCGACTTCAGCAGCGAACTCGTTGATTGCAGAGATAACAGCTTGCTGTTGATCGTGACCAAACACAACCGCTGAAAGCATCTCTTCTTCTGTTAGGTTGTCAGCTTCTGACTCAACCATCAGAACAGCGCCCTCGGTACCTGCAACCACCAGGTCAAGCTTAGACGTTTCTAGCTCAGTGTTGCTTGGGTTCAGTACTAGCTGACCATCGATGTGACCAACGCGCGCAGCACCGATAGGACCGTTGAACGGGATACCAGAGATAGCAAGCGCTGCTGATGTACCGATCATAGTAACGATGTCAGGTTGAACGTCTGGGTTTACCGACATAACGGTGGCAATAACTTGAACTTCGTTTTTGAACGCGTCTGGGAACAGAGGACGAATTGGACGGTCGATAAGACGAGCCGTTAGCGTTTCGCCTTCAGATGGACGACCTTCACGCTTGAAGAAACCACCAGGGATTTTACCTGCAGCGTAAGTACGCTCTTGGTAGTTAACCGTTAGTGGAAAGAAGTCTTGACCTTCCACCGCTTCTTTTTTACCAACAACAGAAACGAATACTGACGTATCGTCCATAGTTACCATTACGGCTGCGGTCGCTTGACGTGCAATAACGCCAGTTTCTAGAGTAACTGTGTGGTTACCGTACTGGAACGTTTTAACAACTGGTTTTTCGAACATTGTTATTCCTTGTTTCTGGGCCTCTGTAAACACAGAGCTCAGAGTGTATTGATTGATACTCAAGGCATTACAAATCGCGACTAGTAAAAATGAACTGAGCGTAGATAAAAGAAGGCAAAATTCACTTTGAATAGTCGCGACCTTTTGGTCGACGTGGTTGACTGTAATGCGATGAGCTTGTCACTCATGCTTTATAACCGACGAGGTTCAAAAGCATGCGGGCGTAGTATAGCGGGATTAATTCGATTTGGCTAAGCCATAGCAGCCAAAATAAATAACAGGCAACAAAAAAGGGGCTGAAAGCCCCTTTTTCGACAAACTGCTATGCAGTCGCTGATTAGCGACGTAGGCCTAGACGCTTGATTAGGTCTTGGTAGCGAGCTAGATTTTTACCTTTTAGGTAATCTAGAAGCTTACGACGGCGAGAAACCATACGTAGCAGACCACGACGGCTGTGGTGATCGCCTTTGTGTGCTTTAAAGTGACCTTGTAGGTGGTTGATAGAAGCAGTCAGTAGAGCTACTTGTACTTCTGGTGAACCAGTATCGCCTTCACCTTGAGCGTATTCTGCAACGATTGCTGCTTTAGTTTCTGCATTCAGAGACATAATTCTCTCCTAATAAGAGTAGGTTAATAACTGTGCCAGCCAATCTCTGATTCAGCCGACACGAGGAGCGCGAATTATAGGGGATGTACATCGCCTAAGCAATAGGTAATTGTTCGAGATTCGAGATTCGAGATTCGAGATTCGAGATTCGAGATTCGAGATTCGAGATTCGAGATTCGAGATTCGAGATTCGAGATTCGAGATTCGAGATTCGAGAAAACAATTTTTTATTAAGGCGTCGTTCTGTCAACACCTTTAACACTATTGGTCTTGTCAACTTAATACCCGCCCACCTCCAGCAGGACAAAGCCCGTTCTAAATACTCGAAGGACGAAGTCCGGTCTCGATGCTCTGAGCGAAGCGTTCTCGCCCTATCTAAACTCTCGAACGGCGCTGCCCGTTCCTATATTTCCCTTTTCTGTTACACTTAGCCTACCCAAACTTTCCTATCTGAAATTAACAGGATTCCTCATGAAAATCGGCATCATAGGTGCAATGGAGCAAGAAGTTTCCATCCTCAAAAATGCGCTAGAAAACTGTCAAACCGTCACTAAAGCTGGCTGTAACTACTTCTCTGGTCAAATCAACGGCGTTGATGTGGTACTACTTCAATCAGGGATCGGTAAAGTCGCGGCAGCAGTAGGCACAACCATTCTTCTTGATGAATATCAGCCAGACGTGGTGATCAATACCGGTTCTGCGGGTGGGTTTGACTCTAGCCTCAATGTGGGTGATGTCGTCATTTCAACCGAAGTTCGCCACCACGATGCTGACGTCACAGCGTTTGGTTATGAAATGGGACAAATGGCCCAACAACCGGCGGCATTCATCGCTGACGCGAAGTTAATGGATGTGGCTGAAAAAGCGCTACAGCAGATGGACGATACTCACGCAGTACGTGGCCTGATTTGTACTGGCGACGCTTTCATTGCCAGCGCAGAGCGACAAACGTTTATTCGCCAGCACTTTCCATCCGTGGTTGCGGTAGAAATGGAAGCGGCAGCGATTGCCCAAACCTGTCATCAGTTTAAAGTGCCTTTTGTTGTGGTCCGTGCTATCTCAGATGTTGCAGACAAAGAAGCAGGAATGAGCTTTGATGAGTTTTTGCCGCTCGCCGCTAAGAGCTCATCGGAGATGGTGATCAAGATGGTTGATCTACTCAAGTAGACCTGTTTAAGGAAAACAGCAGCATCATGGAAGATCTGTTTCAACAACTCTACTCAAATGGCGCGCTCCTGGTTCTGTGGGGCGCGCTGTTGTTCCACCTTATTCTGCCGTTTCCTCGCGAAGCTCACCCAGCGATGCTCTGGCACAAATTTGCTGAGCAATTGGCAGATAAAGTCAATACCACTAACAGCTACTCACAAAGTATCTTATCAGGCTCGCTCGCTTGGCTGTTGATGCTGCTCCCCATGCTTGCGGTATTGGTTGCGCTCAAACCCTTAGTTTGGCAACCGCAGCTTTTTGAACTGGCTTTTCTCCTTCTTGCTATCGACTGGCGAAACACCGACAAGTTTACCGCTCAATTTGTTGCCGCTTTAGCCCGAGAAGATAAACAACAAGCAAAAATGCTGCTCAAACCTTTGGTCAACCGCAACACCGAACCTCTCTCGTTACTTGGTCTAGGGAAAGCAGGCAGCGAAACCCTTATCATGAGCTACGGGCGAAATGTCATTGGGGTACTATTTTGGTACGCGCTAGCCGGAGGGATCGGCGCCTTCTTCTATCGAATGAGCGTTGAGCTCGCTCGAGCTTGGTCACCGTCGCGCCAACAGTTTTCTCCCTTTGGCATTCCCGCCATTAAAATAGTCGCCGTACTCGACTTCGTTCCGCTGCGGCTGTTTGCCATTATGATCAGTTGTGGTCAGCGCGCTTCAGCGTGCGTGCAGTTGATTCGTCAGCAGGCCCGTTCTTGGCCTTTGCCGGGGCCAGCTTGGTTGATTGTCAGCGTTGGGGCCAAGCTTGAGTTATCACTTGGCGGCCCTGCTATCTATGCAGGTCACAAAGCGGTGAGAGCCAAATTGGGTGGGCGCATTGCGCCATCCGCGATTCATGTCGCGCAAGTGCAAAAGTTACTCGCTTGGCGGATGTTTGCCTGGATCGTCATTCAAAGCCTAGCTATGGGCCTGATTTATCAAGGAATATAAATGCGCACTGTTATCGCCATTGTCTCTCTATTTATGCTGGGGATGGCTAACGCCGGCGTGCAACGGGTGGTGAGTTTAGCCCCGCACGCGACTGAAATCGCGTTTGCTGCTGGTCTCGGTGATAAACTGATCGCCGTCAGTGAGCACAGTGACTACCCACCGGAAGCAAAGCAGCTAGAAAAAGTCTCAAACTATCAGGGTATTAAGATAGAGCGCATCATCGCACTGCAACCCGACTTAGTCATTGCCTGGCCAGCGGGCAACCCAATAGGCGAACTAAAAAAACTGGAGCAGTTTGGTCTCAATATTTACTACTCACACACCCAATCTCTGCATGACATCGCGAACAATATTGAGCAGCTCAGCCAGTTTGCCGACGACCCCAGCATCGGCCAACGCGCGGCTGATGAGTTTCGCCAGCAACTCCACCAGCTTCAAACTCAGTATCAAACCGATGCAAAAGTGCGCTATTTCTACCAATTGAGCCAGCAACCCATTATCACTGTGGCGCAAAATCGTTGGCCCAGTGAGGTGTTCCAGTTTTGTGGTGGCGAGAATGTTTTTGCTAACAGCGATGCCCCCTATCCACAGGTTGGAATGGAACAGGTGATCGTACAAAATCCACAAGTCATATTTACCTCACAACATGCCATTGCCGATGGGAGCATGTGGACTCAATGGCAAACTCAGCTGGATGCGATTCAAAACAACGCTTTATGGTCACTCAATTCTGATTGGATCAATCGACCAACGCCGAGAACACTGAACGCCATTAAACAGGTGTGTGAGTATTTTGAACAGGTACGGCAAAAAGGCTAACGGTTATCGGTGAGATCTCGTACAATCCTACCTCTGTTTCTGTTCCGTTAATTTGTAAGAGATATTAGTAACATGGATTCCATGCTGCTCTACTTTATCGACTTGTTCGGTACCGCTGTGTTTGCGATTTCAGGTGTGCTTTTAGCTGGACGCCTTAAGATGGATCCCTTTGGTGTCGCCGTAATGGGCAGTGTGACGGCCATTGGTGGTGGCACAATCCGCGATATGGCGCTCGGTGCCACACCGGTATTTTGGATCACCGATACCAACTACCTGTGGACCATATTGGTCACCTGCTTGCTCACAATGATGATTGTTCGCCGCCCTAAACGTCTAGCGTGGTGGATTCTGCCTGTATGTGACGCTATAGGCTTAGCGGTATTTGTCGGCATAGGCGTGGAAAAAACCATGGCTTATCAAGACTCAGCTCTGGTTGCCATTATTATGGGGGTGATCACCGGCTGTGGCGGCGGTATCATACGTGACGTGCTGGCCCGTGAAGTGCCCATGGTACTTAGAAGTGAAGTTTATGCCACCGCCTGCATCATTGGTGGAGTATTCCACACCACGGCCTTGGCAATGGGTTATGACAGCGACAGCGCCTTCTTAGCGGGTGTGCTCTCCACGCTATTGATTCGTCTCGGCGCCATTCGTTGGCATTTATCACTACCGATATTTGCTTTGAATCGATAGCGAGAAGCGAGAAGCGAGAAGCGAGAAGCGAGAAGCGAGAAGCGAGAAGCGAGAAGCGAGAAGCGAGAAGCGAGAAGCGAGAAAACCTTGTAAGGCTTGACTGTATACATCAAGCCTTTTCTTTTAAATTCAAACATTTAAACTTAAACATTAGCCAGTACTATCGGCAATTTTCGACTCACTCATCACAAACTCGTCTCGAAGGGCGTAACCCGCTCTCGCAGCGAAGATCTCTAAAAAACAAAGGCCGCCGAAGCGACCTTTGTTAACTTATTGCTGAACTCGACGCAAGACTGCTTTCAGTGCATCAAAGTCATTGGCGAGGTCTTCAGATAACAGCTCCATCGCCGCGTGTTTTGCCAGTGGACCTGGCAAGTCGATATCTGTGCCTAAAATATCGTCTACAACTTCTTTAAACTTGGCTGGGTGTGCAGTACAGAGGAAAAGTCCTGTCTCACCGGGTTGTAACTGTTCATCAAGAAGGCGGTAAGCAATCGCACCATGTGGCTCACAAAGATACCCTAGCGCGTTTAACTCGCGGACAGACTCAGCGCTTTGCTGGTCAGACACTTTACCTTTACCTAATGTGTCTAAGCCCCAACCTTTGCGCTGACACAGCTCTTCAATGCGAGGCCAGTTATTCGGTTGGCTCACGTCCATCGCATTAGATGTGGTCGCTACGGTTGGCTTTGGATCCCATTGACCGGTTTCGAGATAACGCGGCACCGTATCGTTTTCATTGGTCGCAGCGATAAAGCGCTTAATTGGCAAGCCTAGCGCTTTGGCAAGCAAGCCTGCGGTTAAGTTACCGAAGTTACCACTTGGTACAGAAACCACTAAGTTTTCACGCTGCTCTTTAGTTAGCTGAGAAGCCGCTTCAAAGTAGTAGCAAATCTGAGCCATTAAGCGGCTGATATTGATTGAGTTAGCAGAGTTTAAGCCAATTTCTTCACGCAAAGCCGCATCATCAAAGGCCTGCTTAACTAGTGCCTGACAGGCGTCAAAGTCACCGTCAATCGCTACCGTATGGATGTTTTTACCAAGCGTACAGAATAGCTTCTCTTGAAGTGGGCTGATTTTGCCCTTCGGGTATAGAATCACAACGTTGATATCTTCCATACCATAGAAAGCATGCGCGACCGCAGCACCAGTATCACCTGAAGTCGCAGTCAAAATAGTAATCTTACCGCCGTCAGACACTGCTGCTAACGATTGAGCCATAAAACGGCCACCGAAATCTTTAAATGCGAGAGTGGGACCATGGAACAACTCAAGCGCATAAACCCCCTCTTTCACCTTGTTGATTGGAGCGGGGAATTGAAACGCCGCGTCGACCATAGCGTTAACTTGCTCTTCAGCCAGTTCGTCACCAATCAGTGCCGACAAAATCTTAGTGCTACGAGAGACAAAGTCCTCAGCTAGCAGGGCATCCACATCGTCAAACTTAGGCAGTTCAGACGGAAAGAAAAGGCCTTGATTTCGACCTAACCCTTGGCGAACGGCTTGGCCAAAGGAAACTTGTTCATCATTTTCTTTTATATTGTAAAGCTTCATAGCTCACTTCCTGTCACGATCGAACCTTGTTTGTCTAAACGACAAACATGGACGAATCCTTGTTCATTTTGTACGTAGTTCTGTTCTAACCAGCGAGCAACTCGCTCAGCGACATCTTTTTCTCTACAAATGCTAAATAGCGTCGGGCCACTTCCTGAGATCCCGGTAGCCAAAGCGCCCGCTGTTGCTGCGTATTTACGTGCATCAGCGAAGCCAGGCAGCAGTTTCTCACGATATGGTTCTGCGATCACGTCTTTGATCATTTTTGCCGCCAGTTCCGGCTGACCAGAGTGGCATGCATGAATAAAGCCCGCCAAATGACGACCGTGGGCAATAATGTCTTGTCGGCGATATTGTGACGGTAGGATCTCGCGCGCTTCCGCTGTCGAAACCTTGATGCCAGGATAAGCCATCACCCAGTACCAATCATCAAAACATGGGACTTCCTGACTAATGATGCCAAGCTCTTCCAGCATCAATTGCACACCGCCAAGATAACAAGGGGCAACATTGTCATAGTGAACGCCACCTGAGATTTGACCTTCCATCTCGCCCATTAAAGCCAACAGCTCGGTTTGATTGAGAGGTTCACCGTGGAAACGGTTTAGTGCATCCAGCGCAGCGACGATTGAACACGCGCTCGAACCTAAACCCGAACCAATCGGCATGTTCTTTTCGAGCGTCATTTCAAGGGGCAAAAGCGCTTGCCCCTTTTTATCCAGCTCGCGAGCAAATACACGCCAGCAGTCATAAACGATGTTTTCTTTAGGGTCGTCTGGCAGTTTAGAGACAAAGCTACCCGCCGTTTTCAGACTAAATGGCTCATCCCCAGCTTTAACTTGAACGCGATCCCCAAGCAGTGTGCCATCAATTGGGGACACTGCCGCCCCCAACACATCAAAACCAACACTGACATTACCGATTGACGCAGGAGCATAAACAACGACATCCATACCTCGACTCATCTCTTTATACTCCTAATTTCCAACCTAACGTACGCATAACATCGGCAAACACACCGGCGGCTGTGACTTCAGTACCTGCACCATAGCCACGAAGTACTAATGGGATCGGCTGGTAGTAACGGCTGTAGAATGCCAATGCGTTCTCACCATCTTTGATCTTAAACATAGGGTCATTTTCATTGACTGCTGCAATGCTCACTCGGCATTGGCCATCAGCGATTTCACCAACATAACGCAGTACCTTGCCCTCTTCGGCTGCTTGTGCAGAAAGTTGTTGGAAGTAGGCATCCGCTTCCGGTAGACGCTGCATAAATTCTTCTACGCTGCCTGAATCATCAAAACCAGGTGGAAGCGCTTGATCTACAATCACGTCTTCGAGCTCTAGGCTCATTCCCGCCTCACGCGCCAGAATGAGCAGTTTACGCGCGACGTCCATACCTGACAGATCATCGCGAGGATCAGGCTCGGTAAATCCGTTATCTTTAGCGATATTAGTCGCTTGACTGAGCGTCATCCCCTCGTCAAGTTTGCCGAAGATATAAGAAAGTGAGCCAGACAAGATACCACTGAAGCGCTCAAGTTCATCACCTGCAGAGATCAGGTTTTGCAGGTTTTCGATAACCGGCAGACCCGCACCGACTGTGGTTTCGTACATCAACTTACGTCGTGAGCTACGCGCCACGTCTCGAAGCTGGTGATAATAAGCCATGCTCGAGGTATTGGCTTTCTTATTTGGTGTCACTACATGGAAACCCGCAGCTAGGAAGTCTGTGTATTGATTGGCGATCGCTTCACTCGACGTACAATCAACCAGCACCGGGTTAATAATATGATTGCGCTGCACCAGCGAAATCAAGCTTGCCAAACTAAAGGCTTCTGACGCGTCCTTCATCCGGTCACGCCAGTGCTCCAATGGCAACCCTTCGCTGTCAAGGAGCAAGCCCTTGCTGTTGGCTAAACCACAAACGCGTAACACGATGCCTTTCTCCGCCAGTTTGGCTTGCTGACGACCAATTTGGTCCACCAATTCACCACCAACGCCACCGACACCGACGACAAATACATCTAAGAAGTGCTTCGAGTTAAACAGGTTTTCGTGACACGCTTTGATCGCTTCAGAAATCTTGTCTTCTGGGATCACAGCCGAAATCGCACGCTCAGAAGAACCTTGAGCAATCGCGACGATGTTGACATTCACCTCAGCTAACGAAGAGAAGAATTGAGAGGCAACACCGCGAGAAGTGCGCATACCATCACCCACTAGGGTCACGATCGCGACATCGTCGATAAACTCAACCGGCTCCAACAAGCCATCTTTTAACTCTAGCTCAAACGTCTCGCTCAAGGCTTGCTCAGCGAGTGCTTTGTCTTGCGCTTCAATACAGAAGCTGATGCTGTACTCAGATGAGGATTGGGTGATAAGCACAATCGATGCGCCCGCTGAAGACATAGCACCGAATACGCGACTCGCCATACCGACCATGCCTTTCATGCCCGGGCCAGAGACGTTCACCATGGTGAGATCACTGAGCGTAGTGATACCTTTGATCGCCAAGTTATCTTCACCGGTATCTTGGCCAATCAAGGTTCCGGCGCCTTGCGGGTTGAAACTGTTTTTAATCAGACACGGGATATGGAATTGAGCAATCGGCGCAATAGTTTTTGGATGAAGTACTGAGGCACCGAAGTAAGAGAGCTCCATCGCTTCTTGATAGCTCAAGGATTTTAATAGACGGGCATCATCAACTAAGCGAGGGTCACAGTTGTATACGCCATCGACATCGGTCCAAATTTCGCAGCAGTCAGCACGTAAACATGCGGCAAGTACCGCCGCTGAATAGTCAGAACCATTACGGCCCAAAGTGACCAATTCGCCTTTTTCATTACCTGCAGTAAAACCCGGCATGATGTTGACATGCCCTTGTGGTAAAGGCTTTTGACGGAAATTTTGCGTCGAAATCTCCACATCCACCATGGCTTCCAAATGTTCACCGCGCGCAAAAAGGTACTCAACAGGGTCGATTAGGCTCGCTGGCTGACCTTTGGCTTCTAGCACCGCTTTCATCAGTTGAATCGATACACGCTCGCCTTTACTGATAATGCGCGCATTCACATTGTCAGGGCACATTCCTAACAAATTGATACCGTGAACAAACTGTTTCAGTTGCGACAGTGATGTCTTAACTTGGTGATCGTAACCGCTGCCATCAATATTTGGCAGCACTTGTTTAATCTCTTGGAAAAGATCGCGAAATGAATCTTCTAGCTCAGCGATTTGTAACTCGGCTTGGCCATTTTTCAACGCTCCCTCGATGACCGCCACCAGCTTGTTGGTGGTTTTTCCTGGTGCCGATAAAACGACGGCAACTTCCTCTTGCTGAGCATTATTAGCAATGATATCTGCTGCTCGCAAAAAACGATCAGCATCAGCTAATGATGATCCTCCAAACTTTAAAACTCGCATCCCTTCCTCCAAAGTGTCTCAAAATGGCATAAAAAAAGGCCTGTATCTGGTTGGATACAGGCCTTTTTTTGAATTTCTTTCGCTTAGCAGCCTGCCCCAACAATTGCGATGTCGGTAATAATAATGGTTGTGGTCATTACTAGGCGTTGATGCTGCATAAGAATAATTGTTTATACGCTGTGTGTTTGCTTACCCATACGTTTAACCTATTTCTCGTGACTACGTCAACGAAAAGTTTGAATTTTTTATACTCGAACTGGTTAACTGGTGGCCAAGATACATGATGAGTATGCGCTTACATAGTAGGTAACAACAAAATCAGAGAGACATATCATAATAACGAATCGCTATATAAAAGTTGCTCCCCACTAACAGGAAATATGCTTTAATTGATCTTGCAGTGGAAAGCAGAGCAAAGGAGTGGCCGATGAAAATAACACTATGCCTATCAGCGCTCGCGTTCGCTTGCCCGCTATTTGCCACCGAGCTTCCTCCACTTCCCTCTCAACAAGAGCGTTCACCGCATAAGCTATTTATGTTGAGTGAAAACGACCAACAAGCCTTCGACTCTTGGAAAATCGACGGCGGCTATTCCTATAACGTTTTCGACAAACTGGACCTTTATATTGGTGCTCGGGTAAACAATAGCGACAACAAGATCAATGAGACGGGCTTTTTGAGTGGGGTAAGTTACCAATTCACGCCCAGGTTCTCGGTGAAAAGTACCCTCCACTCCTATAGCGACGAAAGCTCGAATGATGGTAAAGAATCATCAATCGCTGCGGAAGTATCGAGTCGCGTCAAACTCACTGATAACTTAGACATTCATGCCACTCTTGACTATCAAGAGTGGCAGAAAGGGGTTGAAGTGGGGCTAGGCTTTCGCTTTTAGCTCCAGTCAAGCAACTCAGTCGACATCAAAACACCATTCCAATCGGCATAGATGTAGTCGCCTGGCTGAATCATTTGATTGTGAATGGTTAATGTCACATTCACCTCTCCGACATCACGCTTTTCTGTCTTGAAAGGGCTAGTACCGAGTGCTTTAACCCCAAGATCCATTTCTGACATCATCGCCACATCTCGAACCGCACCGTTAACAATCACGCCTTCCCAATGGTTATCGATGGCAAGAATCGCTAGTTGATCGCCCAACAGCGCTTTTTGACAAGACCCATGCCCATCGACCACCAACACTTTACCGGTTCCATCTTGGCTGAGTACTTCTTTGACCTTTGAGTTGTCGTGGTAGCAGCGCACAGTGACAATTTCACCATAAAAAGCAAATTTACGGCCAAAGCTGTGCAAAGGCAGTTCGAGTAAGGTCACCTTGTCCTCATGCTTATCACAGATATCTGGGGTTATGTCATTCATTGTTTCCTCCTTGAACTTACAAATAATAATTCCGTTATCGACAACGATGTCGCCACTCTCCTATCAAATGTGGTGGTGTTTCATCAATACAAGAGAGCAGCAGCAACTGTTCTCCGTCGATATAGTAGATGGCATTTTGAGCATATTTCAGCCCTAGTTCCACTGCCTGTTCGAGACTGATTGGTGCGGCAAAACTTTCTTCAACCCAAGTGAAGTTTTGGTTGCCCACTAGTACGCAACTATAACCAGTATGGACCAAATCTGCAGCTAAGCATTGATTATTTCTATCATTCTCTGCTGGGGAACAGCGCACACTCGATGGGTTCCAAGCGGTAACTATGGCGAACTGCGACGCCTTTGGATACGTTGTAAAACGAAAAAAAGGCTGGCGATACGCACGCCAAAGATCAGCATCTATAGACATCATTTCTATTGTTATACATTGATTGAATACTATTAATATTTGTTACATTCTAACTCTTGATATAAATCAACAAAGTGTCTGGAATTAACATTTCTACGTTGTTAGCATGCTGTTAACATTATAAAATCCGCCTCAAAGACTAATAGAAGGCAGAGGAATATGGACCTCTAAAGGTCGAAAATGCACCAAGGATGGCGGGCAATCAAAGAGAGTGTAATTTTATAATCTTTGGTTTATTATCAACATCACATTACCTGTATGTTATGTTTTTGCCTAGAATTTAATCTATTAGCACAAATTTTTCACAAATTTAGGTACCGCCAATGCAAACCCCGCACATTCTTATTGTTGAAGATGAGCAAGTAACTCGTAACACTCTTAAGAGTATTTTTGAAGCAGAGGGATACGCTGTTTTTGAGGCCAGTGACGGTGAAGAGATGCACCAGGTGCTGTCTGATAACCAAGTTAACCTAGTTATCATGGACATCAACCTTCCAGGCAAAAACGGTCTACTGCTTGCGCGTGAACTTCGCGAACAGGCTAACGTTGCGCTGATGTTTTTGACTGGCCGCGACAACGAAGTAGATAAAATCCTTGGTCTCGAAATTGGTGCTGATGACTACATCACCAAACCATTTAACCCACGTGAGCTCACTATCCGTGCGCGTAACCTGCTCAATCGCTCAATGAACTCAAGTGCGGTTAGCGAAGAGAAGCGCAGCGTCGATAAGTATGTGTTTAACGGTTGGGTACTCGACATCAATAGCCGCTCTTTGGTAAGCCCAAGCGGTGACGGTTACAAGCTACCCCGCTCTGAGTTCCGCGCGCTACTTCATTTCTGTGAAAACCCGGGCAAAATTCAGACTCGTGCAGACCTGCTTAAGAAGATGACTGGCCGTGAGCTCAAACCACACGACCGTACTGTAGACGTGACTATTCGTCGCATCCGTAAGCACTTCGAATCCGTGTCTGGTACGCCAGAAATCATCGCAACCATTCATGGTGAAGGCTACCGCTTCTGTGGCGATCTTGAAGACTGATCGCAGATTAGATTGACAAATGGAGCCACTAGGCTCCATTTTTTATCGGTACCATAAAAAATGCTCACCACTTGGTGAGCATTTTTAATTCAAGCAAGAGTAAGGTTACCCTTTACCGCCTTTAATCGCATCAATGATTTCAGTTGTTGAACAGCCATCTTCGAAGTTAAGTACTTTCACTTCGCCACCATTGGCGATGACCTCTTTGCCACCGGCGATCTCTTCCGGTTTGTAATCGCCACCTTTGACCAACAGGTCAGGCAATACTTCACCAATTATGCGCTGCGGAGTATCTTCGCTAAATGGCACCACCCAATCAACCGCACCTAAGCCCGCTAATACAGCCATACGACGATCGGTTGGGTTGACAGGGCGACCTGGTCCTTTAAGACGCTTGACCGATTCATCGGTGTTGACCGCGACAATTAATCGATCGCCCAGCTCAGCGGCATGGTTTAGATATGACACATGACCAGCGTGCAAAATGTCAAAGCAGCCGTTGGTCATCACCACCTTCTCTCCTTTGGCTTGCGCGTTTTTCACCGCTTGGATCAGCGCTTTTTCGCTAATCACACCAAAGTCTGTATCTTGGCTACCATGCACGGCCTCTGCCAGCTCAATTGTCGATACTGTCGACGTTCCCAGTTTGCCAACCACAACTCCGGCCGCCGCGTTCGCCAATGCACACGCTTCATCCAGTGGTTTGCCAGCGGCAACAGAAGCGGCCAATACTGAAATGACCGTATCACCGGCACCGGTCACATCGTAGACTTCTTTCGCTTGAGTCGGCAGGTGGAAAGGCTCTTGGCCTCGGCGCAGCAACGTCATGCCATGTTCACTGCGGGTCACTAGTAGCGCATCAAAGTCGAATTTTTCGATCAATGCTAGGCCTTTTTCAACCAGATCTTGATCCGATTTCACTTTACCCGCGACCAGTTCAAACTCAGCCAAATTTGGCGTCAGTAGAGTCGCGCCGCGATAGCGAGAGAAGTCAGCCCCTTTAGGATCAATAAAGACCGGAACATTCGCCGCACGCGCTTTTTGGATAAACAACTGCACGTGTTCAAGTGCACCTTTGGCGTAATCCGAAAGCACCACAGCTTTCACTTTAGGTAGCGCGCGTTCCATACGGTCGAGGATTAACTCTGCATCGACGTTTTCGAACTGATCTTCAAAATCAAGACGGATCAACTGCTGGCCGCGGCTAAGTACACGTAGCTTGGTAATGGTTGGGTAGTTAGGCAAGCCTACGAAATCGCACTTAACCTTGAGCGCCGATAACGTTTCGTTGAGTACTTTCGCCGGCTCATCAATCCCAGTTAAACCAACAATATGAGCGTGACCACCAAGAGAAGCAATGTTCATTGCCACGTTGGCAGCACCACCTGGACGCTCTTCATTATTTTCTACTTTGACTACAGGCACTGGCGCTTCTGGCGAGATTCGCCCAGTCGGGCCATACCAGTATCGATCTAGCATCACATCACCAATGATCAGCACACCAGAATCACTGTAGTTCGGCAGGATTGGCTTCATTGTAGGTCTCCAAATTCTAATTCGGGCCAAAGTTTAGCATAAAGCGACTCGGTTATTCTAACCACTGATGCCATTGTTGAGTAACAAGTTCTCGCTCAGCGACGAACTTATCTTCAGCAACATCGGCATCGAGATTGAGTAGGTTTCGATGGTGAATCTGATCACGCATCTCAGTATAAGCATGAGTGAGCGCCATGGCGTCTGCTTGGTCAAGAATACCCTGAGCCGTTAAGGTTTCGATAATCCGTACATTGTCGCTCCAGCGAGTAAGTTTCGGCTTTTGCTGACTAAAGCGCAGCACCAAATACTGGACTAAAAACTCGACATCGGTGATTCCCCCGGGGTCTTGCTTAAGCATAAAGCGACCCGCTTTCTTTCCCCCCAAGTGTTCGCGCATTTTCACTCGCATCTCCGATACCTCTTTGACCAGTGTCGCCTGATCGCGTTCAAGGCATAGTATTTGATGACGAGTTTGAGCAAATGCTTGCTGCAACGGCGTATCACCGTAAATCATCCGCGCTCGCACTAGCGCTTGGTGCTCCCAAGTCCAGGCATCTTGCCGTTGATACTCATCGAACGCGTCGGTGGGACTTACCAGCAAACCCGATACACCAGAGGGACGCAGGCGGGTGTCGACCTCATAAAGAATCCCTGACGCGGTGCGAGTAGAGAAGATATGAATAATCCGTTGCGCCAAACGTAAATAGAATTGGCGACCGTCTATCTCTTTCTTACCATCGGTGTACACATGCACTGGGCAGTCGTGAAGAAAAACAATGTCCAAATCCGAGTTATAACCGAGCTCCCAGCCGCCAACTTTGCCATACCCAACAACGGCGAAACCTTTGCCATCTCGCTCTTTTACATGCGTCGGTTCGCCATATTTCTCGCTCATTTGCAGCCAAGCTTGATTGACCACAGACTCTACGATCGCTTCTGCAAGATAGGTTAAGTGATCACTTACTTTCATTACTGGCAACACGCCTGCTATGTCTGCAGCGGCGATTCTTAAGATGCAAATCTGCTTAAATTGGCGCAGCGCTTCCATTTGCTGTTCCATATCATCTTCTGGAATCCGAGCTAAGAAGTCTCGCAATTCAATACGATAGCTATCCAGAGCAATAGGGTTATAGAGTTGTTGCGGGTCAATCAACTCATCAAGCAGAATTGGATAACGCCCTAGTTGTTCAGAGATCATCGGGCTGGCTGTACACAAACGGACCAACTGTACTAACGCTGCTGGGTGTTCGTCGAGTAACTCTAGGTAGGTAGTTCGAGTGGCGATTTTGTTCAGTAGGTGCAGCACTCGGGGTAAGCCAAACTTAGCGTCTGGGTGTGCATACAGCGCCGAGAAAATTTTGGGCATCAGTCGATTCAGCACCTCACGTCCGCGTGGTCCCAAGGTCTTTTTGGCTAAATCTTGTTTGAACTGAATAATGGTCGCCGCCATCGACTGTGGTTGCTCAACCGCTATGTCTTGTTCAAGAATATGCTCAAGAACATCTTGTTTGGCGGCCATATCCCATAGTTCAATGAAGTGCTGAGCCACCTCTTGTTGCTCGTCTTCGTCATCCCCGATGAGATCAGCAAATACCGCGTGCACATTGGCCATATGGGCCTGAACATCGGCTAAAAGATCTGACCATGTTTGATAGCCCATCGCGACGGCCAGTTGCAATTGCTCCAACTCGCACTCAGGTAGGGTTTGAGTTTGCTTGTCGGCCATCGCTTGCAACAGGTTCTCTAGGCGACGTAAAAACTTGTAGGCCTCACGCAGATGCGTTGTCTCTTGTGGGGTGAGTTGTTCAAGCTCTTCAATCGCATCTATGGTGACCAATAGGCCACGTTGACGCAATCCAGGTTCACGTCCACCGCGAATAAGTTGGAACACTTGAGCAATAAATTCGATTTCACGAATGCCACCAGCACCGAGTTTGATGTTGTTACTCAGTCCACGACGACGAACCTCACTGCTGATCATCGACTTCATTCTACGCAGCGACTGAATGGCACTGAAGTCGATGTAACGGCGGAAGACAAACGGGCGCAGCATTTGGCGAAGCTCTTGGTACTGTGGATACATTTCGCTGCCCATTACCCGCGCTTTGATCATGGCATAACGCTCCCAATCACGGCCTTGCTCTTGGTAGTAATCTTCCAAGGCAGCAAAACTCATCACCAACGGACCACTGTCACCAAACGGGCGCAAGCGCATATCTACGCGATAGCAAAAGCCATCAAACGTCTGTTGATCAAGCGCTTTAATGATTCGTTGACCAAGTCGAGTAAAGAACTGAGCATTGGCAATGCTTCTGCGCACGCCTTGAGTTTCGCCGTTTTCCGGGTAAGTAAAGATTAAGTCGATATCCGAAGAGAAGTTAAGTTCACCGCCCCCCAGTTTGCCCATACCGATAATCAGCAAAGGTTGTGCTTCACCTTGCGCGTTGGTTGGGGTCCCCCACAATTGACAACATGCCTGATACTGCCATTGGTAGGTTTCGAAAATCATCGCTTCTGCCAGCTGAGAAAGATGCTGCAAACTCTGCTCTAAACACCATGAGGCGGTAAAGTCTCGCCAAGCAATATAGACCATTTCTCGATTGCGGAACTGGCGCAGCACACGATGACCTTGCTCTTCCGTATCACACTCACTCAGCAGTTGTGCCAAATGTTGTCGATAATCCTGATAACGTGACGACATGCTTAACATCTGTGGCAGTTGCTGTTGCAGGTGCTCATCGGTCGACAAGGTGTCACTAATAAACTGGCTTAAACCGGCAACATAGGTCAGTTGCTCACGTAGCGACTCTGGCCAATGCGCCAAAGTGAGTGAAGGGTTTAAAGGTTCAAGAGCCGATCGGGAGTGAGGTATGAGGCTTTCTGGCAGTTGCATGAGTCTTCCTTGTTCGAGAAATACCAGCGGGAGAACGAGTATGTTCTATTTATACCAATAAAAAACGCCCACTAGTAGCAAGTGGGCGTTTATTCATGTGACTTGAGCGTTAGACCTTAAAAGAAGTGATCTTTTTATCCAGTTCTTCGGCGTTTTGCTGCATGATCTCTGAGGTTTCTAACAGCTCAGATACCACAGTGACGGATGCCTCGACCAACTCACGAACATTAGTCAGATTCTGGTTCATCTCTTCAGCCACGCTGCTTTGCTGCCCTGCTGCGGTGGCAATCTGGAAGTTCATATCGTTAATCTGATTGACCTGATCAACAATGCCATCCAACTCAGTCCCGGCGTTAGTAACCAGCTCTACCCCTTCAGCGGCCTCAACCACACTCTTCTCCATCAAGTCGACCGCTGAGTTTGCACTGGTTTGCAACTGCGTGATCATCTCTTGGATTTCGACCGTTGCTTGCTGAGTGCGCTGGGCTAGATTGCGAACTTCATCCGCGACCACGGCAAACCCGCGTCCCGCTTCGCCGGCGCGCGCCGCTTCAATCGCTGCGTTTAGCGCCAGCAAGTTGGTTTGCTCAGAAATGCCTTGAATGGTCCCCACGACGCTACCAATCGACTCGACACTCTCTTCTACTTGATTAACCGCTTGCGCTGAAGCAGTAATGTCTTTTGAAAGCTCACTGATTTTAAGTACGGTATCTTGAACGAAACGTTGGCCGGTGGCCGCAGAGCCTGACGCATTCTCAGTCAGAGAAGAGGCATTTTGTGCATGTCCCGCCACAGTTTGCACCGTCGAGGTCATTTCACTCATCGCCGTCGCCAGTTGATCAATTTCGTTAAACTCTTCTTGTGCCGATTCTTTGGTTTCCGACATGCTGAGTGTCATCACTTCGGTCAAACCTGACAGCTCTTGTGATGCATCAATCTGCATGCGAATCATGTCTTGCAACTGAATTCGGGTCTTCTCTAGTTCGCGCGCAACATCACCGTACTCATCTTTACACGCCATCTCAATGGGTTGCGAAAGATCACGCTGAGCCATCATCTTGATCGAATCGCTCAAATACTGTGTTTGACGCAGCATCACACGCGCTGCAAACAACAATATCGCGACAAACACGATGATCAATAAACCCGTTTGCCATGCCACTTGCACAAGATAGGCATCGTAATGTTGTTGTGCTACTTGAGCATTTTGTGTCGCAGCGAGAAGAGAATCATGAAAGGTGCTCGCATCCCACAACTGCTTACCGATAATCAGTAATGTACTGAACACCATCAGCATTACCATTTTGGGCACGAGCCGAACATCGGTAATCACTCGTTCCCACGGCTTAAACGCCATCTTGGTCATTGTCCATTCTCCACTTTGTCATATTTTGAATTTTCAATGCGTTATACTAGAGTGGCAACACAGGTGCGACTCCCTCGACAGCACTGAACTATATTTATTTCGAGCCTCGTATGAATAGTGATATTACCAAAGACGATACAAAACCGATGAGCTTGCTGTCACTGATCTTGTCATTTATGGCGCTATTTGTGATCTCGGGCTTATTGTTTTTCCCATTGCAGCCAGAAACTCGACAAGTTCTTATCGGCTTGGACTTTGTTATCTGTAGCATTTTTCTTCTTCAGCTAAGTGTAGACATGATCCGTGCGACAGACCGGATGAAATTCTTGCAACGCCACTGGATCGATTTGTTAGCCAGCATTCCGATGATCGAACCGCTCCGTTATGCGCGCCTATTCTCAATTCTGAGAGTGATATTGGTGATTCGCTCGAGTCATAACCTACTGCGTCAATTACAACAGAACAAACGTGAAGCGACGCTGGCCTCTATCCTATTGCTATTGGTGGTATTGCTGACAGCGGGCTCCAGCATCATGCTGTTTATAGAGGGGCAATCGCCTGAGGCGAATATCATCGACGGCGGCGACGCGCTGTGGTGGGCGTTGGTGACGATCTCCACCGTCGGTTATGGCGATCACTACCCAGTGACCAATGGCGGACGCATATTGGCTGCCGGGTTAATCATTTGTGGGGTCGGCTTGTTTGGTATGATCTCGGGTTTAATTACTTCAATGATCACTTCACCATCTAAACTGCAAGATCTGCGCTCACAAAATAAAGAACGATTGTTGCTTGAACTGGTCGAAAAACAGAACCAGATTCTTGAGCGTCTCGACAAACTGGAACGAATCAAGGGTGAGCAACAAAAACGAGAGCCTTAAGCTCTCGTTTGGTCAACCGTTCGGGGAGATTAGTCACGCCAGTATGGCTGAGCCTCAATACAGATGATGCGTGTCTGCTCCATCGCATGCAAAATTGAAGTCTGCTGACGAATCAACCAACGTTGTAGCTGCTCACGTTCTTCCGTCTCTAACTTTTCAACCAGTTGCTCGAGCGTTTTGAGTTTGAGTAAATCATCGGTACCGTGCAGCAAATCGCTCCAAGGAAGACGGAAACTGTTACGCTCTTCATCATCATACAGACTGGCAAAACTGATACCGGTATAGAGATTTCGCATTAAGCGATACTGCTGCTCGATATAATCCTCAGCAGTGAGATTTTGCTCGGGAGGAAACGCCTCCATCAACTCAGCCCAAGTTCGGTCGAGTTGCTCTATCGAAAAGTGCTCGATATTGAGCGCCATTTTTTCACGTGCTTTGTCATCTAAAAAGGGTTGCCAGCCACGGGTCAAAATCCAGCGACTGAGATCGAGCAACAATCCGGTGTAACGCGCCGAGTTGATCAGATCCAACATCTGTTCACGCGATGGCATTTGCTCCTGGATAAGCTTCAACTCCGCGACTAAGAATTTACGTGCGTCGAGCTTGCGCAGCGCATGACCTTTGTCATCCAGCAAGTCTTCTAAATAGTCGTTATCGTGCAGCCATTCTAACTCTTGCTCTAACCACTTTAGCTCTTGACGCAAAATCGCGCTCGCTCGGCGAGGCACTACACCACCGTATACGGTTAAAATCTGGCGAATAAAACTGATGGCGTTTTTGATCTCGTGCAGAGCATGAATAGAATCGCGCTCTGCATATATTTGCTCATGATAGTGCCAATGAGATAAAGCGTGTTCCAGCGAGTTAATAAAGCAAGACTCAACCGTATCCTGTTTACTGGTGTTAACCAGCGCCAGCGGTTTCGCTTCATCCCCTGGGTAATCCATGGCGAGGCGATACCCTTTTGCCGCTTTACTTAAGTTGCCTAAGCGCATCCCCCCGTGTTCACACAAACTGCGAGCTAAGGTAAATAGCGCATCGGTTTGACCGGACTTGAGCTCAAGTTCGACTTCACAAATCGGATCTTGCTTATCATTGGCTTCCACTGCACCTTGGTCAAAAGCGACTTCGACCTGACTGCCGTCTGGCATACCAATCAACCACTGCTCGCGCGTAAAATTGGTGGAGAATAAAGGAGTAAGTTCAGATTGCAGCGATTCGATATCTTTACCTTGTGGCCATATATCGGTGGGGTGCAAATTGAGATCAGGTTGATTGCTGTTGTGTTCAGCGTTGTATTCAGGCCTTTGATGCAGCCCTGCGACCACCCGTCCAGCGGTTTTGACCGTTTGCACATAAACTTCATCAAAGCGGCGAATGCGCAAGCCGATATCGTGTTGACGTAACCAATTGTCAGGGGTATCAAAGTAGGTATTGCCCAGCTCGCGACAGCTATGCTGAAGTACTTTGGTTTCAGAAATCTTACTGCGTAAAGTCTCTGAAAAATCAGAAGAAACAAAAAACTTCAGTTCTATCTCGGTTTCCATAGTGTTACCTTTCAAAGCAGATAGAAACAGGATATTGCCAATTTTCTTACTCGGCAAGAAAGAAATATCAGCCTAATGATGATCTAAAACAGTTTTAATGAATGATTTAATGGGTTAACATGCGCGCCTTTATAGCCATCGTTCAACATTTCGCCACGAGATGGTGTATGTTACTTTTTAGGTTATAGTAATTGGGTTGAATGACCATGCCAGTAAATACAATTATGGGGTTATTTGCAAAGTCCCCTATTAAACCTTTGCAGCGCCACGTTGTGTGTGTCAACGAATGTTGCTCGCACCTAGTCAACTTCTTTGAAGTGAGTTCAAAGGGTGATTGGGAGAAAGCCGCGGAAATTCGTGCACAAATTTCTCATCTAGAGAAAGAAGCCGACGTACTAAAGCGCGAAATTCGTCTCAAACTTCCTCGTGGTTTGTTTATGCCAGTCGACCGCAGCGACATGCTGGAGCTTCTGACACAGCAAGACAAACTCGCCAACCTTGCAAAAGACATTGCTGGCCGCGTATATGGCCGCCAATTGATTATCCCTGCACCTCTTCAAGAGAACTTCATCGCTTACGTTAAACGCTGTTTAGATGCAGCAGACCAAGCGCAGAAAGTGATCAATGAGCTTGATGAGTTATTGGAAACTGGATTCAAAGGTCGTGAGGTTACCCTTGTGGCTGAAATGATCCATCAACTGGATGTGATTGAGGACGACACTGACGCAATGCAGATCGAGCTTCGCCAACAATTAATGGCGATTGAAGCGGATCTAAACCCTGTTGATGTGATGTTCCTTTACAAAATTCTAGAGTGGGTAGGTGGTATTGCCGATCAAGCGCAGCGCGTGGGTGCTCGTCTTGAAGTCATGCTATCTCGCTCATAAACATAAGTTAACCAAATAACGAAGAGCATCTAACCAGTTCACACCCCTAGCTAAGCGATAAATACTGACGCGCTTTAGGGGTTTTGTCGTGCTAAATTTTTGCTCCGCTTGTTATCAACAACTAGGTATTACGATGGATATCCTTGCGAACTATGGCACTGTCCTGATTATTATTGCAGCAGTCTTTGGCTTTATGATGGCTATTGGTATTGGCGCAAATGACGTCGCCAATGCGATGGGCACATCAGTCGGCTCTAAGGCACTTACAGTAAAACAAGCGATCATCATTGCGATGATCTTTGAATTTGCTGGCGCATATTTGGCAGGTGGCGAAGTAACCGACACTATCCGTAAAGGCGTTATCGAAACGTCACTCTTTGCTCATCAGCCTGACGTACTTGTGTTTGGTATGATGTCTGCCTTGCTTGCGGCGGGTACTTGGCTACTGCTTGCGTCCTACATGGGCTGGCCGGTATCTACCACCCACTCTATCATCGGCGCCATCATCGGTTTTGCCTGTGTATCGGTTGGTACAGAAGCCGTCGACTGGGGCAGCGTTCAAGGTATTGTAGGTAGCTGGATTATCACTCCAGTGATTTCTGGCTTCTTTGCCTACGTGATTTTTGTCAGTGCACAACGCCTGATCTTCGATACCGAAAAGCCACTATTTAACGCGAAGCGCTTTGTGCCGGTATACATGTTTATCACCACTATGGTTATCGCACTGGTAACGATCAAGAAAGGTCTTAAACACGTCGGTCTGCACCTATCGAATGGCGAAGCTTGGATGTGGGCCGCGGCGGTTTCAGCGATCGTGATGGCCGGCGGTTACGTTTACATTCAAAAGAAATTTGCTAGCCGCGAAGACGACCATGGCTTTGCCGGCGTAGAAGGTATCTTCAGCGTACTGATGGTGATCACTGCGTGTGCAATGGCATTTGCTCACGGCTCTAACGACGTAGCGAACGCGATCGGTCCATTGTCTGCCGTGGTATCTACCGTTGAACACATGGGTGAGATTTCAGGTAAAAGCACCATCGCATGGTGGATTCTACCTCTAGGTGGTTTCGGTATTGTGGTTGGCCTTGCGACCCTCGGTCATAAAGTAATGGCGACAGTGGGTACTGGTATTACCGAACTAACGCCTAGCCGTGGTTTTGCTGCGCAGCTTGCTACGGCATGTACTGTTGTGCTGGCATCCGGTACCGGTCTACCTATCTCGACAACACAAACGTTAGTTGGTGCGGTTCTTGGTGTTGGTTTCGCACGCGGCATCGCAGCCCTCAACCTAGGTGTGGTTCGTAATATCGTTGCTTCGTGGATCGTCACACTGCCTGCAGGTGCCCTACTTGCGGTAGTCTTCTTCTACGCGATTCAAGCAATGTTCATTTAATCAATAAGGTCAGTGATGTGTTAACTCACTGTCATTATTGACTCAAAACCGCAGAAAGGGAGGCTCAGCCTCCCTTCTTTGTTGCAGTCGGATCAGAAACTACTTACTATTTGGCGTTAGCAATAAAAGACAATGGGTATTAGCCCAAACAAAGACTGTTAAAGGATTTACCGTGAAAAAACTGGTTTGCTTGGTTTTAGTATCAATGCTGGCAGTTCCTGCTGCATTTGCTCAAAACCGTTATATCTCTGATAAGCTCTTCACTTATATGCACTCTGGCCCGAGCAACCAATTCCGCATTATTGGCAGCGTGGATGCTGGCGATAAAGTCAAGGTACTATCGACCAACAAAGACACAGGCTACACTCAAGTTCAAGATGAAAAAGGTCGTACAGGTTGGGTAGAAAGCCGCTTTGTCACCAACCAAGAGAGTATGGCACTTCGCCTTCCTCGCCTTGAAAAAGAACTGGCTGAAGTAAAAGAAAAATTGGCGAATTCCCGTTCGAATGCTGATCAAGAAAAAGCGGGCTTAATCGATTCCCTAGAAACGCGTAACCGCCAAATCAGTGAACTTGAGCAAGGCTACAGCGAAATGAGCCAACAACTGGCTGCCTCGCAAGAAGAGGTGCGCAAACTGCGCGCTAAGCTAGATACCCAGAAAGACGATCTGCTACTGAAATACTTTATGTACGGTGGTGGCGTTGCCGGTATCGGCTTGTTGCTCGGTTTAATTCTGCCACATATCATCCCGCGCAGAAAACGTTCGCCATCGGGCTGGGCTTAAGCTTTGAACAAATATTATAAAGGTCACGCCAGCGTGACCTTTATAATATTTAGCCTTTCCAGTCGTATAACGCTGGCACCTCGATTAAATCCCCCTCAAAGCGTATCAAGCAGGTTTGCGGTTCGATTGTGACCAGCTCAACACTGTTATTAATCCAGTCACCCTCGCTATATTCCACGCCGTTAATTTTTACCCAGCGCTTATCGGCTTTACTTGAGTACACATGAGTCTGAAAGTTCATCGCCGGAAGCTTTCCATACCAAGGTTCAGGATGATGAGAAAGATTGGTGGCTTTAGGGCTAGACTGGGTCTGCTGTGCTTGCGGCGCTGAGTTGAGTGCCGCTTCAAAGCGCTGCGCTAACTCAGGTGAAAGCTCCGACAAGTCAATCCCCTGCAACAGGTCAGACTCACCGCCATCACTGTTTGCAGCCGTGGATTCGACGTCCATTGTAGGCTCAGCAGCTAGCGGTTGACTATCCAACGGTTGTTGCATCGACTCTGGCGCTTCAATCGGGGCCTGCCTATAAGTGACAGCTAACGTGCCAAAGTCTGGCGCTGGCTCAAGCTGATACTCAAACGGCACCTCAATCGATATGGTTCGACTGACATTCGACTCAAGCCAAGACTGCTTTTGAGATTGATAGGTATACAGCGCCACTCCGGTAGCAACCACGAGTGGTGGCGCTATGGCTATAGTGATATAGCGCCAACCCCGACTGCGCCTGTTTTGTGGAGAATAGAGCTGGGTTGAAGCAAAGCTCGCAGCACCAGACTCCAGGTGACGATGCTCCGAATGTTTCAGTTGCTGCATCACTTTAGACATGGGTACTTTCCCCTTTGACCGTGAGTTTAGGCGCATCAGGCTGTGACAACACTTCGAGCAGGCGCAAGGTTTGCTGCCCAGCGATACCATCGACACTGAGTCCTTGCCAGCGCTGAAACAGCTCAACCTTCTGTTTCAGTTGATTATCGAAAAAGGGCTGCGCCGACTCGGGTTGACCCAGCACCCGAGATAAGTGGCTATCCAATAACGCGACTTGCTGACCTCTCATGCCGGATTTTAAGGTCTGTTGCCAATAACCTTGCCAAATTCGCCGGTACTCGCCTTGCCAGATAGTGGCAAGCCATTGCTGCTCAAACTCAATCAGTTGACCATTGACTAATAGCTGAACTTGCCCCTGTGACAAACCATAGAGCACCGCAAAGCGCGTCTGGCCATCGATATTTAAAGTGAGCACTACTGGGGTATTGTGCTGTGCGAGTTGAGATAAGCTTCCTTGTTCGACTGCGCAACGAAACCGCGTTTCACTCTCATCAAGGCAAAGCTGATCAAGCACAGACGCTCGATAGCCCCACACTTCATATAGAGCCGACAACGCTTGCTCTTGAGTACTAGGCTGACTCAGTGTTTGTTTTAGCTCCGCTGGAAACACTGTCTCTATATGCTCCACATTGTCTACCTGAGGGTAGGCTTGCTCAATCAGTTGCGAAAAAAGCGGCGTCACTAACTGAGGCGTAGCCACATACGCTGAGATGGACAACCCCATCGAAACACTGAACGCGATTAAGGTTTTTACCATCACTCGCTCTGCTCCAGCCGCTTGATATTGCTTGGGCTGAACCGAGGCCGTCTGAAAGCTCATGACCTCATCACAGGTTGCTCGAACCGTCGCTTGGGTCGGCGCAGGCTCACCAATGGTATACGCCCGCTTCAAACAGGCATCACAAACTAGGTTAATCAGTCTTGGGATGCCCTGAGTTTGCCGCGCGATATATTTGATAGAGGCTAAAGAAAAAAGATCGGTCGAGCCTCCCGCCAAGGTTAAGCGAAACCGGATGTAGTCACGCGTCTCATCTTGATTAAGTGGCAGTAAGTGATAGCGCCCGGTGATGCGCTGCGCTAACTGCCTTAGCTGTGGCATTTGCAATTTCTGTTGCAGCTCTGGCTGACCAATCAGTAACACTTTCAGCAACTTTTGCCGTTCGGTCTCTAGGTTAGTGAGCAGTCGCAACTGCTCAAGTACATCCGCTGACAGGTGCTGCGCTTCGTCAATCACCAGTAAGGTCTGTATTCCTTGAGCATGGTTATCTAACAAAAACTGATGAATGGCCTGGTTCAACACCTTAAGTGACGCTCCCGACCTATACTTGATGGTAAATTCATCACAGATCGCTTCGAGCAATTCGATTTCGCTAAAGGTAGGATTGAGGATCAGTGCCGAACGAGTATTCGCTGCTAGGGTATTGAGTATCGATTTCGCGATGGTGGTTTTCCCAGTCCCTACCTCACCGGTAAGCATGGCAAAACCGCCTCCTTCACCCAGACCCGACTGAATCTGATTCAGCGCTTCTTGATGACGTCGGCTCTGATAAAGAAAACGAGAGTTTGGCACAATCGAAAAAGGCAACTCGGTCAGCGCAAAATGTTGTAGATACATACTTCTCGTCTCTGGGCATTTGTTGCTAAGGAAAGTACCATTGCTGGCACGATTAGCCAATGATCAGATAAGTAAAAGGGAGAGCTAGGTGCAAAGATACCTTGTTGGTGGCGCCGTTCGCGACCAGTTGTTAAATATTGACGTCTACGATCAAGACTGGGTGGTGGTCGGCGCCACACCAGACGAATTGATTGCTCTAGGCTATACCCCTGTGGGTAAAGACTTTCCGGTATTTCTTCACCCAAAAACCAAACAGGAGCACGCTCTAGCACGCACAGAACGCAAAACTTCAAGCGGTTACACTGGTTTCGACTGTTACTTTGCCCCGGACGTAACCCTAGAGCAAGATCTTGAACGACGCGACTTGACCATCAATGCCATGGCGCAAGATCAGTACGGCAACATTGTCGATCCATTTAATGGCCAGGCCGATTTGCAGGATCGCTTGCTACGCCACGTTTCCGATGCTTTTATCGAGGATCCGCTACGAGTGCTGCGGGTTGCCCGTTTTGCCGCCAAACTACACCACTTGGGTTTTACCGTTGCACCAGAAACGTTAGAGCTGATGCGTGAGATCAGCCACTCAGGAGAGCTTGAACACTTAACGCCTGAACGCGTATGGCAGGAGTGGCATAAATCCTTGTCCACCCGTAATCCGCAGATCTTTCTCGACGTACTAAAACAGTGTGACGCACTAAAAATCGTGTTACCAGAAATCGACGCCCTGTTTGGTGTACCACAACCAGAGAAGTGGCATCCTGAGGTTGATACCGGCGTTCACACCCTTCTTGTAGCAAAACAAGCCGCACTATTGAGCGATTCCCTTCCGGTTCGTTTTGCTTCTCAGGTGCATGATTTAGGTAAAGGTATAACACCAGAATCAGAGTGGCCGAGCCATAAGCTGCATTGTCATACTGGGCTTAAACTGATTAAAAAACTGTGTGAGCGTATCCGTGTCCCCAACGAGTTTAAAGAACTGGCTCTGATGGTTTGCGAGCAGCACTCAAACATTCATAGAGCCGCTGAGCTTCGCCCAGAAACCAAGCTCAAAGTACTTAACAAGTTCGATGTGTGGCGTAAACCGGACCGCCTAGAAGACATTTTGCTGTGTTGTATGGCGGATAGCCGCGGTCGAACTGGCTATGGACAGATTGAATACCCTCAAAAGGTGCTATTTGAGCAAGCCTATCGAGCTGCTCTGTCCGTCAATGTTCAGGACATTATTAAGGATGGGTATACAGGCGCGGATATTCGAGCTGAGATGGAAAAGCGCCGGGTTGAGGCGATTAGAGCCTCTGAAGGTTAGTCCATCATTCTAAAAAGGCAGGAACGACCGCAGTTCAGAATCTAGCTAAAGCGCACGCTGTGAATAGATTCCAGATAATTCGTTCCTCATTTCTGGAATGACGAACACCTACCAACAAACAAAAACGCCCCCGAAACCGGAGGCGTTTTTTTAAAAGCTTAAGTTAAGCGATTAATTCAACTAAGAATTAAGCTTGGCCTTTAACTTCTTTAAGACCGTTGTAAGGAGCACGCTCACCTAGCGCTTCCTCGATACGGATTAGTTGGTTGTACTTAGCAACACGGTCAGAACGGCTCATAGAACCCGTCTTGATTTGGCCTGCAGCTGTACCTACCGCTAGATCAGCGATAGTTGCATCTTCAGTTTCGCCAGAACGGTGAGAGATTACTGCTGTGTAACCTGCGTCTTTAGCCATCTTGATTGCAGCTAGAGTCTCAGTTAGAGAACCGATTTGGTTGAACTTGATAAGGATAGAGTTAGCAACGCCTTTCTCGATACCTTCAGCAAGGATCTTAGTGTTAGTAACGAATAGGTCGTCACCTACTAGTTGAAGCTTGTCACCTAGTAGTTCAGTTTGGTGCTTGAAGCCATCCCAGTCAGACTCGTCTAGACCGTCTTCGATAGAAACGATTGGGAATTTCTGAGCTAGCTCAGCTAGGTAGTGGTTGAACTCTTCAGAAGAGAAAGTCTTACCTTCGCCTTTCATGTTGTAGATGCCAGCTTCTTTGTCGAAGAACTCAGATGCTGCACAGTCCATCGCTAGAGTCACGTCTTTACCTAGTTCGTAACCAGCAGCAGCAACAGCTTCTGCGATAACTTCTAGCGCTTCTGCGTTAGACTTAAGGTTAGGAGCGAAACCACCTTCGTCACCAACTGCAGTGCTGTAGCCTTTAGACTTAAGAACTTTAGCTAGGTTGTGGAATACTTCTGCACCGATACGTAGACCTTCTTTAAGAGTCTTAGCGCCAACTGGCTGAATCATGAACTCTTGGATGTCAACGTTGTTGTCTGCGTGCTCACCACCGTTGATGATGTTCATCATAGGTAGAGGCATAGAGAACTGACCAGCAGTACCGTTTAGTTCAGCGATGTGCTCGTACAAAGGCATACCTTTAGACGCTGCAGCCGCTTTAGCGTTCGCTAGAGAAACCGCTAGGATTGCGTTAGCACCGAACTTAGATTTGTTCTCAGTACCGTCTAGCTCGATCATTACTGCATCGATTGCTGCTTGGTCTTTCGCATCTTTGCCCACTAGAGCTTCTGCGATTGCACCGTTTACAGCTTCAACAGCTTTAAGAACACCTTTACCTAGGAAACGAGCTTTGTCGCCGTCACGAAGCTCAAGTGCTTCACGTGAACCAGTTGATGCGCCAGATGGAGCAGCCGCCATACCTACGAAACCGCCTTCTAGGTGTACTTCAGCTTCTACAGTTGGGTTACCACGTGAATCGATGATTTCACGACCTAGAACTTTAACGATCTTAGACATTGAATGTTTCCTTCTCGTTGAATATATAATGTCAAAATTAAAGGCAGCAGCACAACTCACGCTACTGCCTGTATTCTTTACTTCTCTGATTCGCTGCGTTGGTATTCACCAGCCGCTTTAACGAAACCTGCAAATAGTGGATGGCCATCACGAGGTGTCGAAGTGAATTCTGGGTGGAACTGAGCCGCGACAAACCAAGGGTGGGCTGGGTTCTCAATCACTTCTACCAGTTTTTTGTCTGCGGATAGGCCAGACACTTTCAAACCTGCTTTTTCAATCTGTGGACGAAGATGGTTGTTCACTTCGTAACGATGGCGATGACGTTCATGGATAGTCGCGCTACCGTAAAGTTCACGAGCTTTGGTGCCTTTTTCTAGGTGACACAGCTGTGAACCAAGACGCATTGTGCCGCCTAAGTCTGACTTCTCAGTACGCTCTTCCACGTTGCCCGACTCGTCAACCCACTCGGTAATCAGACCCACAACTGGGTACTTAGTCTCTTTGTTGAACTCTGTTGAGTGCGCACCTTCCATACCCGCAACATTACGCGCGTATTCGATCAGTGCCACTTGCATACCCAAACAGATACCTAGGTATGGCACCTTGTTCTCACGAGCGTATTGCGCGGCAAGGATTTTACCTTCGACACCACGGTCGCCAAAGCCACCAGGAACCAGAATAGCATCTAGGTCAGCAAGCAGTTCAACCCCTTTGCTTTCTAGATCTTGAGAATCGACGTATTTAATTTTTACGCTGAGACGGTTCTTAAGGCCAGCATGTTTCAGTGCTTCGTTCACTGACTTGTAAGCGTCTGGTAGTTCGATGTACTTACCAACCATACCAATCGTAACTTCACCGGTAGGGTTCGCTTCTTCATAGATAACCTGTTCCCATTCAGACAGGTTAGCTTCTGGCGCATCAATACCGAAGCGCGCACAAACGAGATCATCCAGGCCTTGAGATTTGACAAGTTGAGGGATCTTGTAGATAGAGTCTACATCCTTCATCGAGATAACTGCTTTCTCAGGTACGTTACAGAATAGCGCGATTTTCTTACGCTCATTCGCTGGGATCATGCGATCGCTACGACACACAAGGATGTCTGGCTGGATACCGATAGAAAGCAACTCTTTTACCGAGTGCTGAGTTGGCTTAGTTTTTACTTCGCCCGCTGCTGCAAGGTAAGGAACCAGTGTCAGGTGCATAAACATCGCGCGCTCACGGCCAAGCTCGACTGCGAGCTGACGAATGGCTTCCATGAAAGGTAGAGATTCGATATCACCGACCGTGCCGCCAACCTCAACGATGGCGACATCGTGGCCTTCTGAACCTGCAATAACACGATCTTTGATCGCATTAGTAATATGAGGAATAACCTGAATGGTTGCACCGAGGTAATCACCACGACGCTCTTTACGAAGAACGTCTGCGTAAACACGACCTGCTGTGAAGTTGTTGCGCTTGGTCATTTTGGTGCGGATAAAACGCTCGTAATGACCTAGGTCAAGGTCAGTTTCAGCGCCATCTTCCGTGACAAACACCTCACCGTGTTGAGTTGGGCTCATTGTGCCTGGGTCAACGTTGATGTAAGGGTCAAGCTTCATCATAGTCACTTTTAGACCACGAGCTTCTAGAATAGCCGCAAGGGATGCTGCTGCAATACCTTTACCTAGAGAGGATACAACCCCGCCAGTAACAAAAATGTAATTTGTCGTCATGTTTAACCTGAAATTGGTTGAATGAGGGAAAATGGATTTCTTCTGGACGGGATATAAATATACCAGAAGCCCTTATCCGCCACAACGTGAAATCTATCACACTGCAATTTTTTATTTTTTGCTTCAAATCAAACTGCACAAAGAGAAAACAGACATCGAGATTTTGTTCTGAGTCACATTTGTCTCATAAAAAGCATCCGCTAAATGCACCTACAAATCTGGCTCAAGTCGCTTTACTTGCTGCCAATAATCTTCTAATTGCTCCAAAGAGCAGTCGCTGAGATTACGACCCGATTGCGCCACTTTCTGTTCCACTTGACGGAATCGACGTGCAAATTTTAAATTCGCTTTGTTTAAAGCGACTTCCGGATTTGCGCCTAAATGACGAGATAAGTTGACACAGGCAAACAGCAAATCCCCCAGCTCTAATTCGACTTTTTCCTGTTCGGGTGATACCTGTAGAGCTTCGTCTAGCACCTCTTCAATCTCTTCTTGCACTTTTTCGACGACTGGTCCGATCGAGTCCCAATCAAAGCCAAATTTTGCGCACTTTTTCTGTATCTTTGTAGCACGAGAAAGTGCCGGTAGAGAGACTGGTATAGAGTCTAGGATACTTTGTTCACTTTTTCCTGCTTGGGCTTTTTCTTTGGCTTTCTCTGCTTCCCAGTTAGCATTGATCTGCTCATCGCTTTCAAACTCGGCATCAGAAAAAACATGCGGATGACGGCGAGTCAATTTTTCGTTAACGGCCTCAACCACCTCGGAAAAATCAAATAGGTTCTGCTCTTTCGCTAACTGGCTGTAGAAAATCACCTGAAACAGCAAGTCACCAAGCTCTTCTTTGAGATTGGGCCAATCACGATTTTGAATGGCATCCACCACTTCATAGGTTTCTTCAATGGTGTGCGGCACTATGGTGTCGAAATTCTGCTTCAGATCCCAAGGGCAACCGCCTTCTGGATCGCGCAGCTTTGCCATGATCTGTTCTAGCTGTTCAATCGGATGACTCATTTTCTTGTTCCTTTGATCCTTTATTTCTAAAAGAAAAAGGTGAGCGGTAAACACCACTCACCTCTATTTGCTCTCTGCCATCTTCAAGCGTAAAGCATGCTCAATGTGGCAATCTCTACCCACTTAGGTGCCCCTTCTAGGAAGGGATGACATTTTTGTTTCGCGACCTAACCCAAACGCTTGACCGACATAACATCGCGGATCTGCTCTACCCGCTTCGAAACCCGTTGTAAGATTTCAATATTGGTCACTTCAAGGTCAAAATCCATAATGGCCAGTTGACGACGATAATCGACCCGGTTTTTCATACTGGTTACTTTGATTTTTTCATTGGCAAACAGCGTGGTGATGTCTTTAAGCAATCCACTGCGCTCCATGGCCTCAACGCGCACAGTGAGAATATAGGAGCCGACAAAACCACTACCCCAAACGGTGTCAATAATACGCTCCGGTGCGTGATGACGCAGCTCTTCCAACTGCTCACAATCACTTCGATGCACTGAAATGCCCCGACCTTGAGTGATATAGCCACAAATATCATCGCCAGGGATCGGCTGACAACAGCGAGCCAGGTGGGTCATGAGGTTATCGACCCCTTCAACCACGACGGCATCTTTTTTCGGGCGGCTTTGCGCCGGTGCTTTATTAACGGCTTCTTGAAGTTTTTCCAGAGCTTGCTTGTCTTCTTCTTCCGCTGTGGGTTTGTTTACCAAGGCATTAATATGATTAATGATTTGGTTGATACGCAGGTCGCCGCTGCCCACGCCGACATACAGCTCATCGGCACTATTGACGTTAAACCGTTTCAGCGCATAGTGCTCCGCATCTTTCAGGGTAGCGCCTATTTTGGCCAGTTCATCCTCTAAAATTTCACGCCCCGCCTCGAGGTTTTTCTCTCGAGACTGCTTGCGGAACCAGGCGTTGATTTTCGCCCGAGCTCGACCAGAGGTAACAAAACCCATATTGGGGTTAAGCCAATCGCGTGACGGATTCGGCTCTTTCGATGTAATGATTTCAACCTGATCGCCCATCTGCAACTTATGGGTAAAGGGAACAATACGACCGCCGACTTTGGCTCCGATACAACGGTGACCCACTTCTGAGTGGATGTGGTAAGCAAAGTCGAGAGGCGTCGCTCCCATTGGCAGGTCAACGACATCACCACGCGGGGTAAAGGCGTAAACGCGGTCATCAAACACCTGACTGCGCAGTTCATCCAACATTTCGCCCGAGTCAGACATCTCCTCTTGCCAATCGAGAAGTTTACGCAGCCAAGTAATTTTCTCATCGTAGCCGCTGCGACCGCCACCGCCCTCTTTATATTTCCAGTGCGCAGCAACGCCCAACTCTGAGTCTTCGTGCATGTCTTTAGTGCGAATCTGGATCTCAATCGTTTTGCCTTCCGGGCCTAAAATCACGGTATGAATCGATTGATAGCCATTCGGCTTAGGGTTGGCGACGTAATCGTCAAACTCACTAGGCAAGTGCTTGTATTTAGTGTGCACCGTGCCCAGTGCGGCATAACAGTCTTGCAGTTTATCGGCGATAATCCGCACCGCTCGCACATCAAACAGCTCATCAAACGCTAAGCCTTTTTTCTGCATCTTGCGCCAAATACTGTAAATATGCTTTGGCCGCCCACTCACTTCAGCGTTGATGCCCAGCGCTTTCATTTCCGCCGTCAGATCATCGACAAAGTTTTTAATGTACTGCTCGCGCACGATTCGGCGCTCAGAAAGCTGTTTGGCGATCTGCTTGTAAGTATCTGGCTGCTGGTAACGGAACGCATAGTCTTCCATTTCCCATTTGAGCTGACCGATACCCAGACGATTGGCGAGTGGCGCATAAATATTGGCACACTCTTGCGCAGCCGCGCGGCGCACCTCATCTGGCGCTTTTTTAACCTCAACCAAATTAGCAATACGCTCAGCCAGCTTGATGATCACACAGCGAAAGTCATCGACCATAGCCAATAACATGCGACGCACGTTGTCCACTTGAGATGAAGCGGCGCTTCCCTCTAGGGTCACGTTCAGTTGGCCAAGTGCAGCCATCTCTTCGACACCATCGATGAGTTTGATGGTTTCTTTGCCGAAATCTTCTTCGAACTGAGCTCGCGGGTAAGCGCCACTTGACACTATGGGGAACAATAGCGCCGCAACCAATGTGGCTTTATCCATCGATAGAGTGATAAGAATCTCGATCATTTCACGCCCGCGCCATAGCAGCAGTGGCCCCTGATCGTTATCTTTTAGAATGGCTTCACTCTTGAGGTAAACTTCTTTTAAGCGCTTGGAAACCTTGGGATCTTGATGAAGACTATCGATCCACTTATCTAGCTCAAACTGTTCGTCTTGATTTAAATGTGCGCTTCTGACCGCAACCATTATTTTCGTCCTGTTATCTTTCTATTTTTGAACCACTCGGCGTCAGCTGTGCAGCGACTCGAGCCGTTCTTTTAATCCTTTACAAAGAGCGCCATTGATTCTAAATGGCTTGTATGCGGGAACATATCGAGCATACCTAATTTTTGTAATTTGAAGCCTTGTTTTAGTAAGCTTTGTGAATCTCGAGCTAACGTCGCTGGGTTACATGAGACATAGACCACTCGATGCGCGCCTAGCGACGCAACTTGATCAATGATACCACTGGCACCAGCCCTGGCAGGATCGAGCAGTATTTTATCAAATTTTTCTGCTGTCCAGGGCAGACCAGAGACATCTTGTTCTAAATTTGCCTGGTAAAAACGCGCATTTTCGACATGATTGAGTCGGGCGTTGGCGCTTGCCTTGTTAACCATCTCATCCACACCTTCAACTCCCACTACCTGTGACACACTTTGTGCTAGCGGTAAGCTGAAATTTCCAAGGCCGCAGAAAAGGTCAAGCACACGATCTTGCGGCTTAAGCTCTAACCATGCGAGAGCTTGGCTTACCATGCCATGGTTGACGCTTTGGTTGACCTGAATAAAGTTATTTGGTTCAAACGGAATCGTCACCCCCGACTCCTGATAATAGGGGCGTTCACCCACCACTCGATGCAACTGCTCAGCCTGGGGCATCAGGTATAGTGTCGCTTGATGCTGCTCAGCAAACTGTTGCAGCAATTGCTGTTCCGACTCAGTGAGCGATTTTAGATGACGCAACACGATGACCTTAGTGTTGTCACCTTTGACCAGCTCTACATGTCCTAACCGCTGCTGATTGGCAAAGCTTTGCAACAGCTTATGTAATGGCGCAATTAACTGACTGAGCTCCAAATCCAAGATCGGACAGGCGTCAACCGTCACTATTTCTTGGCTGTGTTTTTTACGAAAACCAAACTCCATCTGTTGCGTGCGCTTGTTGAGCTTGATGCTGATGCGGGTACGGCGGCGATAGCCTTGTTGCGGGCCAACCACTGGCGCTTCAGGGTCAATACTCTGCCCAGCAAACTTGGCCATCAGTTGGCTAAGCGTCTGCTGCTTGTAGGCGCGTTGTGACTCGATATCGAGATGCTGCATATTGCAGCCGCCACACTCTTGATAGTAAGCACAAATGGGCTCAACACGTTGCTCACTGGCTTTTTGCACCTTGATCAGGTTAGCGCGTGCATACTTACTCTTACTCTCGGTCAGTTGAGCCAGTACCTGCTCCCCCGGCAATCCGCCCTCAATAAACACCGGTTTTCTGTTTTGATAAGCGATGCCGGCACCGTGGTGATCGAGCTTTTCAATAGTGAATAACTGGTGCTTAGTGTTGAGTTGAGTTTTCTTCTTAGCTTGGAAAAAACGCGCCATAGTGGTTGCCTGTGTTGATGGGGCCAAACGGCCAATTGCTCGAAAAAGTGCTTACGTGCCAGCTTTTGTGCCTGAATCATTGTCTGAGCCGACCGAGTTGATTATGCTTAACCATTCGGCAGTCTCATCTTTTTATTGCGACTATTTTCCCATATCCACACCACGATGTTTAGACAATAATGACCAGATATGGCTTGCGCGCTCGCGTAATTACTCTCACTTTAGCTCCAACCCTGATCATTGGATTGCTTTTGAGTGCATTTTTCTCGTTTAATCGCTATCACGACCTCGAGACCCAAGTCGTCAATTCTGGCTTGAACATTATTGAACCGCTCGCCATTGCCAGCGAAGACGGCCTGAAGAACAATAGTCGCGAATCAGTGCGTCGCATTATCAGCTATGCGCACCGCAAAAACTCTAAGTTCGTACGCAGTATTGCTGTGTTCGATTACAGTCATGAACTGTTCGTCACCTCCAACTTTCACCCAAACTTTGAGCTTCTGACTTTTCCTAAAGATGCGCCGATTCCGATGCTGGTTAGCTCTGATTTAGATAAGAACACCCTTATTTTACGCGCACCGATCATTGCAGAATCGGGCGTTGTCGCGACCATGCGAGGACAAAACGCCAACCCTGCGCTCGGTTATGTTGCCATTGAGCTGGATCTCTCATCACTGCGCTTACAGCAGTATCAAGAGATATTCTCGGCGTGCTTGGTGCTGTTAATTGGCTTGGGATTATCAGCGATGTTTGCCTATCGGCTAATGCACGACGTTACCCGCCCCATCTCACATATGAAAAATATGGTCGACCGAATTCGCCGAGGTCATTTGGACGTGCGAATAGAAGGCAAAATGCACGGAGAGCTGGACTCGCTGAAAAATGGTATCAACGCGATGGCGGTCTCGTTGTCGGAATACCACGTCGAAATGCAGCACAGTATCGATCAGGCGACCTCCGACCTACGAGAAACATTGGAGCAGCTCGAAATCCAAAACGTCGAGCTCGATATCGCGAAAAAGCGCGCTCAGGAAGCAGCGCGTGTTAAATCTGAGTTTCTTGCCAACATGTCGCACGAGCTGCGTACTCCTCTGAATGGCGTGATTGGCTTTACTCGTCAGATGCTCAAAACCACCTTGACCAATAGCCAAACAGACTATCTACAGACCATCGAAAAATCCGCCAAGAACTTACTCAATATCATTAATGATATTCTCGACTTCTCTAAGCTAGAGGCCGGCAAGCTCGCGTTGGAGAATATCCCGTTCGACTTCCAAGGCTCTCTCGAAGAAGTAGTAAGCCTGCAAGCCACCAGCGCGCATGAAAAAGGGTTAGAGCTGACCCTGAAGATAGATCCAAAGATCCCGCCAGGTTTAGTTGGCGACCCACTGCGAATTCAGCAAGTATTGACCAACCTAGTGGGTAACTCGATTAAGTTTACCGAACGCGGCAACATCGATATCAGTGTAGAGCTGCGCTCCCAGCGTGATGATTTGATCGAACTGCAATTTATGGTGCGCGATACAGGGATCGGCATTTCTGAGCGCCAACAATCACAGCTGTTCCAAGCCTTTAGTCAAGCCGATGCCAGCATCTCACGCCGTTACGGCGGTACTGGTTTGGGCTTGGTTATTACTCAAAAACTGGTTAGCCAAATGGGCGGTGAGATCAGTTTAACCAGTCGTCTGCACCAAGGCTCGACGTTCTGGTTTACTCTGCGCTTAAGTGCCACTGATATGCCAGTCAGCGAATTACTGGAGACACAATCTCTACGTCAGCGCAGTTTGCTTCTGGTTGAACCCAACATGCAAGCGGCCTCGGTGATACAGCAAACGCTAGCGCAAGAAGGGCTGGTTGTCACCTATCGCTCCTCACTGCCAGAAGAGGTCGAACATTATGACTACGTGCTGCTCAATCTAGCGCCGAATCGAGACAACGATACCGCAAGCGTTGAAGCTTGGGTTGAACATGCGCTGCACTGCGCCGCCCATGTGGTGGTCGGCACCCCAAGTACCGCTCTGGCGTTGTCAGATCATCTGATTCAGAAATACCCAATTCACTGTATTACCAAGCCATTGTCGCGCCGCAAGTTGCTGCAAACACTCGTGGCCAATCAAGAGAGAGTTCCGCTGTTAGAGCCACTTCCTGAGCAAAGTGAGACCCTACCGCTCACCGTGATGGCCGTGGACGATAACCCAGCTAACCTCAAACTGATTAGCGCCTTGCTCCAAGAGCGTGTTGAACGGGTCATCACCTGTACCAATGGTGTGGATGCGGTGCAGCAAGCGCAAACACAAAAGTTTGATATCGTGTTGATGGATATTCAGATGCCACACATGGATGGGGTGACTGCGTGTAATCAGATCAAACAAACCGCGCTCAACGCCGAAACTCCGGTGATCGCGGTAACGGCGCATGCAATGAGTGGTGAACGGGATCGCTTACTCAATGCCGGGATGGACGACTACTTAACCAAGCCAATTGAAGAGCATATCTTGCAACAAGTCTTGATGCACTGGAGCCCTCATATTAGTCAACAAGCGCTGCAGAAGCTCGATATCAGCTCAGCGCAAATGGACATCCCCGCTGATGAAACCGCAGTGAATAACGAGCGCAACACCATGATTATCGATTGGCAAGCCGCTTTGAAGCAGTCAGCCAACAAAGAGGATTTGGCTCGCGATATGTTGCAGATGCTGGTGGACTACATTCCAGAAGTCAACGCTATGGTTGAAGGCGCGTTGGAAGATGAGCATTGTGATATCGAACAGTTGATTCACTACGTGCATAAGTTGCATGGTAGCAGCTCCTACTGCGGCGTGCCTCGATTAAAAAGTGTCTGTGCCGCGATTGAAAAAGCGCTGCGTTCAGGTGCTACTATTGAAGAGATCGAGCCCGAGCTATTCGAGCTACAAGATGAAATGGAAAAGGTTGTCGCCAGTGCGAAACCTTATTTAGAGAGCTAAGTGCGAGATTAACTCTCTAAGATTACCGTCGCCACTGCGTAGTGGCGCTCGTCTGAGATAGACAGGTGAATACTCGCCACCTGCTGTTGCTCGGCGATATGCTGTGCTTGCCCAGATAAGCTCAACAAGGGTTTGCCAAACTCGTCATTGGTGACTTCAAAGTCCTGAAAGGTCACTCCAGCAGCAATCCCGGTGCCAAGCGCTTTAGACGCAGCCTCTTTAGCGGCAAAGCGTTTAGCAAGAAAACGCCCTTGCTGCTTAATTTCACTGAACCTAGACCATTCGGCCTCGGTCAAAATACGTTTGGCAAACGGCTCACCACTACGAGCGAGGGCTTTCTCCACTCGCTCGATTTCAGCAATATCCGTTCCTAAGCCGACGATCGCCATAATTAACGACGCGCTTCAACCATAATGGCTTTCATATCCGCCACGGCTTTTTCAAGCCCATCAAACACCGCACGACCAATAATAGAGTGGCCGATGTTGAGCTCAAAGATCTCAGGAATCGCAGCAATCGGTGCGACATTATGGTAAGTCAGGCCATGACCTGCATTGACGGTAATACCAAGATCCGCTGCATAGCTTGCGCCGGCAGCAATCTTCTTGAGTTCATTTTGCTGATCCAGCTCAGTTTCGGCGTCGGCATAGTGACCGGTGTGCAACTCAATAAATGGCGCACCACACGCTTTAGCCGCATCAATCTGTTCACGATCCGCATCGATAAATAGCGACACCTTGATGCCCGCCTCTGCCAGCCGTTGGGTTGCCGCTTTCACTTTGTCTAAGTGCCCTGCTACATCCAAACCGCCTTCAGTGGTCAGCTCTTCACGCTTTTCTGGCACTAAGCAAACGTACTCGGGCTTTGTCTTCAGCGCAATTTCGACCATTTCGTCGGTGACGGCCATCTCTAAGTTCATTCGTGTTTGCAGCGTTTCACGTAGAATACGTACATCGCGATCTTTGATATGACGACGATCTTCACGAAGGTGGATTGTGATTCCATCCGCGCCGGCACGCTCAGCAATCTCAGCCGCATGAACTGGGTCAGGATACTTAGTCCCACGTGCATTGCGCAGTGTCGCGATATGGTCGATGTTTACACCTAGGTAAATTGAGCTCATTTTCCAATACTCCGTTTGGGAATCATACTAAGAAAGAGTTCCCTGCTTTTTAATGGTTTGCCGCCAAGATACGGCTTTAAGGCTATACGTGTAAAGCGTTTTGCCGCTTTAAGTTGCTCTTTTGTTGTAAAGCGACGCTCGCTAATAGCAATCAGTTCGTCACCGACAAAGGTCAGATTGTCATGGCGCACCGATGCGATAAAACCTTTCTGTTCTCGATAGCGATAGGTCATGTTAGGGTCAATCGGCTCTCCCGTTCCAGCGCAGTGCATAAAGTCGACCCCATAACCCAGCGCCGACAATAGCGCGAGCTCAAACCGGCGCAGTGCCGGCTCTGGGTTGTCACTTTGAGCCAGCTCAGTCAGAGCATGCAAATAGTCATGAAACAGAGCAGGCATCGCCACTTCCGCCATCAGCACCCGACCCAGTAACTCATTGACATACATGGCTGAATAGAGGTTAATCCCGGTCAGAGGCAATCCCAAACTGATGGGCTCTGCCTGCCTGAGGGTTTTCATCGAGCTGTTGCCGGACCACTTGAGCAACAAAGGGGTAAAAGGTTGTAGCGCCCCTTTTAAGTTGGATCGCTTACTGCGTGCCCCTTTCGACATCAAGGTCACACGGCCATACTCTTCGCTAAAGACATCCAAGATCAGGCTCGACTCGCTGTACGGTCGCCTGTGCAGCACAAAGCAGCGCTGTAAGCCTTCTGATGACATAAAACCTTCTAGTCGAAAAAAGGAGCCAATAGGCTCCTTTGATTGTCACTCGGGGAGCGAAGCGTCATGCCTCTCTCAGGTTAAAGATCGTCGATGTATCCCAGTGAACGCAGTGCACGCTCATCGTCTGCCCAACCTGATTTCACTTTCACCCAGGTTTCTAGGTACACCTTACGGCCAAACAACTCTTCCATATCTAGACGCGCCTCGCGGCCAATGGTTTTGATTTTTTCACCGCCTTTTCCGATGACCATTTTCTTCTGTCCGCTGCGTTCGACCAAAATCAACGCATTGATGTGGAAGCCGTCTGTGTCTGGGTTGTAATCAAAACGTTCGATTTCAACCGTCACCGAATAAGGCAACTCTTCACCGGTAAAACGCATCAGTTTTTCACGCACAATTTCAGAGGCCATAAAACGCTGTGAGCGATCGGTGACGTACTCTTCCGGGAAGTGGTGCGTCGCTTTAGGCAGATGCTCTCGCACGTGTTTGCGTAGCACATCGATATTCTTACCGTGTTTCGCAGAAATAGGCACCACATCGACGAAGTCCATCTTTTTCGACATCTCCATCATGTGCAGCATCACTTCGTTGCGGTCGGCAACGTTATCAACTTTATTGACACACAACACGACTGGGAAGTTCGACTTCTGCAGCTTAGTGAGCACCATCTCATCGTCTGCTGTCCAATGGGTTCCATCAACCAAAAATAGTACCAAGTTCACATCGCTCAGTGATGAGTTCGCGGCGCGGTTCATCAAGCGGTTGATGGCACGCTTCTCTTCAATGTGCAGACCAGGAGTATCAACATAAATCGCTTGATAGTCGCCTTCGGTATCGACACCCATAATACGGTGACGCGTGGTCTGCGGTTTACGTGAGGTGATCGAAATTTTCTGCCCGAGGATACGGTTCAGTAAGGTCGACTTACCCACATTAGGACGGCCAACAATCGCCACAAAACCACAATGCTGGTTTTCTGGAGAGCTAGGCTGTTCGTTGTTCGACGAGAAAAACGCGTCGATATCAAAATCGTTGTTATCCGTTGAATCAGTCATTGGTCAATTGCTCTAGTGCTAATTCTGCAGCCGCTTGTTCTGCCTTGCGGCGGCTGGTGCCTTTACCAATAACAGGTTGTCCAATACCTGCTACATCACACGAAACCGTAAACTCTTGGTTGTGTGCTTCACCTTTAATATTAGTCACTGTGTAAGCGGGCAGTGGTTTTCTTCGCCCTTGCAAAAATTCCTGCAAGCGTGTTTTAGGATCTTTTTGCGAAACACCAGGCTTAATCGCATCTAAGCGCGTCTGGTACCAGCTCAAAATAATGCCTCTGACCACCTCGATATCGCTATCGAGATAGATGGCACCGATGATCGCTTCCACCGCGTCAGCGAGAATGGAATCACGACGGAAACCACCGCTTTTTAATTCACCTGGACCTAATTTTAAGTGATCTCCTAGTTCGAATTCACGACCTAGTTCTGCGAGCGTATTACCACGAACTAATGTCGCGCGCATACGGCTCATGTCGCCCTCATTAACTTTGGGGAAACGGTGATAAAGATCATCAGCAATGACAAAACTTAAAATTGAATCGCCCAGAAATTCAAGACGTTCGTTATGTTTTCCATTAGCGCTACGATGTGTCAGCGCTAAACTGATCAGCTCTGCATCATTAAACTGATAGCCGAGCCTTTTCTCTAGTTTTGCAATAGGAGAATTCATGCTCTCTCATTCATTTGATTACATTCTCAAAATAATGGCGTAGTAGCCAAGCGGCCAAATAAGTTCAGATCTATGAGCATAGGTATGCTTCGGTGAACTTACGCAGCCAACCAGGCTAAAGCTTCAAATATGAAGAGAATTTAGTTAATACCACCGATGCGGTTAAACCTAACACCAGTTGGGATCCAAGACGGTAGCACGCTGTCGCTATCTCGTTCAAACTCAAAGCTTATCCAGATAGCCACGGCTTTTCCGACTAGGTTAGCTTCTGGAACAAAGCCCCAGTAGCGACTGTCTGCACTATTGTCACGGTTATCGCCCATCACAAAGTACTGACCTTGTGGTACTACCCACTCATTGACACCATTACGTGGCTGATAAAGCTCAACACGGTCACGACGAAGTGGATTGACCAAGATTTGATGGCCCACCTCTCCCAATTTTTCATCCAACTGAATCATTGGGATACCATTTTGGATAAATTGGCTCTCTTCCACATTCGATAGTTTGACCGGTTGGCATGTACTGTCGCCGGCAGACTGAATGCAGATCTCTTTTTTGCTGTTGTAGCGTACGGTGTCGCCCGGAAGCCCTACGACGCGTTTAATGTAGTCAATACTTGGTTGTGGCGGGTATTTAAACACAACAATGTCACCACGCTCAGGCTTGCCGGTTTCAACCAATTGAGTTCGCCATACCGGATCTTTCAAGCCATAAGCGTATTTCTCAACTAAGATAAAATCCCCGACCAGTAAGGTGGGCATCATTGAGCCTGACGGTATTTGAAACGGCTCATAAATAAAAGAGCGCAATACCAATACCGCAGCAATCACCGGGAAAATGGACACACTGTTCTCGATCCACCAAGGTTGCGTCTTCACTTTCTCGACCAGTGCGGCATCTAAACCATTCGTTTGCGCCTCAACGTCCGCCACCTTTTGCTGGCGCTTTTTAGCAAACACCAACTTTTCTAGTACCCAGACCACGCCGGTTACTAAGGTTACGATGACTAGGATGAGTGAAAATGTATTCGCCATTGACTTCCCTTATCTCAAAAATACGAAAGTGAAAGAGCCGAAACCCTTCCACTTGCCAATAAAACTTGCTTAGAGCAATCCCTTAAATAGTTGGTGTTACAGCTAGGCGTCAAGCAAACTCAGCCCTATGAGCATAGAGGTTCTATGTGATTAGGGCGGCCGGCGAACCGGTGAGTTTGCGCTGGCAACAACGCTGTAGCGCCAAATATGACAGGGATTAATCTTTTCCTACGTGAAGGATTGCTAGGAAGGCTTCTTGAGGCAGCTCAACGTTACCGATCTGCTTCATACGTTTTTTACCTTCTTTCTGCTTCTTCAGTAGTTTCTTCTTACGGCTCACGTCACCACCGTAACATTTGGCAATTACGTTCTTACGTAGCTGTTTTACGGTTGAACGAGCGATAATGTGGTTACCGATCGCCGCCTGAATAGCAATGTCGAACATCTGACGAGGAATAAACTCTTTCATCTTCTCGACCAACTGACGACCACGAGTCTGGGCCTGATCTTTGTGAGTAATCATCGCCAGTGCATCAACGGTGTCGCCGTTAAGCAAGACATCAACACGAACCATCTTAGACGCTTCAAAACGCTGGAAGTTGTAATCAAGTGATGCGTAACCACGAGACGTCGATTTCAGACGGTCGAAGAAGTCGAGTACCACTTCTGCCATTGGAATATCGTAGGTCACCGCCACTTGGTTGCCGTGATAAACCATGTCAACCTGAACGCCACGTTTCTCGACACACAGGGTAATTACGTTACCTAGGTACTCAGAAGGGACTAGGATATTACAGCGAGCGATAGGCTCACGAATTTCTTCAATATCATTCACGGCAGGAAGTTTAGCCGGACTATCGACATACAGAATGTTGCCGTTAGTCTCTTCCACTTCATACACTACGGTCGGTGCGGTAGTGATCAGATCAAGATCGTATTCACGCTCTAATCGCTCTTGAATGATTTCCATGTGCAGCATACCAAGGAAGCCACAGCGGAAACCAAAACCCAGTGCCGCTGAGTTTTCTGGTTCGTAGAAGAGTGATGCATCATTGAGGCTAAGCTTACCCAGAGCATCACGGAAGTTCTCGTAATCATCAGAGGATACCGGGAACAAACCTGCATAGACCTGCGGCTTCACTTTCTTAAAGCCAGGCAGGGGCTTATCACAACCGTTCTTCGCCAGCGTCAGCGTATCACCAACCGGGGCGCCTAGAATGTCTTTGATACCACACACGACCCAGCCTACTTCGCCAGTACGCAAGATATCGGTATCCACCTGTTTTGGTGTAAAGATACCAAGACGGTCAACACCCCAAACCTGGCCAGTACTCATCACTTTGATCTTGTCGTTCTTCTTCAACTGACCATTTTTGATGCGCACCAATGACACAACACCTAGGTAGTTATCGAACCAAGAGTCAATAATCAGCGCCTGTAACGGGCCATCCGGATCACCTTCTGGCGCTGGGATTGCGGATACGATGTTTTCTAGAACGTCATCAACACCTAGGCCTGTCTTCGCAGAACAGCGGGTTGCTTCCATTGCATCGATACCAACGATTTCTTCAATTTCTTCCGCGACACGCTCTGGATCGGCTGCGGGTAGGTCAATCTTGTTCAAGATTGGCACAACCTCAAGATCCATTTCGATCGCCGTGTAACAGTTAGCAAGAGTTTGAGCCTCAACACCCTGCCCCGCGTCAACCACGAGTAACGCTCCTTCACACGCAGCTAGAGAGCGAGAAACTTCGTAGGCGAAGTCTACGTGTCCAGGAGTATCGATGAAGTTGAGCTGATACGTTTCACCATCTTTGGCGGTGTAGTTTAGCGTCACACTCTGTGATTTGATGGTGATACCACGCTCACGCTCTAGATCCATTGAGTCTAGAACCTGTGCGGCCATTTCACGGTCGCTTAATCCACCACATACTTGGATCAAACGGTCTGATAGGGTCGACTTACCATGGTCGATGTGGGCGATAATCGAAAAGTTACGAATGTGCTTCATGATTTGGTGTGACTAAACTCTTTTAAATAGGGACAAGAAAGCCGCGCTTTATGCTCAGTATAGTCAGCATTGATGGCGGCATTTCGTTCAAGTTGGCAGATTCTACCCAATTTCTAGCCGGTTCGCACTAGCTAATTGGTTCGCCCAGCACCCTTAATAAGGTGACTTGTTGTGAAGAGCGTTGCTCTAATTGATAGGATAATCGTTTGGCGAACAAGATACCGGCAAACGTCGCCAGTGCCGAGACGGCGATCACTAGCCCCTCTCCCATGGCGAGCATAGGGGCAAGCCACCACTGACCAATAAAGGCACCGGCTATCATTGCAAACAAGGGAACCAAATAGACCAAAGCAGCGGATTGCAATACGCTCTTTTCTGGCAGACCAATTTCAACCACTTGGCCGGGCTTGACCACTTTATCCGTGACCAAGTACCAATTAAGCGATTTATTCCCCACCGCTTTAGAGACAATGCCTGTACCGCAGCTTTTTTGCGACGAGCAGCTGCTACAGCTGGTTTGCTGATCGCAACTCAACTCAACCTCAAACTGTTGGCCATTAGGTTCGACCTTGGCCACTGTTGCAAGTGCCGTCATCATTGCGTGGCACTCTGACTCGTTTTGAAGGTTACCGACTGCGCGATACGTTTTGCGGTCGAAGGTGGAATATCGCCAATCACCGAGACCTCGCGATCTCCCTTAACAAAACTGTGTAAGGTGCGGCGGCCTTGGCGAACCAATTGTCCTTTTAGCGATAAGTTGTCGCTGTTTGAGACGTAAACCGAGAAGCTAAACAGACCATCACTATACATCTGGCTTTCCACCATACGTTCGGTGTTGTTCATTCGGTAGCGATTCAGCTCTTTCGCCTCGAACCCATTGGGCACCCAACCTACCGTCCAATAAGACTGCATCACTTGACCCTTTGGCAAAGAGAGCACGTCGGGCAATTTCACATCACGTAAGCCACTGAGAACTTGGGCGATTTGATCATTTACACTGTAAGAAATCGTGCGGTACTGCTCGAGCACTTCACCATCTCGGTCAACGAGATCGGCGCGCAGTGGCAGTTTGCTCTTCTCGTCAACCCACAGCACGTATGAATAACGTTGACCATCTTTTGGCACCACGCGCAGTACGTGACAGGCGGCGCCCGCTTCGCGAGCACGGCCCATAGGTACAAAGTCGTAGTAGTCACTTAAACGTTCAACATCAGAATTGAGCAGCGGAATGGTCGGTGCAACGACATTGCCCGACTCAATGGTGAAAGGCTCTACACCTGGTTCGATATAGCTGACCTCGTCGCCACGACGAATCACTTCACGTACCGGGCCACTAAGATACACTAAATGAGCAAACTGCTGATCGTCTGCTCGAGCGTGACGATAGAGCAAAGGTTCGATACTGTTTTTCTTAATCAGTATGTAAGAGAGTTCGTAGTTTAAGTGCTGACTGGCTTGGTTCATTTGAAGCAACAAAGCCTCTGCAGCTTTTTCTTCTGCAAAGGCCAAGTTTGAGTTCAAACTGAACAGTGTCAGCACACTGATCAGAATTTTTTTCATTCAACTACCGTTTCAGGATTATCGCTGTGCTCAATACTCTGGCTGTTTAAGCGCAGTTGCAATTCGTAGTCTTGCAGCATGGCATGAATGCGGCGGCGCTGCTCTTGAACATTGGCTTCATTTGAGCTCGACTGCTCAACGGAAGAACGCGTCAAGCTTACCGGCTCTGCGCTCCCCGCAAATGGAATCGTCTGCAGCACTGGCAAGGCATCAGCTTCTGGCGCTGTAGCATCGCTACCACCGTACTGCTGCACTCCCAAAATAACCACAAGAGAGACACACGCAGCCATAGCCACTTGGCCAAACTGATTCAGCCAAGCAGGTAACTGACGACGCGCTTGCGCCGGAGTCGGCTGAGTTTCAATACGTTGATGTTGTTCTAACTGAGTTACTGTTGAGTGCGTTGGCTCGTTTTCTAAAGCCATTGCGACGCTTTCAGCAATATTCCATTCCGGCTTTTCCGGAGCATCGCCACGCATCACATCACCAATCAAGTGATAATGCTTCCAAGATTGCTGGCTCTGTTGGTCGTGCTCTAATTCTACAATTAGCGCCTTGTCTACCAACTCTCCATCCATGAGTGCTGAAAGTTTCTCTTTGTCAGCCATTATTTTCACCATAAAAGTTACTGGTCTAGCGTTGCATTAGCGGTTGAATCTTTTTTTCGACCGCTTCGCGAGCACGAAAGATACGCGAGCGCACCGTTCCTACAGGGCAATCCATTACCGCGGCAATTTCTTCATAGCTTAAGCCATCGAGCTCACGCAATGTCATCGCGGTTTTTAAATCATCAGGCAACGCTTCAATTGCGCTAAATACCACCCGTTTCAACTCGTTGGACAACGTCAAGTTCTCAGGGTTCGATATTTCTTTTAAAGCACTACCCGTTTCGTAATATTCTGCGTCTTCCGAATCGACATCTTGTGCTGGTGGACGCCGACCTTGAGCCACAAGATGGTTTTTTGCAGTATTAACGGCAATCCGATATAACCAAGTATAGAAGGCACTTTCTCCACGAAAACTCGGGATAGCTCGATACGCCTTAATAAATGCTTCTTGTGCTACATCGGGAACATCACCCGGATTATTCACATAGCGGGAAATAAGATTGCAAACTTTGTTCTGGTACTTAGTCACCAGTAGGTTGAATGCTTGTTTATCCCCATTCTGAACTCGCTCAATTAATACTTGATCGGTCAGTTGCTCGTTCATTCGAGCGGGTACTCCTATTGTTATTCACTCTTATCTTCTCAGACATGAGTATTAATTATGCAAAATGTAGTCTTGACACCACTGTCTACTTGAGCACTATTGTGACCTAGTCGGAAAATTTAAGTTCAATCTTTCTGCAAACTTTTTTAACACAATGACGTACTAAGCTACCTCTTACGCGATTTTGAGGTTCTGGGTACTGAAATGCAATGGCAAATTACCAGTGAATGCATTCAAGCAAAGCCTGGCTGGCAGTGCTACTATAGTCGCTTAACGCGCACTATAGCCAAAATGCAAAGGCCATTGTAAATGATTTGAGAGCGAGGTCGCTCAGTGACCTGTCATGCTGCGGTCAAATAATTGCAGTTTGACTTAGGGACAACTTAACTCGGGAATTTAACAGTTTTATGAACGCAAACCGTGAACATCAGTGTGATGTGTTGGTGGTGGGTAGTGGTGCCGCTGGTCTTTCTTTAGCCCTACGAGTTGCCGAGTACGGCAAGGTCATTGTGCTCAGCAAGGGGCCGCGCAGCGAAGGCGCGACCTACTATGCGCAAGGTGGTATTGCCGCCGTCTTCGATGAGGACGACAGCATTGAGTCTCACGTTCAAGATACCTTAATCGCAGGCGCAGGCTTGTGTGAAAAAGAGACGGTTGAGTTTATCGCTAAAAACGCCAAAGAGTGTGTGCAATGGCTGATTGATGGTGGCGTCCCTTTTGATCGAGAAGAAAACGACAGCGACGACGCCCCTCGATATCACCTCACTCGCGAAGGTGGCCACAGTCATCGACGTATTTTGCATGCCGCCGATGCAACCGGTATGGCGATGCAAACATCGCTACAAGACAATGTGCACAATCATCCCAACATTACGGTTCTCGAACGCCATAATGCCCTTGATCTTATTACCGAAGATAAAATTGGCGGAAACAATAAAAAAATCGTCGGGGCCTACATCTGGAACCGCAATCAAGAACACGTTGAAACAGTGCGCGCCAAGTTTGTGGTGCTTGCCACTGGTGGTGCATCTAAGGTGTATCAGTACACCTCCAACCCAGACGTCTCTTCGGGTGATGGTATCGCGATGGCATGGCGAGCAGGTTGCCGAGTCGCCAACTTGGAGTTCAACCAGTTCCACCCAACCTGCCTGTACCACCCAGAAGCACGTAACTTTTTGCTCACTGAAGCGCTGCGCGGTGAAGGCGCTTATCTGCGACGTCCTGATGGTTCGCGCTTTATGCCCGATTTTGACCCGCGCGAAGAACTGGCGCCTCGAGATGTGGTCGCCCGCGCCATCGACTTTGAGATGAAGCGTTTGGGTGCAGACTGCATGTACCTAGATATCAGCCACAAGCCAGCAGACTTTATCGAAAAACACTTCCCAACCATCAATACCCGTCTACTTGAACTGGGCATTGATATGACTAAGGAGCCTATTCCTGTCGTCCCTGCGGCGCACTACACCTGTGGTGGGGTCATGGTCAATCAACAAGGGCAAACCGATCTTGCTCAACTGTATGCCATTGGCGAAGTCAGCTATACCGGCCTACACGGCGCCAATCGAATGGCGTCAAACTCATTGCTCGAGTGTGTGGTTTATGCCTGGTCTGCAGCCAATGATATTATCGCCAACTTAGACAAAGCCCAGTTGCCTGACTCTCTGCCGGCTTGGGATGAAAGCCAAGTGAACTGCTCGGATGAAGAGGTGGTGATTCAACACAACTGGCATGAACTGCGCTTATTTATGTGGGACTATATGGGGATAGTGCGGACTGATAAACGCCTGGAGCGAGCGCTGCGCCGCATTCAACTGCTACAGCAGGAAACTCACGAGTACTACAGTAACTTTAGAGTTTCGAACAACTTGCTAGAATTGCGTAACTTACTGCAAGTCGCGGAGCTGATGGTACGTTGTGCTATGGAGCGTAAAGAGAGTCGCGGTCTACACTACACTCTTGACTATCCAGAACTGGCCGAACATAGCCAACCAACAATTTTGATACCTGAAAAGCTTAAAAATCAGTAATTCCAAACGGAATTACTAGCTATTAACTCAAGGGAGCTCATCAGTGCTCCCTTTTTAGTAACACCACCAATTGTCTGTAGCTCACATCAGGTAGGCTGTCGCGCCAAATGAGTCTGCGTTGGTTATCCTGTAGAACAAGCAACAATGCGAATGACATCAATGGAAACAACACCGTTTTTATCTGATAAGTGTGATTGACCGTATCGGCCTGACGAGGTGACACAAAAGTCACTTCACCTTGTAGTGCCGGGGCTAACCAAACCTGATGAGGGTGAAGCTTAGCGATTACGATTAATAGAAAGACGATGGCAATAAGCGGAAGTGGGGAAATCAGAGTGGTAAAACAGGCCAAAGTCGAGAAAATAACGTTGGCCTGCTTGGCATGTTTCGATGGCGTCAGGACAACCCTAGCGCACTTTACTGAGGTTGTGGGCGACAATTTTATCTACCATAGCAGCGTGACCTAGATTCTCACTTCGACCATGGCCCATGATCCAAGTGAACAGATCGGGATCATCGCATTCAAGCAGTGAGACAAAATCACGTTGTTCATTCTCTTGTAGGCTATCAAAACATTCTTCAAAAAATGGCATTATCACGACATCGAGTTCCAACATTCCACGTCGGCATGCCCATTTGATCCGCGCTTTTTCTTCTGCGGTATACATTGTAATTCCTCACCAAACCAGGTTGTGTGGCCCGAGTGTAACAAGCAAACCAGCCGACAACTAGTACGCCAGTCACACTCCCGACCAGAGCGTGTTTTTTCATCCTTGCTGTTGAAACAAATGGCACACAACTCAAAAGGTTGTTTATCACCAACAATAGGCGATAACATAGCAACCATTCGATTATTGTTAGGTATTCATCATGGACTGGAACAACGATTTCGCACCATTGCAACTCTCCTCCAATGACGCACTCCCTTCGCTGGCTATTACTGTACTCAATGACTGGGGGATGATCACTGCGCATGGTAACGACAGTAAGTCATATCTACAAGGGCAAGTGACCTGTGATGTTGTCACCCTAGATCCAAGTCAATCGACTGTTGGCGCCCACTGTGACGCCAAAGGTAAAGTTTGGAGCGTATTTCAACTGTTTCATCATCGACAAGGTTATGCCATGTTGCAGCCTAAAGAGTTGATTGAAAAGGAATTGGCTGAATTAAAGAAATACGCGATTTTCTCTAAAGTCGAGTTTGAGCACAGCAAAGATACCTTACTCGGGGTTATGGGCGCAGACGCCGACAGCTTAATCAATAGCCTATCTGATCAAACCGGCGAGGTGCGCTCGATTGACGGCGGCACAGCCGTCAAAATAGACGCCAATCGTTGGCTACTGGCTTTAACTGAAGAGGCAGCGAAATCATTGGTTCTTGCTAGCGATGCGCCTAAGGTCGACTCAGCACTTTGGACCCTACTCGACATCAAGGCCGGTTATCCGCGCCTGACTGCAGAACAGCAAAACGAACATATTCCACAAGCGCTCAACGTTCAGGCACTAAATGGCATCAGCTTTAGCAAAGGCTGTTATACCGGACAAGAGACGGTGGCTCGCGCAAAATATCGCGGCATCAATAAACGTGCGCTATTCATTATCGAAGGCAGTGCTGAACAAACGATTGAGGCCAACGCAGAGTTAGAGCGCGCCGTCGGTGACAATTGGCGCAGTGCGGGTAAGTTACTGGCCAGCTATCGCTACAGTGACAATAAAGCGCTCGCCATTGCTGTGCTACCGAATAACCTTGAAGCTGATACCCAGTTGAGACTGAAACAGCAGCCTCAACAGCTATGGCGCTTTGCTCCCCTTCCCTATTCGCTAGAAGACAATGACTAACATCATTTCGACCCATATCACTCAATATCTGGAGTCGCAGCAGGTTCCATTTCGCCTGCTGCCACATCAAACCCCAGCCACCACCATAGAGGATGCCGCTAGGCAGCGTGGTATTCGCCCTGCGCAGATGGTCAAGTCGATAGTGATGCGTGATATGAGCAACCGATATGCGATTGCTTGTGCGCCCGGAGATCAGGCGGTCGATCCAAAGAAAGTGCGCTCCTTACTCGATTGGCGACGCATGACCTGTGTGGGAATGCAGGAGGTCGTCAGCCTCACGGGTTACCAAGTCGGCACTGTAGTGCCGATCCTGTTAAGGACTCCGATGGTGGTAGTTTTTGATCAACGGTTGCTGACCGAGCCAGAAGTCACGATCAGCAGCGGATCAAATATGGCTGGAGTCGCATTGCGCTGTGAAGATCTAGTACAACTCTGTCAGCCTATTGTCGGGGAGATCTGCCGTGACCAATGATGATTAGCGATAACGCGCTAGATTTTGCAATGGATTACATTTTAGCATGATCAGCTTCGCATCATTGGTTTCTAATGTTTAAATTATTATTCATTATTAAAGCATAAGTAGTCACGATTGCATTTTTGCAGTATGCTGCGGCTGTTGGTTAAAGAACGCGCTGCTTACGTTTTTGCGGCGCGACACATGAATGGATTGGAAGCTCTAATCTGACAAGTGTAAATCCTTCTCCAACAAAAAAGTGAATCCACTGATTGTTTCAGGACATCCACTTTTTGTGTAATGCATCTGTGACTATTCGCCCGCAAATTTTATGCGGGCTTTTTTTTAAACTTTTTTACACAATATTCACACCACGCCGATAAAGTTAAACTATTCTTAAAACTGTCATAAACATCAGGCCTAATAGGTCACGAATCATAATCCTCACCAGTTCCAATCACAGAACATAAATGAGGGAGCTATCACAGTTAATTGGATATTTATCCGTGTTTTTGCCTACAGCAACACAAATATCCACACAAAACTGTTTTTACTGCATATTCCACCATAAGAATCACACTATTGACGGTGGCAAATACGTATAATCTGCAGTGCTTGCTAAAAAGAAGGAAGGACGTATGAGACTGTTTAAGCGCTATACACCAGGTATGATTGCTAAACACATTAGCCGGCTATTTAAGGGAAGAATATACATCTATGGTGTGGGCAAGTTTGAGTTTGATAACGGTAAACTTATCCTGCCAGAAAAAGCAGAGACACGGCATTTCAAGACCGTCAAAGAAGTGAATCAAGAGGTGATGCGACTGCGCTGCGCCTACGCTTAACGAATTCAAAAAGGGTTGGCTCTGCCAACCCTTTATCATTTAAAGCTATGGTAATACCAAACAGCATAAATATCTGATCATTCTTGCTGGTCAAAATCGCTGATAGCGTCGTTGTAGCTATGTTTTCAAGAAATGGTGTAGGTAGGTCAACTAGCTAGCTGCAATCTATGCCTTGCTCTCAACGATTTTTCCTGCGCAATTATCTGAACACCTATTTATCCCGTTTGGTATAATTTATCGCTGCGGTGATTTCAGTGGTAGCGGCTTAGCCAATTCAGGCAAGCGTCCTTTAAGCCCCAATGCACGCTTCATTATTTCATCTTTAGCGCCGGGCAAGTGACCCGCTAATTTCATTCCCAATCCGCGGATCAGCTTTTTCGCAGGGTTGTCACCTTCAAACAGATCCTTAAAGCCTTGCATCGCAGCAATCATTTTTGCCGCTTCTGCTTTTCGCCAGCGCTCATAACCACGTAAATGACGGTGACTACCAAAGTCTTGTCCGCTTCGGTGTAGTTGGATCACCTCCTGAGCTAAACTCGCTGCATCTAGCAGGCCTAAGTTTACCCCTTGTCCTGCAAGCGGGTGAATGGTGTGTGCAGCGTCACCAACCAGCGCAACACGTGGGGCGACAAAGTCTCGTGCGTAGCGCATTTTTAGCGGAAACGCGAAACGCTCCCCCACGACCTCACATAAGCCGAGGCGATGATCAAACTCAGCGATCAAGGCTTTATTGAACTCCTGCTCAGGCATACTCACCAGCCGTTCAGCTCGATTCGGATCCGTTGACCAAACAATGGAGCATAAATGACTATCGCCAAGGGGAAGAAAAGCCAACGGACCTTGAGCAGTAAAAATTTGGCGAGCAACGCTTTGATGAGGGTCTTCGGTACGAATATTGGCCACAATCGCACTATGCCCGTAGTCCCAATGCGTCAGTGGAATATCTTGTTGCTTGCGTACCCAAGAGTTAGCACCATCCGCACCCACCACCAGCTTGGCAGTCAAGGCCTGACCATCATCCAGTGTAATCCACGCTTCGCGCTCACCAATGGCCAGAGTTTGGCACTGGGCAGGTAAATACAAAGAAACATTGTGCTGCTGTTTCACTTGCTCAAGGAGCGCCAATTGAATCACTCGATTCTCAACAATATGGCCTAAATCCGGTTGAGCCAGTTGCTGCGCTTCAAATTCAATACGAGCAAAGCTATCTTGCTCCCACACTTCCATCGCAGCGTAAGGCGCAGCGCGGCGCTCAACAATACCTTGCCATGCGCCTAGATTGCGCAAAATGACTTCACTCGAGCGACTTAGCGCAGAGACACGTACGTCCGGCAAAGCTTGCAGCTCACTCTCAGGTTCACGGCTTTCGATAACCGCTATGCGCAAATCCGTCTCTTTGAGCGCAGCAGCCAAAGCCAATCCAACCATGCCACCGCCAACGATCGCGATATCAACACTTTGCATCATTTCTTGTTGTCCTTTGTTGCCACTCTTAACGAGCGACTAAACCTAACGTTCTTTGTAATAGAGGGGCTTTGAGTAACGGTAGTGTATCCATCGCCGCGAGCCCAAGATTGCGCGCAATCCGTAACGAGAGATAATCGTTGGAAAAGAGATGCACTAAGCTTGAGGTCATGGTGATGGTGGCTTCTCTATCTGCTTGGCGCGCCTGCTGATACTGTTTTAGCGCTTGATAACAACCGGGATCATCCGCAAACAGAGCGATATGCTCCGTCAAGGTAGCGACGTCGCGAATTCCTAGATTAAAGCCTTGACCCGCAATCGGATGCAAGGTTTGCGCAGCATTTCCAACGACAGCGACGCGGTGTGAGATAGTCTGCTGACGATAGCGCAGTAGTAATGGATAACTGGCGCGCTGACCAACTTTGCTAATCTTACCTAATCGCCAACCAAACGCCTGTTGCAATGCCTGCTTGAATTCATCATCACTGGCTTTCATCATGGTCTTGGCCTGATCGGGGTCAAGACACCAGACCAGAGACATTCTTCCTTGAGACATCGGCAATAATGCGACCGGACCTGAGGTGGTAAAGCGCTCAAATGCTCTACCCAAATGCGCTTGCTCTGTGGCGATATTGGCAATGACCGCCACTTGAGCATAATCATGTTGATGTAGCTCTAGGCCTACCTGCTCACAACAGGTCGACGTCGCGCCGTCGGCAGCCACCAACAATTTAGCTTCGATTTGGCTATCATCACTTAGCTCTATCTTAACGCTATGTTGATTGCGTTCCAGTCGCTGCACGGCCGCATCAATCAGAGAGATATTTGGGTTCTGCTCCGCTTGTTGACGATAGAGGTTACCCACATCGGCCAGTTCAACGACGTAACCTAACGCCTCAACGCACAGCTGCTGACGAGTGATCTCCGTCATTCCTGCATGAGCGCGATCCGAGACATGAATGTGCTCAATGGGAGTGGCGAACTTACTGAACGCCTGCCATAAACCAAACTGTTTAAGAATCGCTACGGTGCCATAGCTAAGTGCAATCGAACGAGAGTCAAAACCGGGGTGCGCTTGATGATTGGTTTGGAAAGGGTCAATCACCGCAACAGATAACGGCGTCGGAGAAAGCTTATTTAGCGCTAAGGCTAAGGTCATACCGGCCATCGCACCCCCTGCGATGACCACGTCAAACTGCTTCATAGTGCTGCCTAATTAGTGAATCGTAGGTGCCGCTTGAGCCTCGACTTTACGGCCAAATTCAGCGTGAATGGTCAACACACAGGCTTTAACATGCTCGATCACTTGCTCAAGGAGCTGCGCTTGCTCTTCCATATCATCGTCTTCATCAATGCCAAGCTTAGCGATCTCTTCGAGGTCAGCCAGCGCCTCTTTTACGTCTGCAGCCGCTTTGCCGATCGGCGCGTTGATCAACCCAACGCCCGAAATAAAGTGGTTCACCCAGTCAGCAAGCGCATCCGCCACATCAAACAGAGTCGCGCTGGCTTCTTCATCAGGCAACAGCAGCTCTAGATCCATACCGGAGCCGGTTAATTCAACCACCGAGGCATCCAATGTGGATTGCGCAAGTTGCAGCACTTTACTCGGCCAGCCCATGCCTTCACTGACATAGTCATACACCAGTGGTTGCCAACTTTTATCCGTCAGGCTCAAACCGCCACTTAGCATGCCGGCGAGTAAACCGTGTAACTCAGCAGGATTGACCGCTAACCCAGCAGACTGCAGTTCGCTGGCAAATGTCAGATAATCGGGTAACTTGGTATCGCTCATCGCATAGACCTAAATCAGAGAAAATAACCTCAATCCTACCACTTACCACAGCGAGCGAAAACGAGTGATTACGCAATTGTGAGTAGCTTTTATCCAAATTGCCCAATTACTGTGTTTTTGCCCGCTGATTTCCAGTCGTGGGTGGGGAAAAGCTTGAATCTTAATACGCGTTTTTCTATAGTTTCCCCCTCGGTGATTATCTGCTTTATCACCTCAAGCAACAGATATAGAGTCGGTATGAGTAATCAAGCGGTAGAAGTGGAAATCTTAGGCAAGCATACTCTTGTTAACTGTCCTGCAGGGCAAGAAGAGTCTTTGATCAATGCCGCCAAGCGACTTGATGAGCGCCTAAAAGAGATGGCCGCGAAAACAAAAATCACTAACGAAGTTCAACTTTTGACGTTTGTTGCATTAAACTTTTGTCATGAGCTAGACGCTCGTGACAGTGATTCAAAGCAGGAACAAGATGCCTTATCTGAGCGAATGGAACAGCTCTCAGCATCGTTAGACAACGCAATCAGTAAAGTGAAGCCAGGACAGCAGTAAGCTTTACCAACAAATTTACCCTGGAGTGTGCGTGAGGGGATTAAGTCCCTGAGCCGATAAGCAATACCTAAGGGTTAGTACTTGATAGCTACTGAGCAAGCTCGGCTTGAACCGAGAAGCCTACGGTTATCTCTGCTGATCCGCCTTGAACCAGCTGGTTCAAGGGTCGATATCTCCAACGGCACTCTGGGGTATCCCTACTCGATACCCGACTAACATGGGTACAACTATGACTGTTTCTCGTCAACAAATCCGAGCCGATATCCGTAAAAAGCGCAACCAACTGCCGAGCGATACTCAGTATCTTGCCGGTCTGGATCTAGTCCGTCAGTTCGCGCAACTCCCAGAGCTACACTATGCCCAGCATATCGCTCTGTATCTCACCGCTGATGGCGAAATCGACACCAAGCCGCTGATCGAGTGGCTATGGCAACAAGGAAAATGTACCTATCTCCCTGTCATCCACCCTTTTTCCAAAGGGCATTTGCTGTTTCTTCGCTACCAAAGTGACACACCGATGGTGCTCAACCAATATTCGATTGCCGAACCTAAGCTAGACAAGACCCAAGTCTACCCAGTGGCCAACCTAGATTTAGTGTGTACTCCGTTAGTCGCCTTTGATCGTCAAGGACAACGCCTCGGCATGGGAGGCGGCTATTATGACCGTACGCTCGCTCCATGGTTCGCAACGGGTCAAGGTCCAAAGCCCATCGGACTTGCCCATGACTGCCAGCAAGTCGAGCAACTCCCGGCGGAGTCTTGGGATGTGCCACTGCCCAAAATAGTGACCCCGAGCCGTATCTGGGATTGGGAATAAGGGTGATTTGGCGATATAATCGCGCCGCAAACCATATTACTACCGCTTTTAGGAGATGAGCATGACTCAAGATGAAATGAAGAAAGAAGCTGGTTGGGCAGCACTGAAATATGTGACCGAAGGCAGTATTGTAGGTGTTGGTACTGGCTCGACCGTCAATCACTTCATCGATGCACTTGCCACTATGAAAGAAGAAATTAAAGGTGCAGTGTCAAGCTCTGAGGCATCAACAGAGAAGCTCAAAGCGCTAGGTATCGAAGTGTATGATTGTAATGACGTCGCCAAACTCGACATCTATGTTGATGGCGCCGATGAAATCAACCCAACTCGCGATATGATCAAAGGCGGTGGTGCCGCGTTAACGCGTGAAAAGATTGTTGCTGCCATTTCAGACAAGTTCGTTTGTATCGTCGACAACACCAAAGCGGTAGATGTACTTGGTCAGTTCCCACTGCCAGTCGAAGTCATTCCAATGGCTCGCTCTTACGTGGCGCGTGAATTAGTTAAGCTTGGCGGCGATCCTGCGTATCGTGAAGGCGTGATCACAGATAACGGCAACGTCATCCTTGATGTTCACCACATGAAGATTACCGACCCGAAAGCACTAGAAGACAAAATCAACGCAATTCCTGGGGTGGTAACGGTTGGGCTATTTGCTCATCGCGGCGCCGACGTGGTCATTACTGGCACGCCAGAAGGGGCGAAAATCGAAGAGTAATATCGATTTTTTTGTTATTTCATTACAAGCGGCGCCAATTGGCGCCGTTTTTTTCATTTTACTCAAGAAAAATTATGCCTTATTCCGTAATTTTCTTACCCAAACTGTATTTTTTTTGATAACTTAATGGTCAGAAGACGCACAAGGAAAACGTTTGCGTAATATTATAAGCCGTGCAAAACGTTTGCTTTATCTGCTTTAGCCCAATGTGCGCCAGTTAAGCCCAATTTCCCCACTTTAAGGAAGAAGACAATGGCCAAAGTTTCGCTGGAAAAAGATAAAATCAAGATTCTGTTGCTTGAAGGTCTGCACCCATCATCGGTAGAGGTCCTCCAAGCGGCTGGCTACAGCAACATCGAGTACCACAAAGGCTCTCTTGCCGAAGACGAGTTGCTCGAAGCAGTAAAAGACGTGCATTTTATCGGCATTCGCTCGCGTACCAACCTATCTGAAAAAGTCATCAACGCGGCAGAAAAACTGGTCGCGATTGGCTGCTTCTGTATCGGTACTAACCAAGTTGACCTCAAAGCTGCGGCTAGCCGTGGTATCCCTGTGTTCAATGCCCCATTCTCGAACACCCGCAGTGTCGCCGAATTGGTCTTGGGCCAAATACTACTGTTGTTGCGTGGCATTCCAGAGAAAAACGCACTAGCACACCGTGGTATCTGGAAGAAAAGCGCCGACAACTCTTACGAAGCACGTGGTAAGCGCCTGGGTATCATAGGTTATGGGCATATCGGTACCCAGCTCGGTATCATTGCCGAAAACTTAGGTATGCGTGTCTACTTCTATGACATCGAAAACAAACTATCACTCGGTAACGCCACTCAAGTACACACCATGAGCGAACTGCTCAATAAGTGTGATGTGATTTCGTTACACGTCCCAGAAACGCCAGAAACGAAAAACATGATGGGCGCTGAGGAATTTGCTCGCATGAAGCCAGGGGCTATTTTCATCAATGCGGCGCGCGGCACTGTGGTAGATATTGAAGCGTTATGCCATACCTTGGAATCAGGTCATCTGGCCGGGGCGGCCATCGATGTATTCCCAACTGAGCCAAAGACCAATGCCGATCCATTCGAATCGCCGCTACAAAAGTTCGACAACGTGATCCTGACGCCTCACGTCGGTGGCTCAACCCAGGAAGCGCAAGAGAACATTGGTGTCGAAGTCGCGGGCAAACTGGCCAAGTATTCAGACAATGGTTCAACGCTATCGAGCGTTAACTTCCCAGAGGTATCGCTTCCAGAGCATCGTGATTGTTCGCGCCTGCTGCATATTCACAAAAACCGCCCGGGTATCATGACGCAAATCAACACCATCTTTGCCGAAGAAGGGATCAACATTGCTGGTCAGTACCTACAGACCGCCGCTGACTTTGGTTACGTGGTGATTGACGTTGAAACCGAACGTTCAGAAGAAGCGTTGCTGAAACTGAAAAGTATCGAAGGCACGATTCGCGCTCGTATCCTTCACTAATAGAAAAGAAGACAAAAAAACCACCGCATTGGCGGTGGTTTTTTATTGCTGTAGTTTGTTCGATTAAGGCTTGAGTGCCCGCTCTCCACGAGCGATACCCACTACCCCACTTCGGGCCACTTCAATCACTTCGGTGACTTCTGAAATAGCTTGGATAAAGGCGTCCAGCTTTTCACTGGTACCCGCCATCTGTACGGTATATTGCGAGGCCGTCACATCGACTATCTGACCGCGAAAAATGTCAGCAGTGCGCTTTACCTCAGCACGAGAAAATCCACTCGCTTTCACTTTCACCATCATCAACTCACGTTCGATATGGTCCAACTCAGTCACTTCTTGCACTTTAAGCACATCAATCAGTTTGTTGAGTTGCTTCTGGATCTGCTCAAGCTCCATATCATCAGAAATGGTGGTGATGTTCAGTCGAGATAAGGTTTCATCATCAGTAGGCGAAACCGTCAATGACTCAATGTTGTAGGCACGCTGAGAAAACAAGCCAACCACTCGGGATAACGCACCCGGTTGGTTTTCCAATAGCAGTGAAATAATGTGTCTCATATTAAGTTCTCTCCGTTTTGCTTAGCCACATTTTGTCCATACCCTCACCTTTGATTTGCATCGGGTACACATGCTCGGTTTCATCCACACTGATGTCTACAAACACGAGACGATCTGTCATCTCTAGCGCCTGCTTAAGACCCGATTCAAGTTGATCCGGGGTTTCAATGCGAATACCGACATGACCATACGCTTCCGCGATGGCAGCAAAATCGGGAACAGAACTCATGTATGAGTTAGAGTGTCGGCCTTGGTAAATAATGTCTTGCCACTGTTTTACCATGCCGAGGAATCGGTTGTTTAAGTTAATGATCTTAACTGGAATATCATACTGAAGGGCCGTCGAGAGCTCTTGGATATTCATTTGAATACTGCCATCTCCGGTCACGACGACAACCTCTTCATCCGGTTTGGCAAATTTCACCCCCATTCCCGCTGGTAGACCAAAGCCCATGGTGCCTAGACCACCAGAGTTTATCCAGCGACGCGGCTTGTTGAACGGGTAGTAGAGGGCAGCAAACATTTGGTGCTGGCCAACATCGGAAGCGACGTAAGCGTCACCATTGGTCAGCTTGTGTAATGTCTCTATTACTTGTTGTGGTTTGATGCGTTCAGCCGAGGTTTCATAGCTCAGACACTGACGATCGCGCCAGCTTTGAATCTCATCCCACCAGCAATTTAATGCCTGTTGATCGTTAGTGCTACCTTGCTCTTCCAACAAACTGACCATGCTGTGTAACACTTTGTCGGCAGAGCCAACAATAGGGAGATCCGCTTTGACATTCTTAGAGATCGAAGAGGGATCGATATCGATATGCATGACCTTGGCATTAGGGCAATACTTCTCAAGGTTATTAGTGGTACGGTCGTCAAAGCGAACCCCAACACCAAAAATAAGGTCGGCTTTATGCATCGCCATATTCGCTTCATAAAGACCATGCATTCCCAACATACCTAATGAGTTTTTGTGTGTACCAGGGAATGCCCCCAAGCCCATCAAGGTGCTAACGACCGGAAGGTTGAGTGCTTCGGCCAGTTTAAGCAAAGGCTGTTCCGCTTCAGAGATAACGGCGCCGCCACCGACATAAAGTACCGGTTTTTTCGCTTCCAGCAGCGCTTTAAGGCCTTTTTTAATCTGACCTTTGTGTCCGCTAGTGGTCGGCTTGTAAGAGCGCATCGACAACGATTTTGGGTATTCGTAAGGTAGCTTCACCAAAGGATTCATCACATCTTTTGGCAAATCAATCAATACCGGGCCAGGTCGACCGGTGGTCGCAATGTAGAAGGCTTTTTTTACCGTTTCAGGGATGTCTTCGGCCTTTTTCACCAAAAAGCTATGCTTTACGACCGGGCGAGAAACACCAACAATATCACACTCTTGAAACGCGTCATTACCAATCATGTTATTTGGCACGTTGCCTGAAATAACAATCATTGGAATTGAGTCCATATAGGCTGTGGCTATACCAGTAATGGTATTGGTCGCACCAGGGCCAGAGCAGACCAGCACCACGCCAGGATTACCTGTTGCGCGTGCATAGCCATCGGCCATATGAGTCGCAGCTTGTTCATGACGAACAAGTACATGCTTAATTTGATCATCTTTCGCGTGCAGAGCATCGTAAATATCAAGTACAGATCCACCTGGGTAGCCAAAGATCTGCTCGACGCCTTCTTCGATCAGAGATTGAACTACCATCTCAGCACCGGACAACATTGCTGCCATATTTTTTCTCCTTAACCAATCAGCCACTGTATGAGGTCGACACAATGGGTTGGTTTTTCATAGTCTAGGTCTTATTCGTAGCCTAATTCGAAATACTTCCACTTTTTCGGCTATGCCTTGCTCACAGGTAACATAAAGCAAGGTTACGCAACAAATGTAACGCTTTCTTATCAAGGGGTCTAATGCGATTTTTGTCGCAAACTGCACTTTATTCTTTCAACAGACGTTTCATAACAAAACCACTTGGCTTATTGACGCGCAATTAGTGTTATTCACCAAATACAGTTAAAAATTCGCTCAATTATTTTGACAAACATTCCAAGTAATGAAGAGTGATGACGCCTCGGCCCCTGCCACTAAAGTGCCAAAAAAATCCCCCAGCCATCGAGATGATGTACTGGGGGATATTTGTTCAATCAGAAAATTAACACATAGATAAACTACTTTTTATCGGCCTTATCTGTGTACATTTCTTCGATTTCATCCTGATATTTGTCGTTAATGACTTTACGGCGAAGTTTCTGGGTTGGCGTCAGTTCACCAGCATCCATAGAGAATGCTTTGGGCAGCAACTTAAATTTTTTCACCTGCTCGAACTTAGCCAGCTCTTGTTGCAGATCGTTGACCCGCTTTTCCAGCATCTCAACAATTTGATGATGTTTCACCAACTCAACACGGTCGTGGTATTTGATGTTAAGTTCTTTGGCATACTCTTCGAGTGAGTCAAAGCAAGGGACGATCAACGCAGACACGAACTTTCGCGTATCCGCGATGACAGCGATCTGTTCAATAAAGTGATCTTTACCAATAGCCCCTTCAATCATTTGTGGGGCAATGTATTTTCCGCCCGATGTTTTCATCAGCTCTTTGATGCGGTCGGTAATAAACAAGTTGCCATTTTCATCAATATGACCGGCATCACCCGTTTTCAAAAAGCCGTGCTCATCAAATGTTTTGGCGGTTTCTTCTGGCATCTTGTAGTAACCGCGCATCACCATAGGTCCACGAACTAGGATCTCGTTGTTGTCGCCAATCTTAACTTGAGCGCCGGGCATCGACATCCCAATAGAGTCGGGGTTGAAGCATTTGTCATCCCAGCATGAAACCGTGGCTGTCGTTTCGGTCATACCGTAGCCCAACTTAACGTTGATTCCGATAGCGTGGAAGAAGCGCCCGATGGTTTCGTCTAGCTTGGCACCACCACAGGGCATAAAGTGGATATTGCCTCCAAGCAGAGCGCGAAGCTTAGACAACACCAGCTTGTCTGCCAAAGCGTGTGATTTCTTCAATATCAGCGAAGGCTTGCGACTCTCTTGATGACACACCGCCATCTTCGCGCCCATGTTCACAGCCCAAGTGAACAGCACTTTGCGGATAAACGGCGCTTTGGCCACTTTTTCGTGTATCGCTGAGAAGATCTTCTCGTAGAAGCGAGGAACTGCACACATGACAGTTGGACGCACTTGGCTCAGCGCATCGCGTACTTGCATGGTGTCTTGTAGGTAGCAGTTGGTTGCGCCCTTGTACAGCACGTAAAACGTCCAGGCGCGCTCAAAGACGTGCGACAGCGGTAAGAAACACAATGAGATATCCTGTTGCGACAGGCTCAAGCGTTGATCGTGGCCCTCTAGCTGTGCGGCGATATTAGCATAATCTAGCATCACCCCTTTAGGCTGACCTGTGGTGCCTGAAGTATAGATAAGCGTTAACAGATCATCGAAGTTTGCTTGGTCGAGGCGAGTATCAAGCTCTTGCTGGTGCGCTTGGTTCGCTTGGGCAATAAATTGCTGCCAAGAAGTAGCAAAGCTATGCTCACCAATGTTCACATCCTCTGACATGGCGACAATCAACTCGAGATCAGGGCACTGCTCAAAAATAGAGACAGCGGCATCAAATTGCGCCTGCTCACCGACAAACAGCACTCGTACATCGGCATTTTGCAAGATGTAGGCTGATTGAGCAGCGGTATTGGTCGGGTAAATCGGTACCGAAACAGCGCGCAGCTGCATTGCGGCAAAGTCAGCGACTGTCCACTGGGGCATGTTGTTGGAAAACATTCCGATTTTGTCTTGGACTCGAATGCCTTGAGCCAATAATGCAAGCGACAGCGCATCAACTTGCTGACCAAACTGCTTCCAGCTTATGCCGTTCCACATATTGCCTACTTTATGCTTGAGGGCAATGCGATCTTTGCCTTGTGCAATCTGGTCTCGAATTCGTTTTACGATATGAAAATCTAGGTTGGCCATTTTTACTACCTTTAGCTTACACCTGTAAGCTTTAATCAGCGCACAAGTGTACATTTCAAGTTAGAAAAGGCAACTGATGGGCGTCAAAGTTATCAATATAAATAGTAAAAAACCTTGAATGGCGCACACCATTCAAGGCTTTAGACATCAGGGTTGACGACGATTAGTTCAAAGCAACCACTTCACCACAGATCATCATTAATTGGTCACGCAGCCAGATGTGTCCTTTGTCTTTTTCGCTCGACTCATGCCAGCTCAAATAACCGCTGATCTTGCTGTTTTCGAATGGGAAGATCAGTATCTGTAATTGCTCCTTATTCGCCGCGTTTTCTACCATCCAACGAGGCGCGATAGTCACAAGTTCAGATTGGCCAACCACATATAGAACGTTGCTTAAACTCGTGCCTTCGTAATAAGCCTGAACATCGAGCTCGCGATAGGCCTGTTCAGAGAAGCTGCGCTGGCCGTGCACTTTAGACAGTTTCGCATGGCGCTCATTGGCAAGCATTTCAGCGCTAACGTCACCCTGAATGCGAGGGTGCCCCTTTGAAGTCACGACCACTAACTCATCTTGAAACATCTCTGTACTTGAGAAGCCTTGCTCATCAAAGCGAGCATAATCAATCACAAAATCAATCTCTTGATAGCGCATGCGTTCGGCAAGTCGACGATCAAACTCGGCATCTAGATGCAGTTGCACATTGGGCGCTTGCTGATGGATATTGGACATGATCTTTGGCGCAAAACGCATATCACACGGGCTACAAATCGCCAGTTTAAATAAGCGGGTTGAAGTCTCTGGAGAAAATACAGAGCTTGGCAGTTCGTTGCGGATCAGTTGCAACGCTTGGCGAATAGGGCCAAACAGTTGACGAGCGCGCTGGGTTGGCTGAATACCACGCCCCTGACGCATAAACAACTCGTCATTAAACATCACTTTTAGTCGAGCGACAGCATTGCTCACCGCAGGTTGAGACATCCCCAAGTTATGTGCTGCTCGCGTAATATTTTGTTCTTGCATCACAGCATCAAACACGGTTAGCAGGTTGAGATCTACTCCACGGAGAGTGCTTTCCATACGGTAACTAGCAATAGCTCCCATAGATTCTTTCTTTTCAATCATCGGCAAAGCCTCATTAATTCATAGTCGTAAGATTTGTTCATCGAAATCGGTTTGGAATAGAAAACCTGTGTTTCGTCTATCCGTTATATTTATGTGTCAGATATGTCGTGACGAATCGTTACTATCTACGAATCATTTGTTGCTTAGCAATAAGATTGACAATTAATCAGTATTTTTTATCTGGATATTCAATTTCACCTTATAATACATAAAGTTAAGCATTGGCTAAAAAAATATAAAGCAGGCCAATTTATAGATATATATAATAATTTGCTATTGTTTCGCACAGCAGTCATCAAGGTTGCAATTATGTCCATGAGTGATGAGTGAGCTCAAGATCCAAAACGGACATCAATTATTCACCCTTAACTGCTGTCCAAGCTAAGGCTATTGTTAAACGTGAGTCGCGTAACTTGGGAAGTCCACTTGAGCCCATAACTCCCGACACAAACGTGTCTTATCATCCCAATTGCCTTGCTTTATCCACTCAACAATCGCGGCAGCCACATTCGGGTAGTTGACACTCTCCGCGCTAGCCTCATCGAGCCAACAGCGAACAACCGAAGCATCCAGGTACTCCATACAAGTGGCCAGCCCGAGCTGTTCAAGTGTGGCGACGTTGCTTATTTGTTCAAATTGTCCGCTCAGAGGTTTAAGTAATAGCTTCTTCCCCAGTGTTAGCGCTTCCGATGGCAGTTCAAAGCCACCATTAGCAATCACTCCACTACAACGCACCAGATAATGATGAAAATGCTCGACGCTGAGTGGCAAAAACTCAATGTTGTCGATACGGCTCGGCTCGATGATTTCTGGATGAAAACAGACAAATGGCTGAGTCGTAAATCTGAGCAGTAAGTCAGTAATATCATCGAGATGCTCAAACGGTAGGTAGACCAAGATCATCGACTCTTCATCTCCGCGAGTTGGCTGTGTTGAGACGATGGGGGGTAAAATGGGTTGTTCAAAGTGATACCAATGTAAACCGATATGGTGTTGGGTCGGTGCAAAATGGCGTACGATCTGCTTATCCAGCCAACTAGCGCCCTTGAGCGGTACAGAGTAACGAAACGCATTTTGATGACTAATACTGATCGACGGCACACCATGTCTCTTGGCCGCCCAAGCAGAGACAGGTTCAAAGTCATTCAACACTAAGTCGTACTGCTCTAGCTCAAGCTGATTGACGTCTTGTGCAAACTGCCAAAGATTGTTGTGTGTCGCGGTCTTTAAATAGTTCACATGACCCTTTTCGCTGACAAAAGTAAACCCGCGACGCGTGGCGAAATCGCCAAAAGGTTCCATCGAAAAATACTTCGTCGGCTCTCGGCCGGTAAAAAGATAGTCAACATGAAAACCTTGCTGCGCTAGTTCGAGAGCCATCGCGCGAGCCCGGGCAATGTGACCATTCCCCGTGCCTTGGACTCCATATAATATCTTCATCTTTTAGCCTCCAACCAAAGCTAATGCCAACTGCGCGCAGCCGAGGCCAAGCAAGGCGCCTAAAATCACATCCGTTAAAAAGTGCACGCCTAAAAGCACACGCGCCGCACCAATTAAGCTCGCCCAAACAAACACAACACCAAACATCTGCGGATAGAAATGACTGGCGATCGTGGCCATTAAAAACGCGGCGGCGGTATGACCTGAGGGCAAGCTGTAGCGATCTGAAGGCGTAATATAGGAGGTGACTAAATCGGAAAGCTCTTGTGGACGACGTCGTTTAAATAAATTCTTGCACAGCCAATACACGGGCAGCTCTATCACAAAAGCAAGCAAGGCCGCAGTGACAAAGTATTGCCCTTCTCTCTCACCGAGGCTGTAAGCCATAATGCCGAGTAGCGCATATAGATGACCATCACCGGTATGCGAGATGGACTTACTCAGCCTAGAAATAGGCGGAGCGAACTTGTGGGTCAAGCAAAAAAGAGAAAATGCCAGATCAAACTTAGCAATCGGTTCTATCGAGCGCATCCATTACTCCTTTCTCTCATTCAGATACGCTCAATCTACTGATGCACAGTGACAGATCGGTGAAAGTTTCACGCCATTTCGATGACACAATGCTCTCGAGATAAGGTGATGATTTGCAGATATCCTGCGAACGACGCGGCGAGTTGAATAAAAAAACAACTTTAGGGTTGACGTGGCAAGTCGAGTGCGGTACTAATTTGTTAACTTAAATTTGTGGATAATTTAACGCCCATCAAGGAACCGTTAACAATGATCAAGCATTTTTCTCTCCTGCTGAGCCTCCTCCTTATCGTGACCAAATCGCGCGGGTAGGCTGTGGAAGAAAAATAACCACACAGAATGACACTAAACCCGCACTCAGATGCGGGTTTTTTTATACCTAACTTTTTGCAAAGTAATGGAAGTAAACGATTAACTGATGGCAAACACATCAAGTCACTAAGGAAGCAAACATGAACGATCAAGTCATAATTTTCGACACCACATTACGTGATGGCGAACAAGCGTTGTCAGCAAGTTTGACGGTTAAAGAGAAACTGCAAATTGCCTATGCGCTTGAAAGGCTCGGCGTTGATGTGATTGAGGCGGGCTTCCCTGTTTCGTCTCCTGGTGACTTTGAATCAGTACAAACCATCGCGCGCAACATCAAGAACAGCAGAATCTGTGCACTTTCGCGTGCCGTCGCGAAAGACATTGATGCCGCCGCAGAAGCACTAAAAGTGGCTGACCAATTCCGCATTCACACCTTCATCTCCACATCAACTGTTCACGTTCAAGACAAACTTCGCCGCAGCTACGATGACGTGGTGGAAATGGGCGTTAAAGCCGTAAAACACGCTCGTAATTACACCGACGATGTCGAGTTTTCATGCGAAGATGCAGGGCGTACGCCAATTGACAACCTATGTCGCATGGTCGAAGCAGCCATCGACGCGGGCGCAAGCACGATCAATATTCCTGATACGGTCGGCTACACTGTTCCCAATGAGTTTGGCGGCATTATTCAAACCCTATTCAACCGAGTACCAAACATAGACAAGGCGATCATTTCTGTTCACTGCCATGATGACTTAGGTATGTCGGTGGCCAACTCTATCGCTGCCGTACAAGCCGGCGCACGTCAAATTGAAGGCACCATCAATGGCATCGGTGAACGCGCAGGTAACTGTTCGCTAGAAGAGATCGCGATGATCATCAAAACCCGTCAGGAGTTTTTAGGTGTTCATACTGGTTTGAAACACGAAGAGATTCACCGCACCAGTAAACTGGTCAGCCAGCTGTGTAATATGCCAATCCAAAGTAACAAAGCAATTGTTGGTGCCAACGCGTTTAGCCACTCTTCGGGGATTCACCAAGATGGCATGTTAAAGAACAAGAATACCTATGAAATCATGACCCCCGAGTCAATCGGCCTTAAGAATCAGGCGTTGAACTTAACCAGTCGCAGTGGTCGTGCGGCAGTGAAAAGTCATATGGATTCCATGGGTTATAAAGAAGAAGAGTACAACCTAGATGCACTGTATGAAGACTTCTTGAAACTGGCTGACCGTAAAGGCCAAGTATTCGACTACGACCTAGAAGCCCTAATGCACTTCTCGAACTTACGCGAAGAAGACGATTTCTATAAATTGAACTACCTAAGTGTTCAGTCAGGCAGTGTTATGGCCACCACAAGCATTAAGCTACAGTGTGGTGACGAGGAGCAATCTGAAGCCGCGGTGGGTAATGGTCCGGTGGATGCGCTATACCAATGTATCTATCGCGTCACGGGTTATGATATTGTTCTAGATAAGTTTGACTTAACCGCCAAAGGCGAAGGCGAAGATGGTTTAGGACAAGCCGATATCATTGCCAACTACAAAGGTCGCAAGTACCACGGTACTGGTGTTTCCACCGATATCGTCGAGGCATCGGGCCAAGCACTGCTGCATGTTATCAATAGCATCCACCGCGCTGACAAGATCGCCGAAATCAAACAGAAAAAAATCGCTACAGTATAACAAGAGACTCCAGGGACGTGAGTACTCTGGAGCGCAATAAAAATTAAAGGATTAACATGACAGACAAATCATACAAAATTGCCGTCCTCGCTGGTGACGGCATTGGCCCAGAAGTCATGGCGCAAGCGAACAAGGTGCTTGACGCTATCGAGAAAAAGCATGCGATTGAGTTTGTTCGCGAAGCGCACGACGTAGGCGGTATCGCTATCGACAACCATGGCTGCCCTCTGCCGGATAGCACAGTAAAAGCCTGTGAAGAATCCGATGCCGTCCTTTTTGGCTCGGTTGGCGGCCCTAAGTGGGAACACCTTCCACCGAATGACCAACCAGAGCGCGGCGCACTCCTGCCACTGCGTAAGCACTTCCAACTGTTTTGTAACCTACGACCTGCTCAGATCCATAAAGGTCTGGAAGCCTTTTCACCGCTGCGCGCAGACATCTCTGAACGTGGCTTTGATATCGTGGTCGTCCGTGAGCTCACTGGCGGTATCTACTTTGGTCAGCCAAAAGGCCGTGAAGGTGAAGGTCCAAACGAGAAAGCTTTCGATACTGAGGTTTATCACCGCTTTGAGATAGAGCGTATCGCAAAAATTGCGTTCGAATCGGCTCGTCTACGAAATAAAAAAGTCTGTTCGATAGATAAAGCGAACGTACTGCAAAGCTCTATTCTTTGGCGTGAAGTAGTCGAACAAGTCGCAAAAGATTATCCGGATGTCGAGCTGTCACATATGTACATCGACAATGCGACTATGCAGCTGATTAAAGATCCCTCGCAATTTGACGTCATGCTATGTTCAAACATCTTTGGCGACATCATCTCTGACGAATGTGCGATGATCACTGGCTCTATGGGTATGCTACCTTCTGCATCTCTGAACGAAAGTAAGTTTGGTCTTTACGAACCGGCTGGCGGCAGTGCACCAGATATCGCAGGTAAAAACATTGCTAACCCAGTGGCGCAAATCCTTTCCGCTGCGCTGATGCTTCGCTACAGCTTAGGAGAAGAAGCGGCTGCACAAGATATTGAGACCGCTGTTTCTAAAGCGCTATCAGCAGGCGAGCTGACTGGCGACCTGTCGGGAGACAAGCCGGCACTTTCGACTTCAGAGATGGGCGATAAAATCGCTGAGTACATCTTAAACTCTTAGTTCCTAAATACACAAACACAACAGATTAAAGTCGTCAGTAAAAACACAAAACCAATGGCAGAGGTACTTCCTCTAAGTCATTGGTACTGCAGCAAGGCAGCGAGAACAATCAGGCCTGGGAGTTTAGTCCACTAAATGACTAGGCTGATTGTTCGAAACTAACGCCGCTGTGGTGACAAGGACGACGAGGAAGAGCAATGGGCAAAACACTATATGAAAAGGTCTACGACGCACACGTTGCCGTAGCCGCAGAGGGCGAAACCCCGATTCTTTACATTGACCGCCATTTGGTTCATGAAGTCACGTCACCTCAAGCTTTTGATGGCCTGCGCGAAAAAGGCCGTAAGGTACGTCAAGTGAGCAAAACGTTCGCAACGATGGACCACAACGTATCGACAACGACAAAAGATATTAACGCTTCAGGTGAAATGGCACGTATCCAGATGGAAACACTGTCTAAGAACTGTGAAGAGTTCGGCGTTACCCTTTACGACATCAATCATAAATACCAAGGTATTGTCCATGTAATGGGTCCTGAGCTTGGTATTACTCTGCCGGGTATGACGATTGTTTGTGGTGACTCTCATACCGCAACTCACGGTGCATTTGGCTCACTTGCATTTGGTATCGGTACTTCAGAAGTCGAGCATGTTTTGGCAACTCAAACCCTTAAGCAAGCTCGCGCCAAAACCATGAAGATCGAAGTGAAAGGCAAAGTTGCACCGGGCATCACTGCCAAGGATATCGTCCTCGCTATCATTGGTAAAACGACGGCAGCAGGCGGCACAGGTTATGTGGTCGAGTTTTGTGGTGAAGCGATTACGGACCTTTCAATGGAAGGTCGTATGACGGTATGTAACATGGCCATTGAACTCGGCGCTAAAGCGGGCTTAATCGCGCCAGATCAAACCACGTTCGACTACATCAAAGGACGTAAATTTTCACCGCAAGGCGCCGATTTCGATGCCGCAGTGGAGTATTGGAAAACGCTAAAAACCGACGATGACGCAGAGTTTGACGCAGTAGTCACGCTTGATGCAGCTGAGATCAAGCCGCAAGTCACTTGGGGCACTAACCCAGGCCAAGTTATCGCCGTCGATCAACCTATCCCCGCGCCAGAAAGCTTTACCGATCCAGTTGAAAAAGCATCGGCAGAAAAAGCATTGGCTTACATGGGCCTAGAAGCAGGCACAGCACTGTCTGACTATTCAGTAGATAAAGTATTTGTTGGCTCTTGTACTAACTCTCGTATCGAAGATATGCGCGCCGCAGCTGAGGTGGCAAAAGGCCGTAAAGTTGCAGCTCACGTTCAAGCGTTAATCGTTCCTGGTTCAGAGCAAGTCAAAGCGCAAGCAGAAGCAGAAGGCCTAGATGTCATCTTTAAAGAAGCGGGATTTGAATGGCGCTTACCTGGCTGTTCTATGTGTCTGGCGATGAACAACGATCGCCTAGGACCACATGAGCGCTGTGCATCTACATCAAACCGTAACTTCGAAGGCCGTCAAGGCCGTGATGGTCGCACCCATCTGGTTAGCCCTGCGATGGCTGCAGCGGCTGCGATCGCGGGTCACTTCGTTGACATTCGTAACTTGGATTAAGGAGAGAGCTCATGTCAGGTTTTAAACAACACACAGGCTTGGTGGTTCCTCTGGATGCGGCGAACGTGGATACCGATGCAATTATCCCTAAACAGTTCCTACAAAAAGTCTCTCGTCTCGGTTTTGGCAAACACCTATTCCACGACTGGCGTTTTCTTGATGATGCTGGCGAACAACCAAACCCAGAGTTTGTGATGAATGCACCACGCTACCAAGGTGCTTCCATTCTTCTTGCTCGCGAAAACTTTGGTTGTGGCTCATCACGTGAACACGCACCTTGGGCACTGGCGGATTACGGCATTAAGGCGATGATTGCTCCAAGCTTTGCCGATATCTTCTACGGCAACTCGATCAACAACCAAATGGTGCCTGTTCGTCTTACCGAACAAGAAGTGGATGAGCTGTTCCAGTTTGTTGAAGCCAACGAAGGTGCCCAAGTAGAAGTCGATTTAGAAGCCAACGTGGTTCGAGCGAACGGCAAAGAATATTCGTTTGAGATTGACGAGTTCCGTAGACACTGTCTACTCAATGGATTAGACAACATTGGCCTAACGCTTCAGCATGAAGATAAGATTTCGAGTTACGAAGCGAAGATCCCAAGCTTCCTCAAGTAACCCAATCTGCAAATAGAAATAAAGGTTAGCTCAGGCTAGCCTTTTTTGTTTGCTGCTGAAACAAACACGCCATAAGCTAGGTCTAGTAGTAAATTATCACAAAGGGAATTAAACCGATGGTACGTATCGTTACTCTGCTGCTCACTCTGATCTCTTTTTATACTTTTGCAGCACCAAAATCGGAGTTGTGGCCTTTTTGGCAAAAGGCAGATCAAAGTAACCAAGCCACCATTTCACACCAGCCATGGCAAAACTTCCTCGATAACTACCTAGAAACAAGTGGTGACAATACGCTGGTCAGATATAGCGACGTATCGAAGCAAGACAAACAGCAGCTCGATCAATATATTTTAGCTCTTGCCAAAATCGACCCAAGACTTTACTCACTCGATGAACAGTACGCATACTGGGTTAACCTATATAACGCGATTACCGTGCAATTAATCATTGAGGCCTACCCCATTAAATCTATCACTAAACTTGGTGGCTTATTTAGCTTTGGCCCATGGGACGATGAGGTTATTCAAGTCTCCGGCAAACAGCTGAGCCTCAATGATATTGAGCATAGAATTCTTCGCCCTATCTGGAACGATCCACGAACTCACTACGCCGTTAACTGCGCAAGCCTTGGCTGCCCCAATCTGCAAAGCCAAGCGTTCACCGCCGAAAACACTGAGCAGCTATTAGAGACAGCAGCCAAAGAGTTCATCAATAGTGATAAAGGCGTCTTGGTCAAAGCTAACAGTCTCCGACTCTCTTCAATTTACGACTGGTTCATTGCTGACTTCGGTAATCAACAGCAGCTGGTCGATCATATTAATCACTATCGCTCTGAGCCAATCACATCAGTGAAGGACGCTAACTATGAGTATGATTGGGATTTGAATAAGCAATAGAAGCGAGAAGCGAGAAGCGAGAAGCGAGAAGCGAGAAGCGAGAAGCGAGAAGCGAGAAGCGAGAAGCGAGAAGCGAGAAGCGAGAAGCGAGAAGCGAGAAAATGTTGAAGGATTGGCACATGGCGTCAACCATTTTCTTTTTAATTCAGATAGTTAAACTTAATTATTAGCCAGCGCTGCCTGCAAATTTCGACTCGCTCATCTCAAGCTCGTCTCGAAGGACGAAGGCCAATCTCGAAGCAGAGCGTTCTAAAATGCAAAAAGCCCGTTGCGTTAGCAACGGGCTTTTCTAAATAAGTGGCGGAGCGGACGGGACTCGAACCCGCGACCCCCGGCGTGACAGGCCGGTATTCTAACCAACTGAACTACCGCTCCGCACTGGTTAGACTCTAAGTCTAAGCTTTTGCCTTTAGATTTTTCTAAAATCTAAAAACGAAATGTAAGCCTGGCGATGTCCTACTCTCACATGGGGAAGCCCCACACTACCATCGGCGCTAATTCGTTTCACTTCTGAGTTCGGCATGGAATCAGGTGGGTCCAAATCGCTATGGTCGCCAAGCAAATTTTGTTTTTGTTTTAAGCTCTCAAAGAAAGCGTAAAGCAAAATGAGTGGTGCTGATACCCAGACTCGAACTGGGGACCTCATCCTTACCAAGGATGCGCTCTACCACCTGAGCTATATCAGCATCAAGTTGTCCTGTAGGACTAAAAAAGCCCGTTTTACTAAACGGGCTCTTTAGAAAATTAAAGCCTGGCGATGTCCTACTCTCACATGGGGAAGCCCCACACTACCATCGGCGCTAATTCGTTTCACTTCTGAGTTCGGCATGGAATCAGGTGGGTCCAAATCGCTATGGTCGCCAAGCAAATTCTTTAATCTGGAAAGCTGTTATTGTGTTCTCTACACATTCAATCTGCTCTTGCTTTGAGTCCATCAAAACCCTTTGGGTGTTGTATGGTTAAGCCTCACGGGCAATTAGTACAGGTTAGCTCAACGCCTCACAACGCTTACACACCCTGCCTATCAACGTTCTAGTCTCGAACAACCCTTTAGGACCCTCAAGGGGTCAGGGAAGACTCATCTCAGGGCTCGCTTCCCGCTTAGATGCTTTCAGCGGTTATCGATTCCGAACTTAGCTACCGGGCAATGCGTCTGGCGACACAACCCGAACACCAGAGGTTCGTCCACTCCGGTCCTCTCGTACTAGGAGCAGCCCCCTTCAATCTTCCAACGCCCACGGCAGATAGGGACCGAACTGTCTCACGACGTTCTAAACCCAGCTCGCGTACCACTTTAAATGGCGAACAGCCATACCCTTGGGACCGACTTCAGCCCCAGGATGTGATGAGCCGACATCGAGGTGCCAAACACCGCCGTCGATATGAACTCTTGGGCGGTATCAGCCTGTTATCCCCGGAGTACCTTTTATCCGTTGAGCGATGGCCCTTCCATTCAGAACCACCGGATCACTATGACCTGCTTTCGCACCTGCTCGAATTGTCATTCTCGCAGTCAAGCGGGCTTATGCCATTGCACTAACCTCACGATGTCCAACCGTGATTAGCCCACCTTCGTGCTCCTCCGTTACTCTTTGGGAGGAGACCGCCCCAGTCAAACTACCCACCAGGCACTGTCCTCAACCCGGATAACGGGTCTAAGTTAGAACATCAACACTACAAGGGTGGTATTTCAAGGACGGCTCCAACGATACTGGCGTACCGTCTTCAAAGCCTCCCACCTATCCTACACATGTAGGGTCAATGTTCAGTGCCAAGCTGTAGTAAAGGTTCACGGGGTCTTTCCGTCTAGCCGCGGGTACACTGCATCTTCACAGCGATTTCAATTTCACTGAGTCTCGGGTGGAGACAGCGTGGCCATCATTACGCCATTCGTGCAGGTCGGAACTTACCCGACAAGGAATTTCGCTACCTTAGGACCGTTATAGTTACGGCCGCCGTTTACCGGGGCTTCGATCAAGAGCTTCGTCCAAAGACTAACCCCATCAATTAACCTTCCGGCACCGGGCAGGCGTCACACCGTATACGTCATCTTACGATTTTGCACAGTGCTGTGTTTTTAATAAACAGTTGCAGCCACCTGGTATCTGCGACTCTCAATAGCTCCATCCGCAAGGGACTTCACCGTCAAGAGCGTACCTTCTCCCGAAGTTACGGTACCATTTTGCCTAGTTCCTTCACCCGAGTTCTCTCAAGCGCCTTGGTATTCTCTACCCGACCACCTGTGTCGGTTTGGGGTACGATTCCAACTTATCTGAAGCTTAGAGGCTTTTCCTGGAAGCATGGCATCAATGACTTCACTACCGTAGTAGCTCGACATCGTGTCTCAGCCTTAAAGAGAGCCGGATTTACCTAACTCTCAAGCCTACGCACTTGAACCTGGACAACCGTCGCCAGGCCCACCTAGCCTTCTCCGTCCCCCCATCGCAATAAGTTGAAGTACGGGAATATTAACCCGTTTCCCATCGACTACGCCTTTCGGCCTCGCCTTAGGGGTCGACTTACCCTGCCCCGATTAACGTTGGACAGGAACCCTTGGTCTTCCGGCGAGGAGGTTTTTCACCCCCTTTATCGTTACTCATGTCAGCATTCGCACTTCTGATACCTCCAGCAAGCTTTACAACTCACCTTCAACGGCTTACAGAACGCTCCCCTACCCAATACATAAAATGCATTGCCGCAGCTTCGGTTTATAGCTTAGCCCCGTTACATCTTCCGCGCAGGCCGACTCGACTAGTGAGCTATTACGCTTTCTTTAAATGATGGCTGCTTCTAAGCCAACATCCTAGCTGTCTAAGCCTTCCCACATCGTTTCCCACTTAGCTATAATTTGGGACCTTAGCTGGCGGTCTGGGTTGTTTCCCTCTCCACGACGGACGTTAGCACCCGCCGTGTGTCTCCCGGATAGTACTTACTGGTATTCGGAGTTTGCAAAGGGTTGGTAAGTCGGGATGACCCCCTAGCCTTAACAGTGCTCTACCCCCAGTAGTATTCGTCCGAGGCTCTACCTAAATAGATTTCGGGGAGAACCAGCTATCTCCAGGTTTGATTGGCCTTTCACCCCTAGCCACAAGTCATCCGCTAATTTTTCAACATTAGTCGGTTCGGTCCTCCAGTTGATGTTACTCAACCTTCAACCTGCCCATGGCTAGATCACCTGGTTTCGGGTCTATATCCAGCAACTCGACGCCCAGTTAAGACTCGATTTCTCTACGGCTCCCCTAGATGGTTAACCTTGCTACTGAATATAAGTCGCTGACCCATTATACAAAAGGTACGCAGTCACAGGACAAAGCCTGCTCCTACTGCTTGTACGTACACGGTTTCAGGTTCTATTTCACTCCCCTCACAGGGGTTCTTTTCGCCTTTCCCTCACGGTACTGGTTCACTATCGGTCAGTCAGTAGTATTTAGCCTTGGAGGATGGTCCCCCCATATTCAGACAGGATATCACGTGTCCCGCCCTACTCGATTTCACTGATGATGAGATGTCGGTTACGGGGCTATCACCCTGTATCGCGGCACTTTCCAGAGCCTTCACCTGTCTCATTAAAAGCTTAAGGGCTAGTCCAATTTCGCTCGCCGCTACTTTCGGAATCTCGGTTGATTTCTTTTCCTCGGGGTACTTAGATGTTTCAGTTCCCCCGGTTCGCCCTGTTGAGCTATGTATTCACTCAACAGTAATACCTTATGGTATTGGGTTTCCCCATTCAGAAATCCCAGACTCAAATGGTTGTTACTACCTAATCTGGGCTTATCGCAAGTTACTACGTCTTTCATCGCCTCTGACTGCCAAGGCATCCACCGTGTACGCTTAGTCACTTAACCATACAACCCCAAAGGGTCTTACAGTCAACTAACCAAAGTTGTCTCCAATTTTTTAAACATGATGGAGACACGATTTTGCCGGACTCAAATATTAAACATCACAAGGATGTTTCCAAGAACACTTGAATGTGTGTTGGTACCTATTCAAAAGAATAGGATTTGAGAACTTTTAATTGAATAACAACGCATATCCGTAGATATGGGGATTGTTGTTATTCGTCAGCTTTCCAAATTGTTAAAGAGCAATGTTTCTTTCGAAACCATTTTTAAAGATTCTTTTGCAAGAACACTTAAAGATGGTGGAGCTAAGCAGGATCGAACTGCTGACCTCCTGCGTGCAAGGCAGGCGCTCTCCCAGCTGAGCTATAGCCCCATCAGGTGTTGATACTGTGTGCCAATTCTTCTGGGAGGAAGATTGGTGGGTCTGAGTGGACTTGAACCACCGACCTCTCGCTTATCAGGCGAACGCTCTAACCACCTGAGCTACAGACCCAGTATCGTCTCTTAACGTGTATAAACATATCAATCTGTGTGAACACTCATCGCGACTTATTTGTTTCCGCTTTAAAAAGCAGAAGCAAACTATCCGTATCGTATAAGGAGGTGATCCAGCCCCAGGTTCCCCTAGGGCTACCTTGTTACGACTTCACCCCAGTCATGAACCACAAAGTGGTGAGCGTCCTCCCGAAGGTTAAACTACCCACTTCTTTTGCAGCCCACTCCCATGGTGTGACGGGCGGTGTGTACAAGGCCCGGGAACGTATTCACCGTGGCATTCTGATCCACGATTACTAGCGATTCCGACTTCACGGAGTCGAGTTGCAGACTCCGATCCGGACTACGACGCACTTTTTGGGATTCGCTCACTCTCGCAAGTTGGCCGCCCTCTGTATGCGCCATTGTAGCACGTGTGTAGCCCTACTCGTAAGGGCCATGATGACTTGACGTCGTCCCCACCTTCCTCCGGTTTATCACCGGCAGTCTCCCTGGAGTTCCCACCCGAAGTGCTGGCAAACAAGGATAAGGGTTGCGCTCGTTGCGGGACTTAACCCAACATTTCACAACACGAGCTGACGACAGCCATGCAGCACCTGTCTCTCAGTTCCCGAAGGCACACTCGTATCTCTACAAGCTTCTGAGGATGTCAAGAGTAGGTAAGGTTCTTCGCGTTGCATCGAATTAAACCACATGCTCCACCGCTTGTGCGGGCCCCCGTCAATTCATTTGAGTTTTAATCTTGCGACCGTACTCCCCAGGCGGTCTACTTAACGCGTTAGCTCCGAAAGCCACGGCTCAAGGCCACAACCTCCAAGTAGACATCGTTTACGGCGTGGACTACCAGGGTATCTAATCCTGTTTGCTCCCCACGCTTTCGCATCTGAGTGTCAGTATCTGTCCAGGGGGCCGCCTTCGCCACCGGTATTCCTTCAGATCTCTACGCATTTCACCGCTACACCTGAAATTCTACCCCCCTCTACAGTACTCTAGTCTGCCAGTTTCAAATGCAATTCCGAGGTTGAGCCCCGGGCTTTCACATCTGACTTAACAAACCACCTGCATGCGCTTTACGCCCAGTAATTCCGATTAACGCTCGCACCCTCCGTATTACCGCGGCTGCTGGCACGGAGTTAGCCGGTGCTTCTTCTGCAGCTAACGTCAAAGATGTACGCTATTAACGCACACCCCTTCCTCACTGCTGAAAGTACTTTACAACCCGAAGGCCTTCTTCATACACGCGGCATGGCTGCATCAGGCTTGCGCCCATTGTGCAATATTCCCCACTGCTGCCTCCCGTAGGAGTCTGGACCGTGTCTCAGTTCCAGTGTGGCTGATCATCCTCTCAGACCAGCTAGGGATCGTCGCCTTGGTGAGCCCTTACCTCACCAACTAGCTAATCCCACCTGGGCATATCCTGACGCGAGAGGCCCGAAGGTCCCCCTCTTTGAGCCGAAGCTATTATGCGGTATTAGCCATCGTTTCCAATGGTTATCCCCCACATCAGGGCAATTTCCCAGGCATTACTCACCCGTCCGCCGCTCGACGCCGTTAACGTTCCCCGAAGGTTCAGTTAACTCGTTTCCGCTCGACTTGCATGTGTTAGGCCTGCCGCCAGCGTTCAATCTGAGCCATGATCAAACTCTTCAATTTAAAGTTTTGATTCCCTATATAAATAGGGGAGGCTCAATGAATACTGAACATTACATAAAGTAATGTTTGAATTGACTGTGCTGAGTCCGAAGACTCAATGGTCACTTCGTTTCATTGAAACCTAAATTGTTTCCGAAGAAACTATTTGGATTATCATCAACGAGTGCCCACACAGATTGATAGGTTTATATTGTTAAAGAGCTGTGCTTTTCGAGAAGCTTTTCTCTCAAAGCGGAGGTGAATTCTAGCTAGTTAATTTGAAGAGTCAAACACTTTTTTCAAATTATTTTCTCAGAAGCTTTTTACCTCTCTGACAACTGCTGAAGCCTTGTGGCATCTGCCGTGTCAGTGGATGCGCATTATAGGGAGTTCGATCAGGACTGCAAGCAAATTTGTGCCGTTTTCTATAAAAAAGAGCCTGATTGAACACTATTCAATCAGGCTCTAATTTATGCGCATTTAACACTCAGCTTAGTCAAAGCTTACTCACAGCTAGCTGTGGATAACTACTCATCTGAATCAAAGAAATAAGAGATGCGAGAACGGGGATTAAGATACTCTCGTACTTTATCAGGCAATTTGTTTGGCAAAATCGCATTCACTATCTTTATCTCTTTCTCCGCCAAATCGATGATAGGTGCCTGCGTTCGTGGCACGGAAGGGTCATAGATAAGAACATTTGGGAACAAGATATTTTTCGCATTGACCGAAATAACCAAACCCACCATATCGTTGGATAACTGAACCACGGTTCCCGGCGGATAGATGCCCATAAATTTGATCAACAGGTTTAGGTTTTCGTGGTTATAGAGATGTTTGCAGTTCTTATAGAGATGAGACAAAGCAACGTAAGGAATTTTTTGTTCCGAAGGAATGTTGCTGTGACACAAATTGTCGTAGGCATTAGCAACTGAAATAATTTGCGTCAACTCATCGATTTGATCTTCTTTAAGACCTTCTGGGTAGCCCGATCCATCGTTATGTTCGTGGTGCTGAGCGATCACTGTTCTCGCGCTCTCTGGGAAACTCTCCATGTTTGCCGCTATATCAAGACCGTATTTGGTATGCAGCTTGAGGTAGTTTGTCTCTGGTTCGGTCAGTGGGGTTTGTTTGCGCAATATAGCAGTAGGGATTTTCACTTTGCCCATGTCATGGAATAGAGCGGCGAAGGCTACCTCTTTAATTTTGTCTGCGCTGAGTTTTTTCGCTTTCGCCACCATCATGGCAACGACTGACACGTTGAGTGAGTGAAAGTAAATATCTTCGAACTCACTTTTGCCATTCATCAAGTGTAAGGTGACATTATCGTCACTCAGCAATTTATCGACGATGTCATTAACCAGCGAAGTTGCCTCATCAACCGCTTGCTCAGGACGGCTGCGAATTTTATTCATGACCGCGCGCATACGCGACAGTGAACGTTCGAACTCTTTTTCACAGCTGATCACTCGGCGACGGTAGGCGTTCAACCTTTCAATCCGATCCTGTTTCTCTTTCCATAGCCGCTGAGCTTCAAGATCGATTTGCTCCTCTTGAGCTTGGTCTTTATCGGCTTCTGCCCTCTCTTCAGCAGGTGGTAGAGGCTGAGTATCGCTTTGCGCTGGATTAATGAACACGTGTTTAATTCCCAAGTGGCGGATCATCTGGATCTGCTCTTGGTCTTTAATTTTGAAGCTATTAAATAGAAAAGGGTGTTCATTCCACTTAACGGGAAGCCGAACATGTAATCCAGGTTGCAACCTGTCTACGGTAATTTTGATACTCGCCACGACCTTAATACAACTTTGATAATTGAACCAATGGGTTGATTTTAGATGAAGGCGAGTTTTAATTCACCATCCATGTTTACTATTTAGTATTCAATAACCTGTAGTGATATTTTTACTCAGTTACTTAACAAGTTCACAGTGCAGCATCCAGCGCACACCAAATTTGTCCTCGACCTTACCGAACCGAGCGCCCCAAAATGTGTCTGCTAAAGGCATCATGACGTGCCCTTCTGTCGCCAATTTGTCATACAGCCGCGCTTGCTCATCTAAATCATCTAGTACCACCGATAAAGCAATATTGTTACCGCTTAGCTCTCGTGCGACCACCCCGTCGGATAACATCAACTTCATCCCGAAGGCTTCAAACTCGGCATGCATGATCCAGTTAGGGTCTGCCCCTTCAATTTGCTGAGGCGAATCTTTGAAGTACTGCTTTGATAGCACCACCCCACCAAAACAGCGCTGGTAGAAGCTTAGCGCTTCTTCACATCGTCCAGAAAAAAACAGATACGGTGTTACTTGATACATAGATGTCGTCCTTTATTGTTTTTATAAAGATAGACGATAACTTCGTAACCTGCGGAAAAATAAATAGAAAACACAGTCGATACTCTCCCTTCACACCCATGCCGATCAGATCAATAGGAATTGGCTATTAATAGGATTGATATAAGCAATTTTATTTAACCAAAGCAGCGTGGGAATATACTTTCCGAAAGCAACAAACATTGCTCATCCCAATAAACTGAAAGGAAAGTAAAGATATGATTAACACAAAAATTAAGCCATTTAGCGCAACAGCATTTAAAGACGGCGAATTCGTAGAAGTCACTGAGCAAGATGTTCTTGGCAAATGGGCGGTGTTCTTCTTCTACCCTGCAGACTTTACCTTCGTGTGTCCAACTGAGCTAGGTGACCTTGCAGATCACTATGAAGAGCTGCAAAAGCGTGGTGTTGAAGTTTACTCAGTATCAACAGATACCCACTTCACTCACAAAGCGTGGCACGACAGCTCAGACACCATCGGCAAAATTAAGTACTACATGCTTGGCGACCAAACTGGCAACATCACCAACAACTTCGGTGTTATGCGTGAAGGTCAAGGTCTAGCAGACCGTGCCACTTTCCTAATCGACCCAGAAGGTACTATCCAAGCGATGGAAATCACTGCAGAAGGTATTGGCCGTGACGCTGAAGACCTACTACGTAAAGTGAAAGCCGCGCAATACGTCGCTGCGCACCCAGGTGAGGTGTGTCCTGCAAAATGGAAAGAAGGCGAAGAAACACTAGCGCCATCACTAGACCTAGTAGGCAAAATCTAATCAAGACTGACTGTTCTTGACTGAACATTCCCGGTCATCAATAAGTTTGAGAGCGTTCTAGGTTTGATACCTGACGACCTTCGGCCTAGTTCGCTCTCCCTTTTGTTTTTATCCAGAATAACCATTTAAGTAAGGCATAATTAACTATGTTAGACCAAGCGATCCAACAACAGCTCAAACAATATCTGGCTAATGTAAAACAAGAAGTACGTTTAGTGGTTAGCCTAGATGAAAGCAAAGCATCAAACGACATTCTCGCTCTCGCCAACCAAATCGCAGAGATGTGCGATCTAATCACGGTTGAACGTGACGACAATGCAAGCGCACGCAAGCCAGTTATGGCGGTAACCAACCCAGAAAAAGGCACATCACTGCGCTTTGCGGGTTTACCAATGGGTCACGAGTTTACCTCTCTAGTATTGGCCCTACTTCATTCTGGCGGTCACCCAATCAAATTAGAGCCAGAAGTGATCGAGCAAATCGCCGCTCTAGACAAAGATCTCGACGTCGAAATTTTCATTTCCCTCTCGTGTCAAAACTGTCCGGACGTGGTCCAAGCGTTCAACATGATGGCGGCGATCAACCCGAAAGTGAAAACAACCATGATCGACGGCGCGTTGTTCCAAAACGAAGTGAAGAAGCGCGACATCATGGCGGTACCTAGCGTGTTTGTAAACGGTGAGCTATTCGGTCAAGGCCGTATGTCTCTCACTGAAATCCTTAACAAAGTGGATGACGGCGCGAGCGAGAAAGCAGCGAAAGCACTGAGCGAGAAAGATCCGTACGACGTACTTGTTGTTGGCGGCGGTCCTGGCGGGAGTGCAGCCGCTCTATACGCTGCTCGCAAAGGTATTCGTACTGGCGTGGTTGCCAAACGCTTTGGTGGCCAGGTGATGGACACTATGGCTATCGAGAACTTTATCTCGGTAAAACGCACTGAAGGTCCAAAACTGGCGACTGACTTAGCAGAGCACCTAAAAGAGTACGACGTAGACGTGGTGACTGAGCAGCAAGCTGACAAGCTCATGGGCGCAGCGCACACAGAAGATGGTTTGATTCACATCCAACTTGAAAGTGGCGCAACGCTTAAGAGTAAGAGTGTCATCCTAAGCCCAGGTGCACGCTGGCGTGAAATGAAGGTTCCGGGGGAGCAAGAGTACCGCAACAAAGGTGTCGCGTACTGCCCACACTGTGACGGCCCACTGTTTAAAGGTAAGAAAACCGCGGTTATCGGTGGCGGTAACTCAGGCATCGAGGCAGCAATTGATCTAGCGGGCATCGTTGAGCACGTAACGGTTCTTGAATTTGCCGACGTCCTTCGCGCCGACCAAGTGTTGATTGATAAAGCCAATTCACTGCCTAACATCGATATCATCACTATGGCGCAGACAACAGAAGTTATTGGTGATGGCACTCGCGTAACAGGATTGAAATACAAAGACCGCAACACAGATGAAATCAAACAGATAGAACTATCAGGTATTTTTGTTCAAATCGGTCTTGTACCCAACACTGAATGGCTCAAAGACTCAGAAGTTGCATTGTCAGCGCGCGGCGAGATCGAAGTCGGTCAACACGGCGAAACGAGTCTTGAAGGGGTATTTGCGGCAGGTGACGCAACCACAGTGCCTTACAAACAGATCATTATTGCCATGGGAGAAGGGGCCAAAGCGAGCCTAGGTGCGTTTGACTACCTGATACGCAAGCAGAACTAATGATCGATTGGGCTACTCAATAAGTACTAGATTCCCATCTATAAACTAAACTTAAAACCAACAATCTATGATTGTTGGTTTTGTTTATTTCTCCACCCCAAATGCTTGGCAGGCAAATCAGCGGAAACTCCTATGTTGAAAATTGAACAAGAACTCTCCTTCTCGCAAAAAACGTTAGTCATCGCCGTCCCCTTAGCTGCGCTATCTGTTATTTACTTTTTTCGCTATGGGTTTTCTACCCTTGACATGGTGATCACCCTAGCGCTGTTTGCTGCAGTGTTAGGCGTCAATCAACTTCAAGGCGCTCGCTATCTCCTCCCTTACCTGCTCTATGGCTTTGTTGCACTGCATATAGACCAGGCTTCTGGAGACATCATGCTTCATTTCGAAGTGTTCATCTTGCTTGCCTTGATGATGATCTATAACGACTGGCTGATGGTGCTGCATACTCTGATTGCCGCTGCGCTGCACCATGTACTGTTTTTTTGGCTACAAAGTTCAGGCTACGGCGTCTATATCTTCCCGCCGAACAGCGGATTTATGATGGTGATTGAGCACTGCCTATATGCGATCTTCCAAGCCTCAGTCTCGATCTACACTTGTATTAACTTAAACAGAAACTTGCAACGACTCGACTATGTCAATAAAACGGTCGGCCATGTTGTCCAGCAGTCTTCGTTTGACCTAGACGTGAAACTAGAAGACCGAGATCCCTTTTACCAACAATTCAATCAGATCATTACGCAATTGCAGCAAACGGCCATCATTCAGCGCCAAGCGGTACAAGAGTTAACACAGGTATCAGAGAGTTTTATTGACAAAACCACCAGCATTGATGGTGAGATATCTCGCAATAGCCAAAACATTCAACAAGTCTCCCGGACAGTTGCAGATATTAGCCAATCTTTTTCCGAGGTGGCACACACCACTCAAACCTGCCATCAAGAGGCACAGATCTCAGCCGACTTGTGTAAAGAGGCGATAGAAGAATCCGAGCAATGTAAAAGCAGCTTACAACAGATGAATCAGATCGTTGAGCAAACACAAGGGAACATCACTCAAGTGGTGAGCAATGCCGATAGTATCCACAAAATCTTGGAGGCCATTACCAGCATTTCAGAGCAAACTAACCTATTGGCGCTCAATGCTTCCATAGAAGCCGCACGCGCAGGAGAAGCTGGCCGAGGGTTTGCGGTGGTCGCGGACGAAGTGAGACAACTGGCGAATCGAACCAGTGCGAGTGTCGAAGAAATCGGCTCATCTCTGGTTCAATTGGAGCAAGCGATTAAGCTCTCGTCAGGGAATATTTCCGATATGACCGAGTTTTCACAGCATGTCTATCAAGCAGTTGAGGGCATTATCCGCACCACAGAAAACATCTCTGGTCACGTATTGGCCGTCAACCAGCAAATCGAACAGGTTGCGACCTCGGTTAAGCATCAGCACCATTCACTCGACGGTCTGCAAAACAACATGTCTGAGGTAGCGCATTCGAGCACTTTTATCGCCGAACAATCCCAAGCACAGAACACGTCGATTGGTGCCTTGTCTCAATCAACGCAAAGTCTGTCACAACTGAGTCAGCGCTTTAAACTTGCCCAATAACAATGCCCCGCCAATAGGCGGGGCATTTAATGCTGAATGAGACACTCAGCGGTTGAGTTATTGTGTTTGAACGCTTTATTTGAGATGGAATATCTGCTCGGTTTCCAGCCCCGTCATTTTGCGCACTTGACGCCAAACATAATAAAAAATGCCGATCATCATCAACATACTCGGAATGGCAATCATCGGGTAACTGTACAGGGTCATTTTACCCAATTGCTCATTAAACTCGGCGGTGCCTGCTGGGCTGGTTACGATCCAGGTGGCAAGAAAGTAGTTCATCGCCGAAGAGAACATAAAGGTGCTGGCAAATAGGTAATTTGAGGTCGACAAACAACGTTCGAAAGCCGCCTGTTTACCCGCTTGCCCTAATTTTTGCTTGATCACTTCAAGGTTCAGCAAGGTGTCGTTAAAAATGAGCTTCTTAACGACGGGATAACGAGTAAAGCTCGACCCAAACACGACTAGGCCAATCAAACCGGGGATCAATGCCTCTTTCAATGCGAGCCATTTTGTATCGAGCTCAAGTAGCCCTATACCTCCGGTTAGAAGCACACTCACAAAACCGAGTGCCGCAATAAAATTGAATTTTTTGTGGCGAATCAGCTCCATCGCGCCATAGACAGCGGGAAAGGCCAAAGCGACGATCAACGCCATGGCTGTGCCTAAGTACTCGTCTCCACTGAGCTTCATTAAAATCAGAGAAGGTAAAAGAACGTTAATTACGATCTCAAACAGTGGATTGGGTTTTCTTGCTTCAGTACTACTCATAATCTTCCATCACTTTCCGCTACATCATGCAGCTCGAAGCGGAATTGTTCCTTGCTTCAAAGCAGATGTAAAGCGCTTAGCGCTCACCCTGTGTAACGACTTGTGACGGCGCACAGAAAAATGTGCCATGTCGCGCTTACTCGGAGTAGTAAATTTTTGGAGCGCTTAAAACGACGAAAGGCCGCTACAAAAGCGACCTTTCTTTGTATGGTACCGGTGGGCGGACTGATTGGACAGGCATTCCTGCCGTCACCGCGAAGGCAACGCTTGAACGCCAGTTGAAATGTTCAAACACCTAAAACGACGAAAGGCCGCTATAAAAGCGACCTTTCTTTGTATGGTACCGGTGGGCGGACTGATTGGACAGGCATTCCTGCCGTCACCGCGAAGGCAACGCTTGAACGCCAGTTGAAATGTTCAAACACCTAAAACGACGAAAGGCCGCTATAAAAGCGACCTTTCTTTGTATGGTACCGGTGGGCGGACTGATTGGACAGGCATTCCTGCCGTCACCGCGAAGGCAACGCTTGAACGCCAGTTGAAATGTTCAAACACCTAAAACGACGAAAGGCCGCTATAAAAGCGACCTTTCTTTGTATGGTACCGGTGGGCGGACTGATTGGACAGGCATTCCTGCCGTCACCGCGAAGGCAACGCTTGAACGCCAGTTGAAATGTTCAAACACCTAAAACGACGAAAGGCCGCTATAAAAGCGACCTTTCTTTGTATGGTACCGGTGGGCGGACTTGAACCGCCACGCCCGAAGGCAACGGATTTTGAATCCGTCGTGTATACCAATTTCACCACACCGGCATCTTGGGGCTTTGCCCTTTGATGATTGGCATTATACGTATGGTAGGCGTTCGTGCAAGTGCAAAAGACTGAATTAATTGTCGTTTGCTGATAAAATCGCCACAAATCGATAAGCTGTGCGCAAGGTCTCTTTTCAGATCGAAAGCAAGACTATATTCTTGCGCCTTATTTTAGTTTGGGTAAGCCATTTTTATGTCAAAGACTGACTCTTTACCACCCGCAGGCTTGTTTCGCCGCTTGGGGGCTCTTTTTTACGATGGATTGATCATTATTGCTGTGGAAATGATGGCGGCTGGTATCGTGATTGCGATTCTGCATGCACTCATGGCGATGGGAATTTTCCAAGTTGGCAGTTATGCGGATGTCAGCGACTTCCTCACTAATCACCCGGTGTGGAGCCCTGTTTATACCGCCTATCTCGCTTTTGTGTGGATCTACTTCTTTGTCTATTTTTGGACCCGCGCTGGACAAACGCTGGGGATGCGCGCGTGGAAACTGCACTTACGCAGTGTTGATGGTCAGGCCGTCTCTGTCACACAATGTCTGATTCGCATTGCGACATCAGGATTTGGCTTAGCCAACCTATTGGTGCCGCTCGACCCGAAAAAGCGCGGATTTCATGATATTTGGGCTAAAACCCAAGTAGTGGTTTTGCCAAAAGCCAATTAATAAAAAAGGAAGGCTCAGCCTTCCTTTTTTAGTGGTTGCAATTTCTAGTCGACTTTAAGCTCTTTCAGCATCGCTTCTGGAAGCGCTAGCTCGTCGTTTTTATTGACTGAAATGCCAGCGGCCAAAATAGCTTCGGCAATCTGTTTCGCTTCATCCAAAGAGTGCATCGCTGCGGTGCCACATTGATACTCATTCAGCTCAGGGATCTTGTTTTGATTCTCAACTTTCAGCACATCTTTCATCGCCGCTAGCCAAGCGTCAGCCACTTGCTGCTCTTGTGGGGTACCAATCAAGCTCATGTAGAAACCGGTACGACAACCCATAGGTGAAATATCAATGATTTCCACACTGTCGCTGTTAAGGTGATTGCGCATAAAGCCAGCATAAAGGTGCTCTAAAGTATGAATACCTTTTTCAGACAGAATATCCTTATTAGGCGCAGTAAAACGTAAATCAAACACGGTGATGGTGTCACCCTTTGGTGTGGTCATCGTTTTTGCAACGCGAACAGCCGGGGCATTCATTCGTGTATGATCAACGGTAAAACTATCAAGTAACGGCATTGTCCTTCTCCATTTATATAACTCGCGATGAGCTATTCACTGTCTGTTTGGTAAACGGGAGAGGTGCCTCTCCCGACATTGTTCCATGTTGTGGTTGATATTGCGCGACGCGCTATACCTGCAAATAACTAAAATATTGAGCCAAGAACTCATCAAAATCTAGGGTATCTGAGGCTTCGATCTCGGCTTGTGCGGCTCGGGAACGAACCACTTCTTGCTCCATCAACTCGGCACTATAAATGCGATATTGATGATTGAGATGTCGCTCACGGTACTCATTGCCAAACGTACAGCCCACTTTACCTAGGCCACCGAGGCGCTTGGTGTCTGCTAACAACTGACCAGAAATGGTCAATTGAGGATTATCAATCCAGCTAAGCAGTTTATCGCACACAGCTTGATAAGCACCGCTACCCTCAACGGCATCCATACGCTCGGCAATTTGAGTGAGTTCAGCAAATACACGCTTAGCCCAGGCTTGCAGCGTGAGGACTTCGCCTTTGCAACCAATTTGCAGCTCAAGACCCGGCTTACGTCCTTCAACAATCACCTTGTTCCAGTTCTCTCGCCAACAAGCTTGCTCACAGTAATCCATTGGATCCGAATCACTCAATGCTGCCCAAGCGAGGAAGAGGTCTAAGAAACGCACTTGCTCTTGAGTAATACCGACCGGGCTATACGGGTTCACATCAAGCGAGCGAACTTCAATATACTCGACCCCACCTCGAGCCAAAGCTTCTGAAGGTTTTTCACCCGCTTTAGCGACACGTTTAGGGCGGATCGGTGCGTACAATTCGTTCTCGATTTGCAGCACGTTACTGTTGAGCTGACGATACTCTCCCTCCTCTTTGACGCCAATCTTGGCGAACTGTTCTGAAGGAGTGCGAATGGCTGTATTCAACCCATCTAAGTATTCTGCAAGACTATTAAAGCCAATTTTCAGCGAGCTCTGAGCACTGTTGGTATAGCCTAAATCACTCATTCGAAGCGATGTCGCATAGGGGAGATACAGAGTGCCACCGATGCTTTCAAACGGAAGTTTTGTGTCGCGCCCCTGAATGAATGAAGAGCAAAGCGCTGGAGATGCCCCAAAGAAATAGGGAATCAACCAGCCAAAGCGGTAATAGTTCCGAATCAGGCCAAAGTAGGCTTGTGACTTACTCTGCTGACGCTGCTCTTCAGTTTGGTCACCAAACAGCTGCTGCCAAAAAGACTCTGGAAACGAGAAGTTAAAATGCACGCCAGAGATGATCTGCATCAGGCTCCCGTAACGGCGTTTCAAGCCTTCACGGTAGAGTGTTTTCATTTTTCCAGAGTTTGAGCTGCCATATTGTGCCAGCTTGATGTCATCTTCACTCCCCACGTAGCAAGGCATCGAGAGCGGCCACATTTTCTCTGCACCTAACTTGGTCTGCGTAAAGTGGTGAATATCTTCAAGTTGCGAGACCAAGGTTGAAATGTCGTGGGAGACTGGGGTAATGAACTCTAATAACGACTCGGAGAAATCGGTGGTGATCAAGCTATTGGCATAAGCAGAACCCAGTGCGCTGGGGTGCGATGTGGTAGCCAAGTGACCATCTTGGTGATAGCGCAACGTTTCACGTTCTACGCCCCGTCCAAAACTCTTAAACACGTCTGGGTTTTGTGCAACTCGCTCTAGTCGCGCAGCAAAATCAGTCAAAATGAGGTTCGCTTATATCAGAGGTTTGGTATTGCTACCAAACTGGCTAAACAATGTATAAAGGGTGACCAAGGTCACCCTTCAGCTATGCACTATGTTATGTGTGCTCTAACGGATGATTTCAAGCTCTTCTATCGGAATCTGTAACTTTTCTAGCTGGGGTTTTAAGCTTTGAGCATCCCCCACCACGATAATTTGATAGTCGTCTGGACTAAACCACTTGCTCGCGAGTTGGTTTAGCGTGCCTTTTCCGACGGTCTCAACAATTTCGTTGCGCTGCTTGAGGTAATCGTCATCCAAACTATAGGCAAGGATACTACCAAGTAGTCCCGCTTTCTGTGAAGGCGTTTCATACTTTAGCGCATCTTGTTGACCGACTGCTAAGCGTAAAAATTTCATCTCATCGTCTGTCATCCCTGTTTGACTGTAGTCAGCGAGCTCTTTTTGCATTTCAATCAATGCGGGCAGCGTTGCATCTGCGCGCACTTGTGCCGAGAAGACAATCGCGCCAACCTCTCGATTAGAGGCCAAGTAGCCACTGGCACCATACGTGTACCCCTTATCTTCACGCAAGTTCTGATTCAATCGACTATTAAAGTTGCCCGCCAAATTGAAGTTTGCCAGTTGGGTTAGGAACACCTCTCCTGTGGCATCAAACGGCAACCCTTGACGCACCATTCTCACTATGGTTTGTGGTGCGCTAGGCTTATCCACCAAATAGATTTTTTGCTCCGCTATTGGTGCCACGGACTGCGCTCTGAGTAAAGGAGGGATTTTACCTTGCCACTGAGCAATAAAGTCGAGCTGTTGCCGAATTTGGCGCTTGGTAATGTCCCCCACAACGATGATTTGCGCGCCTTGTGGTGTGTAATGACGTTGATAAAACTGTTTTACGTCTTCAAGGGTAAGATTGGCGACCGAAGATTCGGTGCCATCATTGGGACGCTGATAAATCGTATCGGCAAACAGCACTTGGCGAGTCGCTTGAGAGGCTAACCAGTTCGGTCGTTGATGTTGATAGACTATACTTTCTAGCATCTGCTTTTGGATACGCTCGAAGTCTTGTTGACGAAATGCTGGCTTAAATAACACCTCTTGAGCGATTTCCAGCGTCTCAGGGAGGTGTTTCTCCAAACTAGAAACCGATAGCGTGGTGGTGTAATTACCGGCACTTACCGACAAAGTACTGCCAAGCTTATCGAGACGCGCTTGAATCTGTTCCAAGCTAGAGTCTAACGTTGCTTCTTGCATCATTGCCGCCGTCAAGTTAGCCAATCCCTCTTGACCGGGCGCGACATAGCGCTCCCCGGCTGGGAAACTAATTTCTAACTGCACGGTTGGCGTTTCCGAGCTCACAGTCCCGAGCACTTCAGCGCCATTGTCAAAGTATATTCGGTATAGCTCTGGCATTTCAGCTTTGACGGCTTCTGCCACCTCCGGCATCACTGAACGGTCAAAATCATCCTGCGCTTTACGATAAACGAGTTGGTCCTCGGTAATGGTTTGGTACTCAGGTAAAGTGCGTTCGGGAGTCTCAAAGGTCGCCGGCGCCGCCGCTAACTCAGTTTTTCCTTTAGGTACGACACTCAGCGCCACTTTGTGATGACCATTGAGATACTGCTCATAAGCCGCCATCACCGACTGTGGCGAAACAGAGCGAATCTGCTCTAGCTGAGATTGAATACGATCAGGCTGACCAAAGAAGGTTTGATTCGATGCCAACTGAGACACTTTGCCGCGCACACTTTGCAAAGCAAATACGGCATTAGCTTCTGCCATGCCACTGATTTGCTCCAAACGCTCACTATCAACACCTTGTGCCTCAAACTCATTTAAGGTTTGCATCAGCTGTTGATACAGAGGTTTTAAGTCGGCTTTATCGCCAGAAGGCGACATTGCATAGACGTAGAAAGTACAGGCCAGCTCAGCACAATCTTGGAAAGCACCGGCATCCACCGCTTTCTGCGTTTTGACCAGTTTTTGGTAGAGCAGACTGTTCGCGCCATCACCCAGTACTTTGGCTAATGCATCGAGTGATGCCTGCTGCTCAGCGCCTTTGTACTCAGTTGGCCATCCAATGAGTAACATCGGCTGCTGAATACGATCTTCTAATGTTACGTAACGATCTTCGTTTAAGGTGGCAGGTTGCTTGGGCGCTTTTTCAACCTGCGGCCCCGCGGGAATAGAGCCAAAGTATTTGTCTACCCAAGCGAGCGTCTGGTCTACATCAATATCCCCACCAATGGTCAGAACCGCGTTATTCGGCCCATACCAACGCAAGAAAAACGCTTTGAGATCGTTGACATCCACTCGGTCCAAATCCTCTACGTAACCAATGGTTTGCCAAGAGTATGGGTGACCTTCAGGGTACATGGCTTCCGCCATTTTCTCCCACATTAAGCCGTAAGGACGATTATCGTAGTTTTGCGCACGCTCGTTTTTAACCGTATCTCGCTGAATCTCAAATTTTCGCTGCGACACCGCATCGAGCAAAAAGCCCATTCGGTCAGACTCTAGCCACAGCATTTTTTCAAGCTGGTTAGACGGAACCGTCTCGAAGTAGTTAGTTCGATCGCGATTGGTGGTGCCATTAAGTGAGCCACCAGCTTCAGTGATGATCTTAAAGTGCTGCTGGTCTCCCACATTCTCACTACCCTGGAACATCATGTGCTCAAAGAAATGGGCAAAGCCCGATTTACCGACCTCTTCACGCGCTGACCCCACGTGATAGGTGACATCAACGTGAACCAAAGGATCGGAGTCATCCGGTGAGAGGATCACCGTCAGGCCGTTTTCGAGTTGATATTTAGAGTATGGGATCATCGCCTTGCCGGGCTGAGCATCGACCTCTTCAATCAGAGTGACCCCGGGTGGTAGCGACGAAAAGAATGGTACCGAAGTGAGCGTAGTATTGGTACAGCCATACAGTGCGATCAGGGAAATCGCACCAAGCCAGAACTTTCTCATGACATCCCCTTAAAACAATCCAAAATAGACCGCTGCGAGTAGGCTATAACGCAGCGCTTTACCGATTAAAATGAGCCAAAAACATGGCCAAAAACGCATTCTTAACCACCCTGCCGCCAAACACAAAGGGTCACCAATGACGGGTAACCAGCTCAGCAGGAGCGACCAATAACCGTATTTATTCAACCATAATAATGCTTTATGACCATGCTTTTCGTCTTGAGTTCGATTTGGCAGCCACAAGCCAAGCCAATAGTTAGTCAGACCGCCCAGCGTGTTACCGACCGTGGCAACGCTGATAATGACCAGAGTTGAGTATTGATTAAGAGATAGGGTGGCGATAAGCCCGGCTTCTGAGCCACCGGGCAAAAGCGTCGCACTGAGGAAACCGCTTAAAAACAGGACCCACAGTGCCGAATCGGAAAACCAGAGAGCAAATGAGGCAAAGGCGCTATTAAACGCTTCTAGCATTGCATATCAAGCAAGATTTTGCCCCTTGTATGGCCAGTTTCAATCTGTTTATGCGCATCAGCCACCTGGTCTAATGGGTACACCTGTTGAATCTCTGTTTTCACCAATCCCACGCTCACCATGTACAGTAAAGCATCTAACTGTTCTGGATTTGGGTCCACCAACATACCAGTCGCTTCGAAACCGAGTAGCTTCGCTTTCTCGCAAATCATCTCTGCACTCAAGGTCGGTACCGTAACGACTGTTCCACCATCTTTAAGACAGTTGAGCGCATCGAGTGCGGCATCGCCGCCCACTAAATCGATCAGCACATCCGCTTCTTCGACACGTTCAGAAACGGGCGCGAATTTATAGTTAACCGCATGTGCCCCCAGTGTTGCCATATAATCTAGATTGGCCTCACTACAGGTGGTGAACACTTCCGCCTTCGCTGCCACAGCCACTTGAATCGCAATGTGGCCGACGCCTCCTGCGCCAGCAAGTATCAAGACGCGTTGCCCCTCTTTGACCCCGGCTTTATCAAGCGCTTGTACCGCAGTTTGACCAGCTAACGGCAAGGCAGCGGCGGCTTCTAGCGTGACCGAATCAGGTACCTGACTCAATTCGCTCTCAGGTACGGCAATATACTGACTATAGCCGCCACCTTGCAAAGGAAAGCCGACGAAACCCGCAACCTTATCTCCAACACTAAAGCGCTCAGATTGCTCGCCCACTGAAACAATTTCGCCTGCGATGTCATAGCCAGGGACCCAAGGCAGTTTGTCTTTGTTTTCTGATGCAGCCCAGCCTAAACCAGCGCGCGTTTTAACATCGATAGGGTTGACACCAGCGAAGTGAACTCTGACCAACACTTCACCTGCCTGAGGTTGTGGTATTGGGCCGACTTGACTGACCAAGACACTAGGATCACCAAATTGAGAGATTGCGATTTGTCTGTTTTCCATTGCTTAATTTCCCTATCGATATAAAAAAGGGATGCGATAGCATCCCTTTGAATATATACCATTTATTGCGCAGTGTTGACCACTTGTGCGCAAATTAACCTCTGGCTCACATTAACCTGTTACGAACCCACCAGCGCCAACAGAATACCTGCGGCTACAGCAGAACCCAATACACCGGCCACGTTTGGACCCATTGCGTGCATCAACAAGAAGTTCTGAGGGTTGGCTTCAAGGCCGACCTTATTGACCACTCGCGCCGCCATAGGAACCGCAGATACGCCAGCAGCACCAATCAACGGGTTGATATCTTCTTTAGACAACTTATTAAGTAGCTTGGCCATCAAAACGCCGCCAGCAGTACCAATACTGAAGGCAACCGCTCCCAAAGCCAAAATACCCAGCGTTTCTACATTGAGAAACTCCTCAGCTTGAAGCTTTGAACCGACACCAAGGCCTAGGAAGATAGTCACAATGTTGATCAACTCGTTTTGCGCCGTCTTAGATAAACGCTCGACCACACCCGCTTCGCGCATTAGGTTACCGAGACAGAACATCCCCACCAGTGGTGTTGCCGCAGGCAAGAATAAGATAGTCATCAGCAATACCGCTAATGGGAACAGAATTTTCTCTGCTTTACCCACATGACGGAGCTGAGCCATCTGAATTTTACGCTCTTCAGGGTTGGTCAACGCTTTCATGATCGGTGGCTGAATAATCGGTACTAAAGCCATGTAACTGTATGCCGCTACCGCAATGGCGCCAAGTAGATCGGGGGACAGTTGGCTAGCCAAGAAAATGGCGGTTGGACCATCGGCACCACCAATAATCGCAATCGACGCCGCATCTGGCATGCTGAACTCCATACCTGGCACATAGTTGAGCAATATTGCGCCGAACAGAGTAGCAAAGATACCGAACTGTGCTGCCGCGCCCAACCATAAAGTTTTAGGGTTGGCGATCAGCGCACCAAAGTCCGTCATTGCCCCTACGCCCATGAAGATCAGTAGCGGGAAAATTCCCGACTCAATCCCAACGTAATAGACGTAGTACAGCAATCCACCTTCTTCAGTAAAGCCCGCATTAGGAATGTTAGCTAGAATTGCACCAAAACCGATCGGCAATAACAGCAGTGGTTCAAATCCTTTGCGAATGGCCAAGAACAACAGCACGCAGCCAACGAGAATCATACACAGTTGGCCGAACTCAAAATGAGCAATCCCTGTTTCCGACCATAAGATCTGTAATCCTTCCATGAGACTCCCTTACGCTAAACTCAGTAGCGGAGCACCTACCGTCACCGCATCGCCTTCTTTCACATGAAGGTCTTGAACGATGCCGCCGCGCGCTGCGCGCACTTCGGTTTCCATCTTCATCGCTTCAAGGATCAACAGTACGTCACCCTCTTCTACCTGAGCGCCGCTTTGTACGTTGACTTTAAAGATGTTGCCAGCCAACGGTGCGGGTACCATCTCTGAACTCGTCGCAGGCGCTGCCGGTGCGGCGGCTTGTGGCGCAGACGCGGCCGGCGCGACTGAGGTGAGCTGCCCTTGCGGTCCTACCTCAACATCGTAGACTTGACCGTCCACTTTCACGCTGTAGGTTTCAACCGTACCTGACGACGCCGGTGCTGACGCGACTGCAGCCGGTGCTTCTTCTAGCCACGGAGCAGGCTCAAAGGCATCCGGGTTATGGCGATTTTTAAGGAACTTCAATCCAACTTGAGGGAATAGCGCGTAGGTCAGTACGTCATCTACGGTATCTTCTGCGAGTGAAATGCCTTCTTCTTTGGCTTTTGTCAGTAGCTCTTCGGTTAACGCATTCATCTCTGACTCAAGCAGATCGGCAGGACGGCAGGTAATCGCCTCAGCACCATCGAGCACTTTTGCTTGAAGCTCTGCATTGACCTGTGCTGGCGCTGCGCCGTACTCGCCTTTCAACACGCCTGCGGTCTCTTTGGTAATGCTCTTATAGCGCTCGCCCGTCAATACGTTGATCACCGCTTGGGTACCAACGATCTGAGAAGTAGGCGTAACCAGAGGAATAAAGCCAAGATCTTCACGTACGCGTGGGATCTCTTCCAGTACTTCATCCAACTTATCAGCCGCACCTTGCTCTTTTAGCTGGCCTTCCATGTTAGTGAGCATGCCACCAGGAACTTGAGCGATAAGGATGCGTGAATCAACCCCTTTTAGCTGGCCTTCAAACTTGGCGTATTTCTTACGAACTTCACGGAAGTAAGCCGCGATAGGTTCGATTTGGTCGAGTTTAAGGTTGGTGTCGCGCTCTGTGCCTTGCAGCATAGCGACGACAGTCTCGGTTGGTGTGTGACCGTAAGTACAGCTCATTGAAGAGATGGCCGTATCAAGGATATCCACACCCGCTTCAACAGCCTTCACTGCTGTCGCTGTTGATAGACCTGTCGTTGCGTGACAATGGAGCGCCAAAGGAATGTCTGTAGACGCTTTGATTCGAGTGATCAACTCTTCCGCTTCATAAGGCTTAAGCAAGCCAGACATATCTTTGATACATAAAGAGTGACAACCCAGATCTTCGAGACGTTTAGCAAGATCCACCCAAGTGTCTGTATTATGCACCGGGCTGGTTGTGTAAGAGAGTGTACCTTGGGCATGCGCACCGACATCAACAGCCGCTTTCACCGCCTTTTCAAAGTTTCGCACATCGTTCATCGCGTCAAAAATACGGAATACATCCATACCATTGGCGTGCGCACGTTCCACGAACTTTTCTACAACGTCATCCGCATAGTGGCGGTAGCCCAACAAATTTTGCCCGCGCAGTAGCATCTGCATTGGCGTATTTGGCATCGCTTTCTTCAGAGCACGTAAGCGCTCCCATGGGTCTTCACCTAAGAAGCGAATACAAGCATCAAATGTTGCTCCGCCCCAGGTTTCAAGAGACCAATAACCGACTTTATCCAGTTCCTCTGCGATAGGTAACATATCCTCCAAACGCATGCGCGTCGCAAACAGCGACTGATGGGCGTCACGAAGGACCACGTCCGTTAAAGCTAGTGGTTTAGACATGCTCATTAACTCCTTTTAATCCTATCAAATGCTACTTAGCGGTAGAGGTACGGTACTGATGTACCGCTGCGGAAATGACCGCAACTACCTTCGGGCTAACAGCAGAAGATGGTGTTTGAATTTTGTTATTTTGATTGGGGGTCGCGATCGGCTCTGGCACTTCTTCGGGAAGCAGCTTTGACATCAACCGAACGAGATAAACAAGAATAGTGAGGAAAATAAATACGACCGACATCCCGGTAATCATCAGGGTGGCCGCATCTACTAGCAGGCTTCCAATATTATCCATTTTTGCATCCTTTCTTTGTCATCCTGACAACAGTGCTAGGTATATCGCTAAGAACCTCATGTTCCATCATGGCGCAACCTAACTTATCACCAGACATCAACTGGCTCTCTGGTAGGCAGGACTCAGAGTAAAATCCTGACAAGAGGTCTAGGATTATCTCGATTGGTTAAACTTTGTCAATTTTGTTTAAGGTGCTATTGAGGATAATGCACAAATCTAGGGAGTTATTCGTCACACAAATCACATAAATCTGCAATATCGCGCCAAACAAGCACAAATAACTGTGTCTTTTCCGACGTTAAGCGAAAAAGCGAATCAATACTGCGATAGACTTAAAAGATTGTGGAAATTAAGATTAAAAACAATTACTTGTAAAACAACGGTTTCAAAAATGTTAAATGATAGTTAATAAAAAAAGCCCTGCTATAGTTAGCAGGGCTTTGAAGAGATGGCGCGCTCGGGAGGATTCGAACCTCCGACCGCCTGGTTCGTAGCCAGGTACTCTATCCAGCTGAGCTACGAGCGCGCAATGTTTTGATATCGACGTTGTCAATATCAGGTCTCTCTATACAGAAAAACCGAGAAAAGTGGCGCGTCCTGGAGGATTCGAACCTCCGACCGCCTGGTTCGTAGCCAGGTACTCTATCCAGCTGAGCTAAGGACGCACGGGGTGTTCAAAAAGTCGATGACTGTTCAAACGAAATAATGGCGCGCTCGGGAGGATTCGAACCTCCGACCGCCTGGTTCGTAGCCAGGTACTCTATCCAGCTGAGCTACGAGCGCGCAATGTTCTCTGAAACGAGAGGTGTGAAGTATATCACACTAGTTCTTTGCTACAACAGGGCTTTAAAACAAAAAAATTGGCCATAAGCCAATTAATGGCGGTGAGGGAGGGATTCGAACCCTCGATACGGCTACAAACCGTATACTCCCTTAGCAGGGGAGCGCCTTCAGCCTCTCGGCCACCTCACCGTTTTATTCCCTGGTAAGGAAATATGGCGCGCTCGGGAGGATTCGAACCTCCGACCGCCTGGTTCGTAGCCAGGTACTCTATCCAGCTGAGCTACGAGCGCGCAATGCTTTCGTTTAAAAGCTGTTCCAAAGAACAATTCTTCAATAAAGAAGAAGCAAGAATGGCGGTGAGGGAGGGATTCGAACCCTCGATACGGCTACAAACCGTATACTCCCTTAGCAGGGGAGCGCCTTCAGCCTCTCGGCCACCTCACCGTCTTGCGGAGGCACATATTACGATTTACCAAAAATATGTCAAACATTTTCTTGGCAAAAACGGCAAAAAGTCCTTCAACCGTTGGCTATTTAATCAAAGCGATGCTAATTCGCTCTTTTTGCTATGAATAACGGTTTTTCACGCACAAAAAAGGCCGACAATTTGTCAGCCTCTCGATGTAATTAGTAGTTGCCAGAAGCAGTGTTACCATTACCTTTTTCTGCCTGAATGCGCATGTAAATTTCTTCACGGTGAACAGACACTTCTTTCGGGGCATTAACGCCGATGCGTACTTGGTTACCTTTCACGCCAAGAACCGTTACTGTGACTTCATCACCGATCATAAGAGTTTCGCCAACGCGGCGAGTTAAAATTAGCATTCTGTGCTCCTTGAGTAATCTCTGATTTATCTTGCTACTAGGCTATTATCCAACAAAAGTGATATTTTCGTAAACTCAATTGTCGCCCGAATTTAGCCCAAAAACGCTTGTTTTTGCTGGGATTCGACCGCCTGCGCAGAAGTAATGTAAGCATCATGCAGTATGTTAGCCGCTTTGTCGACATATTCAGGCGACATCACTAACATCAGCGATTGTACACCGAGCGCATAGTGCTCAACACTGATCCCCTGCTCTGCGAGTAAAGCGTACGATCTTTCCACCAATCCTTCGACTTGAAGACCAACGGCCGTTAACAAGCTGACCGTTTCACTATTGCGGATTTTATCGCCGAAAACCAGTTCCAGTTTTGCATAAGCCTCGTGTTTTATCACAACACCTGCCCATTCTGTTTGCTCGATCACATTCCAAATGGTGACACCTAGCATTTGACACTGTTTTTTCAGACCGGTTAAAGCCTCTTTTTCAATCGTGATCAAGCACATATCACGTTGAATTGCGACGCCGCAGACATCCGACTGACACACATCCCCTTTGACCAAGCTGCCTGAGTTGTTGTCGAACGTCGACAAAACCCGCAGTGGGACATTGTGCTGCCATGCATATTGGACAGAAGGAAGATGCAGCACTTTCGCGCCTTTGCGAGCCATCTCTTCCATCGATGGGAAATCGATCACCGCCAATTTCTTCGCCGACTTAACCACTCTTGGATCACACGTGTAGATACCATCAACATCGGTAAAAATCTGGCATTCATCCGCGCTTAACGCTCCAGCTAAAGTCACCGCACTGGTGTCTGAGCCGCCACGTCCTAGCGTGGTGATGTCCCCTACTTCATTGATACCTTGAAAACCCGCAATAATCACCACTTGGTCTTGCTCAAGCAGCGCCCTGATCCTTGAGGTATCAATATGTTTAATCGTCGCATCATTGTGTTGATTGTCTGTCACAATGCTTGCTTGTGCTCCGGTAAGTGAGCGAGCCGCATAACCCATTTTATTTAGCGTCATCGCTAATAGAGCCATAGACACTTGCTCACCAGCAGAGAGCAAAACATCAAGTTCTCGCGCTGTTGGTACACTGTCGACTTGCTTCGCCAGCTCCATCAGTCTATTGGTTTCGCCAGACATAGCAGAAACAACAACAACAACTTGATTACCATCATTTTTCGCCTTAATGATGTGTTCGGCAACGGTATGAATTCTTTCAATCGAACCCACAGAGGTTCCGCCAAACTTTTGCACGATAAGGGGCTTTTTCACCAGTCTTCACCTTCCCAAGACCAAAGTCTCATTGGGACTGCTTTCAATAAGTTGAATATTGATTACAGTCGTTATAACAAAAACCAAGTGGTTTAATTGAGTCACGCATGCCCCAATTAAACCACTTGGTCAATTAAAAAGAGTTACGCTCAATCAAAAAACTGATTGAGCGTTGTTGTTCATTTCGTGTTTTTACAAACGCTCTTCAAGCCAAGGCTGAACCGACTTAAGCGCTTCTGGCAGAGCAGCAACATCACTACCACCGGCCTGAGCCATATCTGGGCGGCCACCACCTTTACCACCAACTTGTTCGGCGACCATCTTAACCAGATCACCCGCCTTAACTTTGCCAATTAAGTCTTTGGTTACCCCGGCAATCAAGCCAATTTTGCCATCGTTAACATTGGCGAGCATAACTACGCCGCTACCCATTTGGTTTTTGATGTCATCAACCATGGTGCGTAGGTTTTTGCTATCAGCGCCTTCCATACCTGCAATCAAGACTTTAACGTCATTGATCAACTGAGCTTTGCCCATAATGTTGGCACTTTCAGCCGCTGCCATTTTGTCTTTCAGCTTTTGCACTTCTTTTTCAAGCGCTTTTGCTTTTGACGCTGATTCAGCCAACTTCTCTTCATACTTAGCCGCTTGAGCTTCGATTGCGTCTAATGCATATTCACCGGTAACGGCTTCGATTCGACGAATGCCCGCCGCAATGCCACCTTCAGAAATAATCTTAAACAGGCCAATCTCACCGGTATTTGCAGCGTGGATACCACCACAAAGCTCTGTTGAGAAATCACCCATAGAGAGAACGCGCACTTCATCGTCGTACTTCTCGCCGAACAACGCCATTGCGCCTTTCTTCTTCGCTGATTCAATATCCATAACATTGGTTTCAACGGTATGGTTACGGCGAATTTGCGCGTTGACTAAACGCTCAACCTGTTTGAGTTCAGTTGCAGTGACCGCTTCTAGGTGCGAGAAGTCAAAACGCAAGCCCTCTGGTTTAACTAGTGAGCCTTTTTGCGTGACATGTTCGCCAAGCACGTGACGTAATGCCGCATGAAGTAGGTGAGTTGCTGAGTGGTTAAGTGAAATTGAAGCACGGCGCTCGGCATCGACTACCGCTTCGACTTCATCACCTTTGGCCAACACGCCTTCGGCTAGGATACCGTGATGGGCAATGGCGTTGCCCAGCTTTTGGGTATCTTCCACTTGGAACAGCCCCGATTCAGTCTTCAGTACGCCAGTATCACCACATTGGCCGCCCGATTCCGCGTAGAATGGCGTTTCACCAAGAACAACAATGGCCTTGTCCCCAGCCGATAACGTTTCAGTCGCTTCACCTTCAACAAAGATTTCCGCAACTGTGCTAATGCCTTGTGTGCCAGTGTAACCACAGAACTCAGACTCGGCGTCGGTTTTGATGGTGGCATTATAATCGGTGCCAAATTGACCCGCTTCGCGCGCACGTTGGCGCTGCTCTTCCATCGCTTGCTCGAAACCTTGTTCGTCGATCGCAAAGTCACGCTCACGTGCAACGTCGTTAGTTAGGTCTGCTGGGAAACCATAAGTGTCGTAAAGTTTGAAGACGGTTTCACCGTCGAGTACTTTACCGTCTAGGTTATCCAATGCTTCGTTAAGAATCGCCATGCCACGTTCAAGGGTACGGCCGAAGTTCTCTTCTTCGATACGCAGGACTTTTTCCACAATCGCTTGTTGCTTTTTAAGCTCTTCACCTGCGCTGCCCATCACCTCAGCCAGCACGCCAACCAGTTTGTGGAAGAACACGCCTTGTGCGCCAAGCTTGTTACCATGACGAACGGCACGACGAATAATACGGCGTAGAACGTAACCACGACCTTCGTTAGAAGGCATCACGCCATCGACAATGAGGAATGAACAGGAACGGATGTGGTCAGCAATCACACGCAGTGATTGGTTAGAGAGATCTTGGTAGCCAATCACGTCAGCAGCGGCTTTGATCAGCGTTTGGAACACATCGATTTCGTAGTTTGAATGCACACCTTGCATGATGGCAGAGATACGCTCGATACCCATGCCGGTATCGACTGATGGTTTCGGTAGCGGTTCCATTGTGCCGTCTGCATGGCGGTTGAACTGCATGAATACGTTGTTCCAGATCTCGATGAAGCGGTCACCATCTTCTTCAGGTGTACCAGGACGACCACCCCAGATGTGCTCACCGTGATCGTAGAAAATCTCGGTACAAGGACCACATGGACCTGTATCGCCCATGGTCCAGAAGTTGTCAGACTCGTACTGCTTACCGCCTTCTTTATCGCCAATGCGTACAATACGATCTGCAGGAACACCGACTTTTTTGTTCCAGATCTCAAATGCTTCGTCATCGGTCTCGTAAACAGTTACTAACAGACGTTCTTTTGGCAATTTCAATGTTTCAGTCAGAAACTCCCAGGCAAAAGCGATTGCATCTTCTTTGAAGTAATCACCAAAACTGAAGTTGCCGAGCATTTCGAAGAAGGTGTGGTGGCGAGCCGTAAAGCCGACGTTTTCTAGGTCATTGTGTTTACCACCCGCACGTACACAACGCTGAGCCGTAGTTGCTCGCGTGTAGGCACGTTTTTCAGCGCCCAAGAAGCAATCTTTGAATTGGTTCATACCCGCGTTAGTAAATAGCAGGGTTGGGTCGTTATGCGGTACTAACGATGAACTTTCTACGATTTGGTGTCCTTTGCTCTCAAAGAATTTGAGGAACGCGTTACGAACCTCATCAGTGCTCATGTACATGCAGCTCTTCCTAAAAATAGTCGAGTTAGAATTTTGCGCTATTGTAGATCATGGTTAACGCTACGACTAGTTTTCTCGCAGAAAAGAGCAGATTGAATGTGGATTGCGAATCAAATCGTTAAATCGATGGGTTATTGTCGGTTAATCTTGTTCATCAGCGCCCAGTGCATAGCTAATTTGCTCAAAGCTATAGCCGCGATACTGTAGAAACCGTACTTGTTTGGCGTACTCTTTTTGGTCTTTGGCGCGATTGCCTTTAAATTTCTTCTGTGCCGCTTGTTTTGCTAACTCAAACCAATCTTGCTGCTCTTCAACTAATGCGGCCTCAACTACCGAATCTGCGACACGCTTTTGCTGCAACTCTTGTCGAATTCGTCGCTCACCATGGCCTTTGTACACATGTTGGCGAATCTGGCTTTTCGCATAGCGAAGATCATCAAGGTAGTTATGATCCTGACAAAAATTGACCGCTTGCTGAATCTCTTGCTGGTCATACCCTTTCAGGGCCAACTTTTGATACAACTCATACTCGCCGTGATCACGTCGGCTTAGTAACTGCATGGCAGCCTCTTTACTCGACAGCGTTGGCGGTTTACGTTCGAACGTCAATGCTCCTCCTAATACATTCAAGCCCTACCAATACAACAAAGCCCCGCATGTGCAGGGCTTAATTGAACCGAAATGAACTTATAGCTCTTCTTGCTCTGGCATTTGGCCTAATTCAGCATCGTCAGGCTGAATTTCCGCAGGCGAAAGCAGCATTTCACGTAATTTAGCATCGATAGCTTGTGCCGCTTCTGGGTTTTCACGCAGGAACTTGCCTGCATTCGCTTTACCTTGACCAATCTTATCGCCATTGTAGCTGTACCATGCACCTGCTTTCTCAATCAGTTTGTGTTTCACACCGAGATCGATAAGCTCACCTTCGCGGTTAAAGCCTTGACCGTACATGATTTGCGTTTCAGCTTGTTTAAATGGAGCGGCAATTTTGTTCTTCACCACTTTGATGCGGGTTTCGTTACCCACCACTTCGTCACCTTCTTTGATTGAGCCAGTACGACGAATATCAAGGCGAACAGACGCATAGAACTTAAGTGCGTTACCACCTGTGGTTGTTTCTGGGTTACCAAACATCACACCAATCTTCATACGGATTTGGTTGATGAAGATACACATACAGTTCGATTGCTTGAGGTTACCCGTCAGCTTACGCATGGCTTGAGAAAGCATACGCGCTTGAAGACCCATGTGGCTATCGCCCATCTCACCTTCAATTTCAGCCTTAGGAGTCAGCGCTGCAACCGAGTCAACTACCATCACGTCGATAGCGCCAGAGCGTGCTAATGCGTCACAAATCTCAAGAGCTTGTTCACCCGTGTCAGGCTGAGAAACAAGCAGTGCATCAATGTCGACACCCAGTTTTTTAGCATAGACAGGATCCAGAGCGTGTTCCGCATCGATAAAGGCACAGGTTTTGCCCTGCTTTTGCGCCGCGGCGATACACTCAAGTGTCAGTGTGGTTTTACCTGAAGATTCTGGACCGTAGATTTCAACAATACGTCCCATCGGCAAACCACCAGCACCAAGGGCAATATCGAGAGAAAGTGAGCCAGTAGAAATCGTTTCTACATCCATTGCGCGGTTGTCGCCAAGACGCATAATAGAGCCTTTACCGAACTGCTTTTCAATCTGACCTAGCGCAGCGGCGAGCGCTTTCTGTTTGTTCTCGTCCATCACTTTCTCCAAATGATTCATCTAGTGCTGATGACTTTATACTTAATTCTTAGTTTTAGCGTGAGGGCTAAACCATCAATGAAAGCCATTATACTGTTGATTCATACAGTGTCCATAGCTTAGCCTATTTTTTTTGACTAGCATTGCTATCTATATGATTTAGTTTGCATTTAAAGCTTTGCATTGCTCACTCGCTCAAACTAGTCAACCGTTCGTACAGTACTTTAAGTGCGATTTCAACGGCTTGTTGGCGAACCTGTCCCCGGTCACCGTCCAAGTGGTAAGTGCGACGTTCTAACCAGCCACTTTTATCTGCCCAGGCAAAACACACGGTACCAACTGGCTTCTCCACACTGCCACCACCTGGGCCTGCAATGCCGCTGATCGATACCCCAATCGTGGCAGGAGAGTAGCGTAATGCACCAGACACCATCTCTTCTACCGTAGCTTCACTCACAGCGCCGTGTTGATCTAGCGTCTGTTGCATGACACCCAGCATCTCGATTTTCGCTTGATTGCTGTAGGTGATGAACGCACGATCAAACCACTCTGAGCTGCCAGCGATATCGGTGATCGCCGCAGCGACACCACCACCCGTGCATGATTCCGCAGTCACTAACACCTGGTTACGCTGTTTTAATAACTTACCTAACTTTTCTGCCCAGCCCATTTTTTATCCTTGCCATTGCCAAATGGATCGAAAACAACACTCTATCATCAACCGCTAATTTTATGAAAATACGCGATTTGTCGTCTAAGCTTAACTTTCAATATGCAACAAAAAGCATTTAAATCTTACGACTTCGGAATCGTGTTTATGTATAAGCAACTACAACGCTCGCAACGTTCTTACCTCTTCATTGTTTTGATTGCGGTTATAGCGAACGTATTGTTAGCGATATACATTTATAGCAAGACACAAACACTGCAAACACTGCGCGATCAACTAAACAAACAGTACGTCGAGCAAATTACCATTAGCCAAACCATCTCAAGTATTGAGCGCGATCTTGGTTATGTTGGCTTTATTCACCATTTTAAAAATTATGTGATTCGACGTGACAATACTTATTTCGAACGTGCCCAACAGAAGTACCTGCGACTCAAGGAAAACATCTACCTGCTGCAAACCTTAGTAGAAGGCTCTGAGCTCAAAGCCGACGTCAATCAACTCAACGCGACCCTCGAAGAATATTATCAAAAACTGCTTATCGCACGACAAGTCGCAGCAGCGACATCGATCACTGATCTGGATAACATAGTCAAAGTGGACGACACTCCGGCGTTGGCGGCGCTGACAGCTATTCAAAACAGTGTGTTACCTAAAGTAGACCAAATACTGAGTTCATCAAAAAGCAAACTTGAGCAGATTAGCCTCTACATGTGGTTGTTCAACTTACTGTTGTTCCCGCTGATTATCATCAGCACTTGGTTTATTCTGCGCGCCATTAAACACTCTCACTTCCTGCTGCAAGAATTGGCAGAGATCTTTGATGTCTCTCCAGATGGTATTCTCTACATCGATCAGCACGGAAAAATTCTCGGCGCCAACAAGATGGCTTGTCAGTTGTTCAACTATACAAACGGTGAAATGAAACAGCTTTCAGTGGAGGACTTGATTGACCCTAAGCTTAAGAGCGCTCATCGTCAGTATCGCGATCAATTTCAGGCCAAGCAGCAGTCTCGGCTGATGACCGACAAACGGCAAAAGATTGTCGGGCTGACGAAAGACGGTGAACCGGTTGAAGTACAAATCGCCATCTCGTCCACCACCATAGGTAACCAACCTCGCACTATCTGTGTTATTCGTGATATGAGAGAGCAAAACGCGTTAAAGCAAGTCGCGGAACTCGACTATCTCACCCACCTACACAACCGACGTAGTATTGATCAACTGCTGTTCAAAGAGCTGGCACGCTCTGAGCGCAATCAAGCGCCAGTGTCACTGCTGTTAATTGATCTGGATAACTTTAAGCAAGTCAACGATCAACTCGGCCACGCCGAGGGAGACGCTATCTTGACTCAAGTTGCGAACTTCTTACGCGAACACACGCGACCTTATGATTCGATCGGGCGCTGGGGAGGCGATGAATTTGTGTTAATTTCGCCCGATTTGCACCAAGAAGACGCCATTAACTATGCGAATCGACTAATAGACTCATTTAAAGATCTGCCCATTGGACGCGGAGAGCTCAGTTTGAGCATAGGTATCGCGACCCACACTCCTGACTGCCCCTACGATTTGAACACCTTGTTTGAACATACCGACCAAGCACTTTATACCTCGAAACAAAAAGGCAAAGCGCAGGCGACGCATGTTAAAGACTTGGCATTAGAAAAGTAGTTCCACCCTCGGTTATTCTCTGCGCTCTGATTGCCCTTACTGGTGCTGTTTTGATACCCTGCGGGGTAATTTGAACTGTTTGCCAACGACTTGTATGAAAGAGCAAAAACACACGCCCATGATGCAGCAATACCTCAAGCTCAAAGCTGAGAATCCTGATATCTTGCTGTTCTATCGCATGGGGGATTTTTATGAGCTGTTTTACGATGACGCAAAACGTGCCTCTCAGCTATTGGACATCTCTCTGACCAAACGAGGCGCATCCGCAGGAGAGCCGATCCCGATGGCCGGGGTACCTTTTCATGCGGTCGAAGGCTATTTAGCGAAATTGGTTCAGCTCGGTGAGTCAGTAGCGATATGTGAACAGATTGGCGATCCTGCCACCAGCAAAGGGCCGGTAGAACGCAAAGTCGTCCGTATAGTCACTCCAGGCACCGTGACTGACGAAGCTTTGCTCTCGGAGCGTTTAGACAACCTTATCGCGGCAATCTATCACCATAATGGTAAGTTTGGTTACGCGACCTTGGATATTACCTCTGGCCGCTTTCAGTTGATGGAGCCACACAGCGAAGAGGCAATGGCAGCAGAGCTGCAACGTACCTCTCCGCGTGAATTACTGTTCCCCGAAGACTTTGAGCCAGTGCACTTAATGTCATCGCGCAATGGTAACCGCCGCCGTCCCGTGTGGGAATTTGAGCTCGCCACCGCTAAGCAGCAGCTAAACCAACAGTTTGGCACTAAAGATTTGATTGGCTTCGGCGTGGAACATGCCAAACTCGGGCTGTGTGCCGCAGGCTGCCTGATTCAATATGTCAAAGACACCCAACGCACTGCGCTACCGCATATTCGCTCCCTGACATTTGATAGACAAGATCACTCGGTTATTCTCGACGCAGCGACTCGCCGCAATTTGGAAATCACCCAAAACTTAGCCGGCGGCACAGACAACACCTTGGCAGAGGTGCTTGATCACACGGCCACAGCGATGGGCAGCCGTATGCTCAAGCGCTGGCTACATCAGCCGATGCGCGATATTGATACGCTCAATCACCGACTCGATGCCATCACAGAGATCAAAGAAGCCGGCCTGTTTGCCGAGCTACATCCGGTGCTCAAACAGGTGGGCGATATTGAGCGCATTTTGGCGCGCTTGGCTCTGCGTAGCGCCAGACCACGCGACATGGCTCGACTGCGCTTTGCCATGCAGCAACTGCCTGAGCTGGCCGAATCGATGAACGCATTAAGTCATCCCTACTTAGCCAAGCTAGCCCAATACGCAGCACCGATGGATGAGGTCTGTGAGCTACTCGAGCGCGCGATCAAAGAGAATCCACCTGTGGTGATTCGCGATGGTGGTGTGATTGCCGAGGGCTATAACGCGGAACTCGACGAATGGCGCAAGTTGGCAGACGGCGCGACTGAGTATTTAGAAAAGCTCGAACAAGACGAGCGCGAACGTCACGGCATTGATAGCCTTAAAGTCGGTTACAACAATGTGCATGGCTTCTTTATTCAAGTTAGCCGTGGACAGAGTCATTTAGTGCCACCTCACTATGTCCGCCGTCAAACATTAAAAAATGCCGAGCGCTATATTATCCCTGAGCTAAAAGAGCACGAGGATAAAGTACTCAACTCCAAGTCAAAAGCGCTCGCGCTAGAGAAGCAGTTGTGGGAGCAACTGTTTGATTTGCTGTTGCCTCACTTAGAGCAGATGCAAAATCTGGCCTCCGCTTTATCGCAAATTGATGTCTTACAAAACTTAGCAGAGCGCGCCGATAGCCTAGATTACTGCCGCCCGGTGTTAACCAAAGACGTCGGGATTCATATTCAGAATGGCCGTCACCCTGTGGTGGAACAAGTGATGGACGAGCCATTCATTGCCAACCCGATTGAGTTAAACCCACAGCGCAAGATGTTGATTATCACTGGCCCCAATATGGGCGGTAAGTCGACCTATATGCGTCAAACGGCACTGATTGCGCTCATGGCACACATAGGTTCTTACGTACCGGCTGAATCGGCGCAGATTGGTTCTGTCGATCGCATCTTTACCCGAATCGGCGCTTCGGATGACTTGGCGTCAGGGCGCTCTACCTTTATGGTCGAAATGACCGAGACCGCCAACATTTTGCACAATGCAACCGCGAACAGCTTAGTGCTCATGGACGAAATCGGCCGCGGCACCAGTACTTATGACGGTCTGTCCCTAGCTTGGGCGAGTGCTGAATGGCTCGCCAAACAAATCGGCGCGATGACGCTGTTTGCGACCCATTACTTTGAGCTCACCGAATTGCCACACTTGCTACCGGGGATGGCAAACGTGCACCTCGATGCGGTCGAACATGGCGACAGCATCGCCTTTATGCATGCGGTGCAAGAAGGCGCTGCGAGTAAATCTTATGGTCTTGCGGTTGCCGGCCTTGCTGGCGTTCCTAAGAGCGTGATTAAAAACGCGCGCGCTAAGTTGACGCAATTAGAGCAGATAGGCCAAATCGCAGACAGCGCTCCGCGAGGCACGGCGGTCGACATCGCCAATCAGTTAAGTTTGATTCCAGAAGCGAGTGAGGTTGAACAAGCTCTTGCTAACATTGACCCTGATGACCTAACGCCAAGGCAAGCGCTTGAAGAGTTGTATCGGTTGAAAAAACTACTATGATGCAAAACGGCAAGCCCTAAAGCTTGCCGTTTTTTATTCCGCGCAGAAAACTTACAGTTTTCTTCTTAATAACATCAGTGCGACCGACAAGAACACGACGCTTGGCATCACGGCACCAAAGACCGGCGGGATGTTATACACCAGACTGAGTGGGCCGAAAAACTCACTCGAAATATAGAAGGTAAATCCAGCAATCACCCCGGACAGAATCCTCGCCCCCATGGTCACACTACGCAATGGACCAAAGATAAACGACAATGCCATCAGCATCATCACCGCAATCGAGAATGGCTGAGTGACTTTGCGCCAAAATGCCAACTCATAGCGAGCAGGATCTTGCTCTGACGCTTTTAAGTAACTGACATAGTCATACAAACCACCCAGAGACAGCTCTTCGGGTTTGACCGTCACCACCGCCAACTTATCGGGCGCAAGCGAGGTGGTCCAACGATACTCAGGCAAGCTCTGTTTGCTGATTTGCACCTCATCGACCATTTCAGTCAGTTGAACGTTTTTCATTATCCAAGTGTTCTCGGACTCGTACTCCACTTCAGCCGCATGGACAATACTCGCTAGGCGCTTGTCTTGATCAAAGCGCCACATATTCATGCCATAAATTCTGTCGTCTTCGACTTTACCGATAAAGATAAAGTCGTTGGCATCACGCGCCCATACACCGGTACGCACCGACAAGATAGCCCCACCTGATGTCGCAAACGCACGTAGATCACGCGCCATTTTTTGCGCTTGTGGCGCGCCCCATTGGCCCAATAACGTGACCAAAAGCATCAATGGCACGGCGGTTTTCAGTACCGACATACCGATATTAAGCTTAGAAAAGCCTGCCGCTTGCATGACGACCAGCTCCGAGCTCGACGCCAACATACCCAGCCCAATCAGCGCCCCCAACAGTGCTGCCATTGGGAAGAACATTTCGATATCGCGAGGAATACTTAACAACACGAACAGCAGTGCTTGGATTAAATCGTAAGTGCCCTCGCCAACCTTACGTAACTGTTCAACATACTTAATAATTGCAGACAAGCCGACAAAGGTCGCCAGCACCAAAGATGTGGTCGCAATAATGGTTTTGCCGATATACAGATCGAGAATTTTAAACACGAGTTACGCTGCCTTTCTTCTTTGTCTAAGTTTATCTTTAAAGCGGCGAACAGGGATGCTGTCCATCGAGTTGATGCCAATTGCCGTTAACAACAAGGCAGCATTGATTGGCCACATACCAATCACGGCAGGGATAGAGCCATCTTCCAGCGCTGACTTGGTGGCACTGATCGATAAGAAGTACGCAAGGTAAATCAAAATAGCCGGCCCCATTTTGGCAAAGCGACCTTGGCGCGGATTCACCGCAGACAGCGGCACCACTAACATCGTCAATAGTGGGATACACACCACCAGCGAAATCCGCCATTGCAGCTCAGCTTGAGCGCGAGGGTCAGAATTCTTGACTAGCTCTAGAGTCGGAATCGCCTCCCAATCACGTCCTTTCGGTTTGACATCGCGTTGACCAATCAATCCTTCATATTGATCGAACTCGGTAATCATGTAGTCAACCCGAGTAGGCACGCCCTCGTACCGCGTACCGTCGTACATGCGAATGACCTGACGCCCATCACTCAGCTCTTTCACCTCTCCCGATTGAGAGAATGACACACTCGGCAGAATCGAATCTCGCGGTCGCATTTGCGCAACAAACACGTGCTTGAGCTGCTTTCCGTCAATATCATCAATAAACACCACCGACGAGCCATCTGGCGTGCCTTGGAAGTGGCCCTTCTTGAGCAGATCAACGCTGTTTTCGGCTTCGACTTCTTCTTGCAGCTGTACCAGTTTATCTTGGCTATAGGGGGAAAAAATGAACGAGTTGAAACCAGCAATAAGTCCGGTGATCACCGCCAGGTAGAGAGCTGCGCGGATCAAGAACTTATTACCGATGCCAGTGGCGTTCATCACGGTAATTTCACTTTCTGCGTACAGACGACCGAAAGTCAGCAAGATCCCCAAAAACAGACTCAACGGCAGCATCAGTAGGCCCATAGAAGGCATACTCAAAGCGACATAATGCATCACCAAACTTGCGGGAATATCGCCATCCGAGGCATCGGCGAGCACTTTGATCAACTTTTGGCTTAAGAACACTAAAAATAGGATAAAAAATATCGCTAATTGGCTTTTGAGTGTCTCGCGGATCAAATATCTAACAATAATCACGCTGAAATTACCTATACAAAACTTGTTTTTTTAATTGAATCACTATAATTTCCCGTTGAACCTTTTATTTTTAAATTTTTGGCTAACTGTTAATGCGCTTATTTAAGGGTAGTTCCGAGTAAGGAATCAACTAGTAAGACGGCATTATCTAACATTTAGTTCTATTTGTCTTCAGGATGTAGGAGTACGCATGGAGTTCAGTGTAAAAAGTGGCAGTCCCGAGAAACAACGCAGCGCATGTATCGTTGTCGGCGTGTTCGAGCCACGTCGCCTTTCTCCAGTTGCTGAGCAGCTAGATAAAATCAGCGATGGCTATATCAGTTCACTGCTTCGCCGCGGTGATCTAGAAGGAAAACCGGGGCAAATGCTCCTACTTCATCAAGTACCTGGTGTACTTTCTGAGCGTGTGTTGTTGGTCGGCTGTGGCAAAGAGCGTGAGCTGGGTGAGCGTCAGTATAAGGAGATCATCCAAAAAACCATCAACACCCTCAACGAAACAGGCTCAATGGAAGCGGTGTGCTTTTTGACAGAGCTGCACGTTAAAGGCCGCGATACTTACTGGAAAGTGCGTCAAGCCGTTGAAGCAACCAAAGATGGCTTGTACACCTTTGACCAATTTAAAACGGTCAAGCCCGAGACTCGTCGCCCGCTACGCAAACTGGTGTTCAACGTACCAACGCGTCGTGAGCTGAACCTAGGTGAAAAAGCCATCGCTCATGGCCTAGCGATCTCATCCGGCGTCAAAGCATCGAAAGACTTGGGCAACATGCCACCTAACGTGGCAAACCCAGCTTACCTTGCCTCTCAAGCACGTCGTCTAGCGGACGATTACGAGACCATCACCACTAAGATCATTGGTGAGCAAGAGATGGAAAAACTGGGTATGACGTCATACCTAGCAGTGGGTCGTGGCTCTAAGAACGAATCTATGATGTCCATCATGGAATACAAGGGCAACCCAGATCCAGAAGCCAAACCGATCGTTCTGATTGGTAAAGGTCTGACGTTCGACTCAGGCGGTATTTCACTTAAGCCAGGCGAAGGCATGGATGAGATGAAGTACGACATGTGTGGTGCTGCATCGGTGTTCGGTACCATGAAAGCACTGGCTAAACTGAACCTGCCACTTAACGTGATCGGTGTTCTGGCCGGCTGTGAAAACATGCCAGGTAGCAACGCTTACCGTCCAGGTGACATCCTCACTACTATGTCGGGTCAAACCGTAGAAGTGCTTAATACTGACGCGGAAGGTCGACTGGTTCTATGTGATGCGCTAACTTACGCAGAGCGCTTTGAGCCAGAGTGTGTGGTTGACGTTGCAACCCTAACTGGCGCGTGTGTGATCGCTCTAGGTCATCACATCAGCGGCGTTATCTCCAACCATAATCCGCTTTCGCACGAGTTGGTGAATGCTTCAGAGCAAGCAAGCGACCGCGCATGGCGTCTCCCTATGGCCGATGAGTATCACGAGCAGTTGAAGAGCCCATTTGCCGATATGGCAAATATCGGTGGTCGCCCTGGCGGTACCATCACAGCGGGTTGTTTCTTATCTAAATTCGCTAAGAAATACCACTGGGCGCACATTGATATCGCAGGTACCGCTTGGAAATCAGGCGCGGCAAAAGGATCAACCGGTCGTCCTGTCTCAATGCTTGTCCAATTCCTGCTCAATCGCAGTGGCCAAGAGACAGAGGAGTAATCCTCAGCATGTTAAAAAGGGCCGCAAGGCCCTTTTTTGTATCTCCTAAGTCCAGAGAAATCAGTATGGCAAACGCAACCTTCTACATTGTCAAACCGAACTCACCTCAAGCCGAGGCGCATGGGTTTGGCTTGTACGTTGTGTTTCTTGCTCAGCACTTTGCTAAGCAAGGTGCTAAGGTTTATCTCAACTGCCAAGATAAACTCCATGCAGAGGCGATGGCCGAAGCCTTTTGGCAGGTGGAGACAAAAGACTTTCAGGCTCACAACCTGGTTGGCGAAGGGCCCAAATATGGCACGAATATCGAGATAGGCCATCAAGGCGTCAAGCCCTCTTGGAATCGTCAGCTAGTAATTAATTTGGCGGATAATCAGACAACCTTTGCGAACAAGTTTGCTGAGGTGGTAGACTTCGTCCCTTGCGAAGAAAAAGCCAAGCAACTGGCGCGAGAAAGATATAAAATCTACCGTCAAGCGGGCTATCAGCTACAAACAATTGAGATTGAACATTTGTAACGTTCAGTCCACAACCGGTCAATCCTTATAGCTAAGGCGATCTTGTTAGAGATCCCTCATTTATAAATGATTGACAGAGATTAACTTTAACCAGAACCAATCCTCTAAATATTTGGGTTTAGAGCAAGGCAACCAATGAGCAAATCCCGATGAACATACAAGTGGTATTTGATTAGGGTTTGCGAATGCAGTTAACGCAGCTATCAGCCTAAATATGATGAGGAAGTACGAGCGCTATGGAAAAGACATATAACCCAACTTCAATTGAACAAGCTTTATACCAAGCTTGGGAAGAGAAAGGCTACTTTAAGCCACACGGTGACACGAGCAAAGAATCATACAGCATCATGATCCCGCCACCGAACGTCACAGGTAGCCTACATATGGGCCACGCGTTCCAAGACACCATCATGGACACTCTGATCCGTGCCGAACGTATGAAGGGCAAAAACACCCTTTGGCAAGTGGGTACTGACCACGCCGGTATCGCCACACAAATGGTGGTTGAGCGTAAGATCGCTGCAGAAGAAGGCAAAACCAAACACGACTACGGCCGTGATGCCTTCATCGACAAGATCTGGGAATGGAAAGGCGAGTCTGGCGGCACCATCACTAAGCAGCTACGTCGTTTAGGCGCATCGGTAGACTGGGACCGTGAGCGTTTCACTATGGATGATGGTCTATCGAATGCAGTTCAAGAAGTGTTCGTTCGTCTCTACGAAGAAGACCTCATCTATCGTGGTAAGCGTCTGGTTAACTGGGATCCAAAACTGCACACTGCGATCTCAGATCTTGAAGTTGAAAACAAAGACAAAAAAGGCCACATGTGGCACTTCCGCTACCCGCTGGCGGATGGCGTTAAAACCTCAGAAGGTAAAGACTACATCGTCGTCGCTACCACTCGTCCAGAGACCATGCTTGGTGATACTGGCGTTGCGGTTAACCCAGAAGATCCACGCTACAAAGATCTGATCGGTAAAGAAATCCTGCTTCCTATCGTTGATCGCCGCATCCCAATCGTGGGCGATGAGCACGCCGATATGGAGAAGGGCACTGGCTGTGTGAAAATTACCCCTGCGCACGACTTCAACGACTATGAAGTAGGTAAGCGCCACCAGCTACCAATGATCAACATCCTAACCTTTGATGCCAACATCCGTGATGCCGCTGAAGTGTTCAACACCAACGGTGAAGCGAGTGACGCGTACTCAACTGAGCTACCTGCTAAGTACCAAGGTATGGAGCGTTTTGCTGCACGTAAAGCGATTGTGGCTGAGTTTGATGAGCTAGGCCTGCTTGATGAAATCAAAGACCACGATCTAACGGTTCCTTACGGTGACCGTGGCGGCGTGGTAATTGAACCAATGCTGACTGACCAATGGTACGTTCGCACCGCACCTCTTGCTGAAACGGCAACTAAAGCGGTTGAAGATGGTGAAATCCAATTCGTTCCTAAGCAATACGAAAACATGTACTTCTCTTGGATGCGCGACATTCAAGACTGGTGTATCTCTCGTCAGCTTTGGTGGGGTCACCGCATCCCTGCATGGTACGACAACGACGGCAATGTCTACGTAGGTCGCACCGAAGAAGAAGTGCGTGCAAACCACAACCTAGCGCCAGTTGTGGTTCTACGCCAAGACGACGACGTGCTGGATACCTGGTTCTCTTCTGCACTTTGGACCTTCGGTACACAAGGTTGGCCTGAGAACACAGATGATCTGAAGACATTCCACCCTTCAGACGTACTCGTAACGGGTTTCGATATCATCTTCTTCTGGGTTGCTCGCATGATCATGATGACGATGCATTTCTGTAAAGATGAAAACGGCAAGCCACAAGTGCCATTCAAAACCGTTTACGTAACCGGTCTTATCCGTGACGAAAACGGCGACAAGATGTCTAAGTCTAAGGGTAACGTTCTTGACCCAATCGATATGATTGACGGCATCGACCTTGAGTCTCTGGTTGAGAAGCGTACTGGTAACATGATGCAGCCTCAACTTGCAGCGAAGATCGAGAAAAACACGCGTAAAACGTTTGAAAACGGTATCGAACCATACGGTACTGACGCACTACGCTTCACTCTTGCTGCTATGGCTTCTACTGGCCGTGACATCAACTGGGATATGAAGCGTCTGGAAGGTTACCGTAACTTCTGTAACAAGCTATGGAACGCAAGCCGTTACGTACTAATGAATACAGAAGAACAGGATTGTGGCTTCAACGGTGGTGAGGTCGAGTACTCACTAGCGGACAAGTGGATCGAGTCTCAGTTTGAGCTAGCGGCGAAAGAGTTCAATGGTCACATTGATAACTTCCGTTTGGATATGGCAGCAAACACGATTTACGAATTTATCTGGAACCAATTCTGTGACTGGTACCTAGAGCTAACCAAACCCGTTCTTTGGAAAGGCAGTGAAGCTCAGCAACGTGGTACTCGTCGTACGCTAATCACGGTTCTAGAGAAGACACTTCGTCTAGCGCACCCAGTGATCCCATACATCACAGAAACTATCTGGCAGAGCGTTAAGCCGCTGGTTGACGGTGTTAAAGGTGACACAATCATGCTTCAAGCACTGCCTCAGTTCGACGAAGCGAACTTCAACCAAGCCGCGCTTGATGACATCGAGTGGGTGAAGTCATTCATCACGAGTATTCGTAACCTACGCGCTGAATACGACATCAACCCAGGTAAGCCGCTGGAAGTGATGCTAAAAGCCGCGAGCGCAGAAGATGCCGCGCGTCTAGAAGCGAACAAGCAAGTTCTGGTTTCTCTAGCCAAACTTGAGTCAGTACGCGTGCTGGAAGCAGGCGAAGAAACGCCTGCATGTGCAACCGCACTGGTAGCTAAGTCTGAGCTGATGATTCCAATGGCAGGTCTTATCGACAAAGACGCTGAGCTTGCTCGTCTCGATGGCGAGATTAACAAGACTCACGGTGAAATCAAACGCATTGAAGGTAAGCTAGGCAACGAAGGCTTCGTGGCTAAAGCGCCTGAAGCGGTTGTGGCGAAAGAGCGTGAGAAACTCGAGGGTTACAAAGAGACTTTGGTGAAGCTTGAAGAGCAAAAAGCGACGATTGCTGCGCTATAAACCAAACGCAATTAGATAACGTAATAAACAGGGCCAGTCATTGAGACTGGCCTTTTTATTGGCTTGATAACCGTCTGTAAAAGCTGAATGTTGTCTTCTAATATTATAAGAAACAAGCGAGGGAGGCGTTATGCGCGTTGGCATCCTAGTATTGAGCACTTTTCTTTTTATCGCCCATTCGGCCTTGGCCAATAGCAACGACAATATCGTCAAGATCGCCGCTGGTAATTGGCCACCGTTTATTGGCGAACAACTGCAAGACTTTGGTCAGGTTGGCAAAACTATTCAAGAGATTTTTGCCGCTCAAGGCTATCAGGTTGAGTTTCACTTCTATCCATGGAAAAGAGCGTATAAAAAAGCCAGTGAAGGGGAATATGTCGCGACTGCGGTGTGGATGTATGCCGAAGAGCGCACAGAGTTCTTCCACTATAGTGATCCCGTTGCTCAAGAACAGTTTGTTTTCTTTCACCGCAACGACAACCCGTTTGAATGGCAATCCTTAGCTGACTTAGAGGGTAAACACCTTGGCGGAGGACTAGGCTACAGTTATGGCGCTGAGCTTGACCAACTGATAGAGAAGGATCAGGTGAGCATCAACCGAGTCGAAACGCCCGCAAAAGCGTTTCAACTGCTGAAATATCGCCGGGTCGAGCTGGTCCCTGAAGAAAAGCATATTGGCTTGTTCTCACTGAGCAAGCAACCGATTGAACTGCAGCAATTGATCACCTTCAATCCAAAGCCTTTTTTGACCAACGACAGCTATTTACTGTTTTCCAAAGCGCACCCGCAAGCCGAAGCATTGATGGCCGTATTCAACCAAGGGCTGGCTGAACGAAACGCGAGCGATAACCCGTAACCTTTCTATACCACCCGGTTGTGCTGTTTCCCCTCGAGAAACGCCGCGATGTTTTCGATAAGGATGTCGGCCAAATTTTGGATCGCCGTGTCACTTCCCCAGGCAACATGGGGCGTTAACAACAGGTTTGGTAAATGCATGTTGGCGACCAACGAGTTGGACTCATCGGCGGGCTCATCGGTAAACACATCCACCCCAGCGGCGCTAATCTCACCTTGTTTTAGCGCATCGACCAGCGCCTCTTCGTCAACCAAACCACCACGGCCAGTATTGATCACTATGCTGCTCGATTTCATGCTCGCCAGCTCCTGACGACCAATCAAGTGGTGGGTTTGCTCGTTAAGCGGACAGTGCAACGTCAGTACATCCGACAAGGCCAACACTCGCTCAAACGGGAGAAATCCATCTCGGCACTGCGCTGCCCCTTTTCGCTCAGCAAGCAATACGTTCATACCCACAGATTTGGCTAACTGAGCAGTGGCTTGGCCCAAAGCGCCACTACCGATAATGCCTAAGGTCGCCCCTGCCACATCGCGGATTGGGTGAGTAAAAAAGCAAAACTGTTTTTGTCGCTGCCATTCACCAGCGGCAATATCATTGTGATATCCCTTGAGGTTACGTCTAAGGGCGAAGATCATCGCCAGCACATGTTCAGGTACCGACCGAGTAGCATAGCCACGGATATTAGTCACCGCTATTCCAAACTCATGGCAGGCCTCAATATCGACGTTATTCACCCCAGTCGCCGCGACGGCAATCATCTTGAGATTAGGCAACTGCATCAGCACCGAGCGATCCAACACCACCTTATTGGTGATGGCGATTTGGGCCGATTGAAGCCGATCCACCACCTCTCCAGGTGCGGTCAAGTCATACTCAAGCCATTGATGCTCAAACGGTAAATGTGGCAGTTCGATTTGTGTGGGAATCGTTGCGCGGTCTAAAAAAACGATGGTTGGCAGCGTCATTAATCACCTCCGTGTCGCTACCTTATTGGTCCATTATGGTTGTGGTAGCGTTTTATAGTCAGGCAATTCTGGCACAGGCGCAAAAAAGTTAAAGACCATAGGCGTCGCTTCAAGATAGAAGTCACACCCAACAAACGCACTTTGCAATGCTTCGCTGTGTGGATGGTAGAAACTGAGTTCCGCCGCATGCAGCGCCAACCGAGGCGAATATTGATACGCTTGCGGGTGAGCATAAAACTCATCGCCGACAATCGGATGACCTAAGGCTTGCATGTGAACTCGTAACTGATGCGAACGCCCTGTGATCGGCAACAAGCGCACAATGGTGGTACAGGATTCACGTTTCACGACCTGATATAAGGTCTTGGAAGGTTTTCCGTGCTCAAAGCAGACTTTTTGTCGTGGACGACGCTCCCAATCGCAGATTAGCGGCAGGTCAACCTCTCCTTGCTCACCGCTTACCTCTCCCCAAACACGTGCATAGTAAACCTTGTGGGTCAAACGGTACTGAAACTGTTTTTTCAGTGCCCGCTCTGCTTGCTTGTGTTTGGCCAACAACATTAAGCCCGAGGTGTCCATATCAAGGCGATGCACGACTTGAATCTGCGGGTAACGTTCAACCAAACGCGACCACAAGCTGTCATAGTGTTCTGCCAATCGGCCTGGTACTGATAATAATCCCGATGGTTTATTGGCCACCAAGATATGCTCATCTTCAAATACGATATCAACCCAAGGTTCACGAGGCGGGTTGTACTCAGTCATTGCCATAATCTCTATCCAATAAAAACCCAGCCTATTGCTGGGTTTAATCCACGACTTACTGTCTAATCACTAGTTATGACTAACAACTATCATACGCAGTGAATCCAGCTGATACTGCGCTTGGTTGATGTAACCGGTGAGCTGTTTGATTTGCGCATCGATAACCTCAATCTCTTCGTCACGGATATTTGGGTTTACGGCCTTCAGCGCGAGTAAGCGCTCGAGCTCACTGTTCAAACTCGCTTGCATCTCTTGCTGTGCTTGGTGGCGAATCGCTGCCACCTTCTCAACCACGAGCTTGTCACCTGCTTCGATTAATTGATGAACCTGGCTTTGCACCGACGCCACCAGTTTAGTGGCAATATGGCGCCCAACCGGACTCAACTGGCGGTTAAAGCTTTCAAACTCAACCTGTGAAGACAAGTCATTACCTTTGCCATCGAGCATAATACGAATCGGTGTGGTCGGTAAGAAACGGCTAATGCCGCTGCGTTTCGGTGCTTGAGCGTCCACTTTGTAGATCAATTCAAGCAGCATAGTGCCTACCGGTAGCGCTTTGTTTTTTAGCAGCGATACCGCCGCCGTTCCTACCCCTTCACTCATCAGCAAGTCGATCCCGCCTTGGATCATTGGGTGCTCCCAACTGATAAAGTGCATATCTTCACGTGACAGCGCAGTATCACGGTCAAAGGTAATGGTCGCTCCCTCATACGGTAGCCCCGGATAACTTGGCACCAACATATGCTCCGAAGGGGTCACCACCAAGGCGTTCTCACCTTTATCGTCTTGATCTAGGCCAATGGTATCAAACAGGCTCAAAGCAAACGTGACCAGGTTGGTGTCGCCATCTGTCGCCGCGATTTTATCGACAATCGCATGCGCTTTTTCACCACCATTAGAGTGCATTTCCAGCAAGCGATCGCGTCCTTGTTCCAATTGTGTTTTAAGCGCTTTGTTCATCGCCGCCGACTCGGCAATCACGTCCTCAAGATCGCTACTGTCACCGGATGCCAGCATCTCGATCAAGCGCTGTGAACAGTGATCGTAGACGGCACGGCCGGTAGGACAAGTTTCAGCAAACGCGTTCAAGCCTTGATCAAACCAACGTGCCAAGATCGCTTGTGAGGTACCTTCTAGGTAAGGAACATGAATGTCGATATCTCGATTTTGGCCAATTCGATCCAAACGGCCGATGCGCTGTTCAAGCAAGTCTGGATTAAACGGCAAATCGAACATCACTAACTGATTAGCGAACTGGAAGTTACGACCTTCAGAGCCGATTTCACTACAGATCAACACCTGCGCGCCGCCCTCTTCTTGAGCAAAGTAAGCCGCCGCCTTATCGCGTTCGAGAATCGACATCCCCTCATGGAACACGGTAGCACGAATGCCCTCACGCTCTCGTAGCGCTTGCTCTAACTGTAATGCGGTGCTTGCACGCGAGGCGATAACTAAGATCTTCTCGCTACGCTTCTCTTTGATCTTTTCTAGCAACCAGTTTACACGGCTATCAAACTGCCACCAGCTCGCATCTTCTCCTTCAAACTCCTGGAAGACTTCTTCCGGGTAAAGGTTTTTCAGTGCGCGCGCTTCAAGGCTCATTTTACCGCCAATCATGCCCGACACACGCATCGATGTCGTGTATTGCTGAGGAATGGCCATCGGCAGTAAATGAACATTGCGCTTGGGGAAACCTTTCACTGCCGCACGAGTGTTACGGAACAACACTCGCCCGGTACCATGACGATCCATCAAGTTATCAATCAGTTCCTGGCGGGCAACCGCTTTGGCTTCTTCGTCGCTGTCACTTTCGATAATGCGAAACAGAGGTTCAACATCTTGCTCAGACAGCAGTTCGGTGATTTGGTTTTTGGCCGCATTTTCGAGTTTACTGCCAGAAAATAAAGCGCTCACCGAATCGGCTACCGGCGCATATTGCTGCTCTTCTTTAACGAACTCTTGGTAGTCAAAGAAGCGATCGGGATCGAGCAATCGCAAACGGGCGAAGTGGCTCTCTCGGCCTAACTGCTCTGGCGTGGCTGTCAGTAGTAATACCCCAGGAGTACGCTGAGCTAAGCCTTCAACCACTTGATATTCACGACTTGGCGCATCGACGCTCCATTCAAGATGGTGCGCTTCATCGACCACCAATAAATCCCACTCACCTTCTAAAGCTTGTTCAAAGCGTTTGCGGCTTTTACGTAAGAAGTCGAGTGAACACAGCACGTATTGTTGAGTATCAAACGGGTTGTCTGCATCGGCGTACGCTTCGATACAGCGCTCTTCGTCGAAAATAGAGAAATGCAGATTGAAGCGACGCATCATTTCGACCAGCCACTGATGCTGCAATGTTTCTGGCACCACTATTAAGATGCGCTCGGCACGCCCAGCCAGCACCTGCTGGTGAATGATCATGCCCGCTTCGATGGTTTTACCTAGACCCACTTCATCGGCCAAAAGTACGCGAGGCGCGTGACGACGACCAACCTCATGGGCAATATAAAGCTGATGCGGGATCAGGCCCGCGCGCATGCCGCACAAACCACGCATTGGGCTTTTATGCTGCTCATATTGGTTCATCAATGCACGATAACGGAGCACAAAGTTGTCCATTCGGTCGATTTGCCCCGCATAGAGTTTATCTTGCGGCTTATTAAAACGGATCTGGTTGCTGAGCATGATTTCTCGCAGCGCAACCTCTTCACCATTATCTTCTCGGGTGCCTAAATAGGTGTACAGTCCTTGTTCTTCGATCACTTGCTCAACGGTCAGCGACCAGCCTTGTTGGCTTTCGATAACATCACCAACATTAAAAGTCACTCGGGTAACCGGCGCGTCATTACGAGCATAAACTCGGTTCTCTTCAGATGCGGCAAACATGAGTGTTACGGTACGGGCATCAACAGCCACCACAGTTCCTAACCCTAAATCACCCTCTGTATCGCTAATCCAGCGCTGGCCCAAAGCAAATGTCATGAATCGACTACCTCATCTATTTTGATTCGAAAATGGGTCTATAAATCTTAGCTGTTCTGACGCAAGTTGAAAGGCAACTGAAGCGGAAAAAAAGGTCAGTCTTTGCGTCAAAAAAGGTCGCTAATCTTACTTGAAGCTGTGATATTGGTCACGTACAAAGACCGCAAAACGCCACTTTTTTTTGCCTGAGTTGCTGATGACATCAAAGTGTAAGAAATCAATGGCATTTCTAACCCAGAGCGTGGTGAAACCACCTTATACTTTAAGGTGAATGCGCTCGCCAAGCCGTCAACTTTCTGGCTGGCACAAGAGATGCATTCACTAGGATGACGATCAACATAGGTTTGCATTTTGTAGTCAAACCGTCCGCGATCTGGCTACAGCATTGCAAGCGACCTCAGCAAGCCACTTCATGCTTATGTATGAGGGGCTAAGCAAGCCGAAAACGGCAAGGAGACGCTTATGGGTGACACCGACCGGAAGCTATTTGTTCTCGACACCAACATTCTTCTTCACGAACCCCTCGCCATCTACTCTTTCAAAGAACACGACGTTGTGATTCCAATGACAGTGCTGGAAGAGCTCGACCGCATCAAAGACAGCAAACGTGACGTTGCCCGCGACGCGCGAGTTGCAATCCGAGCTCTAGAAGCCATGTTCAAAGACGCCACACCGGATGAAATATCAGAAGGCATCCCTATTAATAAAGACCATGACGGCACAGGGCACATTGCGATCTTGGCCGACTTCGAACTGCAGGAGACTGTCAAAGCCTTTGCCGATAAAGCCGGTGACAACCGGATCCTCAACGGCGTGCTGTACTTACAGAACAAGCGCGCACCGCGCGAAGTCATCTTAGTCACCAAAGACATCAATATGCGGCTGCGAGCCAAAGGCGCAGGGGTTCGCTTTGTCGAAGACTATCGCACCGATCAGTTAATTGACGATGTCCAATATCTGACCAAAGGTTTCCAGCAAATCGAAGGTGAGTTCTGGAGCAATGTGCAAAATGTCGAAAGCCGCACGCTTGCCGGTCACACCTACCACACCCTTGATAGGGCGCCATTTGAGCCAACTTACCTTAATCAATACATTATCGATGAGGAGAGTGATTTCGCAGGGCGAGTGGAACAGATCGAACCTGAAGCGATCACCATCAAAGACCTTAGCCGGGAGCGGATGATGCACCGCCGCGCTTGGGACATCACACCCAAAAACATCTATCAAGGCATGGCTCTGGATGCCCTGCTCGACCCAGATATTGATCTGGTGATCCTCACCGGCGCAGCGGGGAGCGGCAAAACCTTACTCGCTCTTGCCTCTGCATTAGAACAAACCATAGAAAAAAGTATGTTCGACAAGATCATCGTAACTCGTAACACGCCCGATATCGGTGAGTCGATCGGCTTTTTGCCGGGCAGCGAAGAGGAAAAAATGCTGCCTTGGTTAGCCGCTGTGACCGATACCTTGGAAGCGCTGCACAAAAATGATCATTGCACAGAGGGCTCGCTCAAATACATCTGCGATAAGGCCAATATTCAGTTTAAATCGATAAATTTTATGCGCGGTCGCTCAATCCAAAACGCGTTTGTTCTGCTTGATGAGTGCCAAAACCTTACCGCCTCACAGATCAAAACCATCATTACCCGCTGCGGCGAAGGGACCAAAATTGTCTGCTCGGGGAATTTGGCTCAGATTGACTCCCACTACTTAACGCCGGTGACCTCCGGGTTGACTTATATGGTAGAGAGATTCAAGAACTTTGAAGGCAGCGCTAACATTCACCTTAACGGCGTGGTTCGCAGCCGCCTAGCAGAGTACGCAGAAGAGAATTTATAATCACTATTGCCGAGATATAATTCATATCTCGGCACTTTATTAAAATAACTATTCACAAACAGCAATTAAATATGTTTAACTAACTCCATTAGCTGAATGAACATTCAAGGACTGGAGTATGGCCTTTAATCTACGTAACCGAAACTTCCTCAAGCTGTTGGATTTCTCGCCCAAGGAGATTCAATTCCTGCTCGATCTCTCTGCAGATCTAAAAAAAGCCAAGTATGCGGGCAGCGAACAAAAGAAGCTCAGCGGCAAAAACATCGCCTTAATCTTTGAGAAAGCCTCAACCCGAACCCGTTGCGCATTTGAAGTGGCCGCTTTTGATCAGGGCGCTCAAGTCTCTTACATCGGACCATCAGGCTCACAAATCGGTGCAAAAGAGTCGATGAAAGACACCGCACGGGTTCTGGGCCGCATGTACGATGGCATCGAGTATCGTGGTTTTGGTCAAGAGATTGTCGAAGAGCTAGGGGCGCATGCAGGGGTTCCGGTATGGAATGGCTTAACCGACGAGTTTCATCCGACCCAAATTCTGGCTGATTTTCTAACCATGCTCGAACATGGCCGCGGCAAGCAATTACATCAAATTGCCTTTGCTTACCTAGGTGACGCACGTAACAACATGGGGAACTCGCTGTTGGTGGGCGCTGCAAAAATGGGCATGGACATTCGCCTTGTCGCACCAAAAGAGTTTTGGCCACAACAAGAACTGGTGGCCACTTGTCAGCAGATCGCCAAGCAGACAGGCGCCAAACTGACTCTCACAGAAAACGTGGAAGAAGGCGTAAAAGGGTGTGACTACCTATACACTGATGTATGGGTTTCGATGGGTGAAGAAGCAGAGGCATGGGATGAACGCGTAGCGAAAATGACACCTTATCAAGTGAACATGGACGTCATCGCCAAAACGGCCAATCCACAAGTGAAGTTTATGCACTGCCTACCGGCGTTTCACAACGATGAAACCACGATTGGTAAGCAAGTGGCCGAGAAATACGGCATGCAAGGCCTTGAAGTCACCGAAGAGGTGTTTGAATCGCACCACTCGATTGTCTTTGACCAAGCAGAGAACCGCATGCACACCATCAAAGCTGTGATGGTGGCCACACTTGGTAGCTAAAACGCAGCGTCACTCGACAGTAAAAGGCTCGATGTAATCGCTTGCGTTAACAAAACTTCAGCGTATAATGCTCGGCAATTTGTCTGGAGGTAGTGACTCGATGCCACGTAATTCGTGCTCTAAAAAGCGTATTACACTGGGTAAGCCAATGTGCTTACTGGCTGGTTATTTCACTGTTTCCATCTGTTTTTGAAGCCTCCCTTTATGGGGGGCTTTTTTATTGCCTAATATTCGTGACTGGGAAGATGATTATGACAAACACGCTTTACAATAAGCACATTATCTCGATTCCGGAGCTCTCTCGCACAGAGCTGGAGTTGATTGTCAAAACGGCAGGTGAACTGAAAGCAGAGCAAAAGCCAGAACTGATTAAGAATAAGGTGATTGCGAGCTGTTTCTTTGAACCATCAACCCGTACTCGCCTCTCTTTTGAAACGGCGATTCAACGTATCGGCGGTAGCGTGATTGGTTTTGATAACGGTGGCAATACCTCTTTAGCCAAAAAAGGGGAGACGCTCGCCGATTCAGTCCAAGTCATCTCCTCGTATGTCGATGCCTTTGTGATGCGTCACCCACAAGAGGGCGCCGCTCGTCTCGCCTCTGAATTCTCAAACGGTGTGCCTGTGATCAACGCCGGTGACGGTGCTAACCAGCACCCAACCCAGACGTTACTCGATTTGTTCTCTATCGCCGAAACGCAAGGGCGCTTAGATAATCTCAATGTTGCCTTCGTTGGCGATCTCAAATATGGCCGCACCGTGCACTCGTTGACCCAAGCGTTAGCCAAATTCAACAATGTCCGCTTCTACTTTATCGCGCCTGAAGCGCTAGCCATGCCTGACTATATCTGTGAAGAGTTGGATGAGGCAGGCATTGCCTACAGCCTACACACCGATATGGAAAGCGTGGTGCCTGAGCTCGATATCCTGTACATGACCCGTGTACAGAAAGAGCGCTTTGACGAATCAGAGTACGCCCACATTAAATCGGCCTACATTCTAACCGGAGCCTTGCTAAAAGACGCTCGCGACAACCTGAAAGTGTTGCATCCACTTCCTCGTGTTGATGAAATTACCGTCGATGTCGACAAAACACCGCACGCCTACTATTTCCAGCAGGCAGAGAATGGCGTTTACGCTCGTGAAGCGCTGCTGGCACTGGTTTTAAATCAAACACTGTAATCGAGGGAGAAACCACCATGAACAAAGAAACTCAATTGCAGGTAGAGGCGATCAAAAACGGCACCGTTATTGACCACATCCCAGCACAAATTGGCATCAAGGTCCTAAAACTGTTTTCGATGCACAAGTCGCAGCAACGGGTCACCGTTGGGCTAAACCTACCGTCATCTGCGCTCGGCCACAAAGACCTACTCAAGATTGAAAATGTGTTTATCAGCGAAGAGCAAGCCAGCAAACTGGCCCTGTATGCGCCACATGCAACGGTCAATCAGATAGAAGACTATCAAGTGGTGAAAAAGCTGGCATTGGAACTCCCAGAGCAGATCAACAACGTGTTTGAATGCCCAAACAGCAACTGTATTAGCCACAACGAACCGGTTGAAACTAGCTTCAAGGTGTTTGAGAAACAACAAGACATCCGCCTTAAGTGTAAATACTGCGAAAAAGTCTTCTCACGTGAGATCGTAACGGAACGCTAGACCGATTGCAGCGAAGCTTTTCGTCCCCGCTGGATGAGGCGGGGATTATCGCTTTACGCGCCTGATAATTCGCGGCACACTGGACCACCTAAATTCTGCTAACCTAAAACAGATGGAACATAACAATGACTAAAGTCCTGCATACAGAATCTGCACCAGCAGCAATCGGCCCATATGTACAAGGTGTTGACCTCGGCAACATGGTTTTGACTTCTGGCCAAATCCCAGTCAACCCGAGCACAGGTGAAGTCTCTGCCGATATCGCAGAGCAAGCTCGTCAATCCCTAGAAAACGTAAAAGCCGTTGTCGAGTCGTCTGGCCTGACGGTTTCTGACATCGTCAAAATGACGGTATTCGTTAAAGACCTCAATGACTTTGGTACAGTGAACGAAGTTTACGGCAAGTTCTTTGATGAGCACCAAGTTGCAAACTACCCTGCACGCTCTTGTGTTGAGGTAGCGCGTCTGCCAAAGGACGTCGGCATTGAGATCGAAGCGATCGCGGTGCGTAAATAAATACGCTGTCGCTAATAAAAAAAGCGAGCCAAGGCTCGCTTTTTTGGTCAGTGACCGTCTAGTAATACTGGTCGCAGCCTTGATGGAGCTGTGGGTTGTCGATAAGCTCTTGCACATCGACCGCCATTTGCTGCTGAGATGATTGCTCTTCAATCAACACGCAATTAGTTTCTCTATCTACCACCAAAACCTTGCCAATCCCCTGCTGACACTCAACCAGCATGCCTTTTTTGATCTGACAGATGTCCATAATCACTCTCCTCTACATCTGGCTTTAATACGAACAAGAGGTTAAAGCGATCAAAAAAGCCGACTCGAAAGTCGGCTTTGCATCATTCAATAGAGATTACTTGTTAACGAAATCAACACCCGTTTGGATGTCACCGTTAAGCGTCTCAAGCATTCCGTCTAGGGCAGATTTCTCAAAATCACTTAGCTCACCGTAGCTAAGGATATCTTCTACACCGTCTTTACCCAGTTTCACTGGCTGTGCAAAGAATGGCGCATGCTCACCGTTACCTTCAACGTAAGCGTACTCAACCACTTCTTCACCTTGCAGGGCTTTCACTAGCGCTAGACCAAAGCGACATGCTGCTTGACCCATTGATAGCGTCGCACTACCGCCACCCGCTTTTGCTTCAACCACTTCGGTACCTGCGTTTTGAATGCGCTTAGTCAGTGCCGCCACTTCTTCAGCGGTAAACTCAACACCTTCAACTTGAGATAGCAACGGAAGAATCGTCACACCCGAGTGACCGCCGATCACAGGTACACGCACTTCACCTGGATCTTTGTCTTTTAGCTCTGCGACAAACGTTTCTGAGCGAATCACGTCAAGAGTCGTCACACCGAACAGACGACGCTTGTCGTAAACGCCCGCTTGCTTAAGAACTTCTGCTGCGATAGGCACAGTGGTGTTAACTGGGTTAGTAATGATACCCACCATGGCTTTAGGACAAACGTCAGCGATACGTTGAGCAAGAGATTTCACGATACCCGCGTTTACATTGAACAGATCCGCACGATCCATGCCTGGCTTACGTGCCACACCTGCTGAGATCAATACCACATCAGCACCTTCTAGTGCTGGTGTCGGATCTTCACCGGCGTAGCCTTTGATTGACACTGGGGTTGGGATGTGGCTTAGATCGGCAGCAACACCAGGAGTCACTGGTGCAATATCGTATAGAGCTAGATCTGAACCCGCTGGAAGACGGTTTTTAAGTAGAAGGGCTAGGGCTTGACCGATGCCACCTGCGGCACCAATAACAGCTACTTTCATCGTAGTTCTCCTTGAGAAGATTCTCTTATATATGTTTTGTAGGGCGGTTTAAAATCGGGTACGCCCAAGCTAAACCAATCACAACCTGATTACAATCAATTAACGTCAGCTTTGCGACCTTGCGCAATCCGACAAAAACGTGCTAGAGGTCGGTGAGCATTATGTGGGTCTTCACCTTGAATGACAAAGGGTTAACGCCAATTTTTTTACCGTGATTTTTTGTCAGTTTACAGTGATACGTTAGACAGATTTGCCTGTTGCCGTTGGCACTAAATGCATAGCTATGCGAGAATATTCACTTGCTTTTGATACTCACAAACATAGAAACGAAGCCATGCGCCATTCTGAAAAACAAGATAACCTCGTTCGTGCTTTTAAAGCCCTATTAAAAGAGGAACGTTTTGGTTCCCAAGGCGATATTGTTGAAGCTCTTAAAAATGAAGGGTTCGAAAATATCAACCAGTCCAAAGTGTCACGTATGTTGACCAAATTTGGCGCGGTTCGTACCCGTAATGCCAAAATGGAGATGGTCTATTGCTTGCCTGCCGAGTTGGGAGTCCCGACTGTTTCAAGTTCACTGCGTGAGTTAGTGCTTGATATTGACCACAATAATGCTTTGGTGGTCATTCACACCGGCCCAGGCGCTGCGCAGTTGATTGCTCGCTTGCTCGACTCACTGGGTAAAGCTGAGGGAATACTTGGAGTTGTTGCCGGTGATGACACCATTTTCATTACCCCGACCTTGTCGATTACTACTGAGCAATTGTTCGACTCAGTGTGCGATCTTTTTGAGTACACTGGCTAATACCTATCCACACAAATCTCAGATTCACGCCGTCAATATTGCGGCGTGACTCAGATCACATCTTAAAAAAATCACCCCTTAGAACTAGAGCTAACTTAAGTAATTGATTGTTATGGCAATTGCAATCAAAACAATCCTGCCACATTCCGATTTCATATAGGCATAATGACTATATTTTTTAACACACGTGTAATTATGTGCCAATTTTTTGCTATTATTCAGCCACTTTTTCAACATACGGATTGAAAAAGATGCCGTTTCCAACATGAGGAAACTCCTTAAACAACTACACTTGTTTAGGGTTAATAATGAATAAGGAAGGGAAATTCATGGCATTGAACAAACTTATTAAAGTTGGTGCGATTGCAGCTGCCGTTATGGGCGCTGGCGCAGTTAACGCTCAAGAGTTCATCACTATTGGTACTGGTTCGGTAACTGGTGTTTACTACCCAACTGGTGGTGCAATCTGTAAGCTAGTTAACAAAGGCCGCAAAGAGCACAATATTCGTTGTTCTGTAGAATCAACTGGTGGTTCAATCTACAACGTCAACACTATCCGCGCTGGCGAGCTAGATTTCGGTATCGTTCAGTCTGACTGGCAGTACCACGGCTACAACGGTACAAGTAAGTTTGCTGAACAAGGCCCGTACAAAGAGCTACGTGCAGTGTTCTCTCTACACACAGAACCATTCAACATCATCGCACGCAGTGACGCAGGCATCGAAAATGTTGCAGACCTAAAAGGTAAGCGCGTGAACATCGGTAACCCTGGTTCAGGTGACCGTGCGACAATGGGCGTGGTAATGGAAGCAATGGGCTGGACCAACGATGACTTCAAACTCGCGTCGGAACTAAAAGGCTCTGAGCGTTCTCAAGCACTATGTGATAACAAAATCGATGCATTCGTTTACGTGGTTGGTCACCCAAATGGATCAATCAAAGAAGCAACCACGTCTTGTGATGCGAAGCTTGTATCTGCGACCGGTGCGAAGATCGACGAGATCGTTGCTAACAACCCTTACTACGCATACAGCACAGTACCAGCAGGTATGTACCGCGGTACTGAAAACGACGTAAATAGCTTTGGTGTGGCTGCAACTATGGTAACCACTACCAAGGTTTCTGACGACGTCGCTTACAACGTTGCAAAAGCAGTATTCGAAAACTTCGATACTTTCAAACGTCTACACCCAGCGTTCGCTAACCTTAAGAAAGAAGACATGGTGAAAGCTGGTCTATCTATCCCTCTACACCCTGGTGCAGAGAAATACTACAAAGAGATCGGCCTACTTAAGTAAGCCTCTCTAGTGTCAAGGAGGGCTCCCTCCTTGACACAATCTTATTGTTTTAAAACAACACCTTTTTTGAGTTTCGCCTTGTTGAAACTCTTTCTGTTTCTGTGTCTAAGAAAATGTACCTATGTCATTAATTATGTGTTCAGAAAATTGCGCAGGAAAAATCGCTGGAAACAAGGCAAAGATTGCAGCTAGCTAGTGGCTCTAACTACAAAATCTTTAACGATGTTTACGGCGATTTTAACCAGCAAGAATGATCCGATAATTGATGAAATAGGTACTGTTAACTGAGCAATATTTCATCTTTTCACTACACTAAAAGATGCTGAATAAAGGTTCGAATAATCAAAATCATACGGACCACTTATAATAAGGATTTAGTCCATGTCGAAGACAACAACTCCGTCTCAAGATGTGCAAGAAATGGTCGCTCAATCCGATACAGGTGCGCGCGCCCCATCCGGGCTAGCTGGTCGCATCTTGTGGTTTGTGCCGCTATGTTGGTCACTGTTCCAACTTTGGTACGCGTCTCCTTTGCCGTTCATTTTCAACTTTGGCGTACTTAACGATACCGAAGCACGTTCTATCCATTTAATGTTCGCCGTGTTCTTGGCCTTCACCGCCTACCCAGCACTGAAGAACTCACCTCGCGATCATATTCCGGCCATTGACTGGCTGCTGTCGCTGGCAGGCAGTTTTTCTGCCGCGTATATCTATATTTTCTACACTGAACTTGCTGGTCGCTCTGGCGCTCCGACGTCGTTTGACATCGTGATCGCAGTCACCGGCATGGTGCTATTGCTTGAAGCCACACGCCGCGCGCTCGGTCCTCCACTGATGGTGGTAGCAGCGGTGTTCCTACTGTACACGTTTGGCGGTCCGTACATGCCAGATGTCATTGCCCACAAGGGTGCTAGCTTAAATAAAGCAATGTCACACTTATGGCTCACCACCGAAGGGGTGTTTGGTGTGGCATTGGGGGTATCGACCTCGTTTGTGTTCTTGTTTGTTCTGTTTGGTGCCATGCTAGAACGTGCGGGAGCGGGCGCTTACTTTATTAAGGTCGCCTTTTCGCTGCTTGGTCACATGCGTGGTGGCCCTGCGAAAGCCGCGGTTGTGGCGTCAGGCCTATCAGGCTTAGTGTCAGGCTCGTCGATTGCCAACGTCGTGACAACCGGTACCTTTACGATTCCGCTCATGAAACGAGTAGGATTCCCGGGAACCAAAGCTGGTGCCGTCGAAGTTGCCGCATCAACCAACGGCCAGCTCACCCCACCAATTATGGGTGCAGCGGCATTCTTAATGGTTGAGTATGTGGGTATTTCTTACGTTGAAGTCATTAAAGCTGCGATTCTTCCAGCGCTTATCTCATACATCGCTCTGATCTACATTGTGCACCTTGAAGCGTGCAAGGCGGGTATGACTGGGCTTCCACGTCGTCATAATCCAACCTTAATTGCCAGCTTGCTGTCGTTTACTGGCACCATCCTTGGCCTATGCGTGATAAGCGCGGCGGTTTACTACGGTGTGGGTTGGACCAAAGACGTCTTTGGCGCTGCGGCGACTCCAATTGTGACCATTGCCCTACTCATCAGTTATGTGGCCTTGGTGAAAATTTCAGCTCAATACGCCAAAGAGGGCGCGATTGAGATTGATGCCGAGCTTACCGAAGTGCCTGATCCAGGCCCAACTATTAAGTCAGGCTTGCACTACCTACTGCCGATCGTTGTATTGGTGTGGTGTTTGACCGTAGAGCGATTCTCGCCTGGATTGTCGGCGTTCTGGGCAACCGTGTTTATGATTTTCATTTTGCTGACTCAGCGACCTTTAATGGCTGTGTTTGCCAAGCAAGGTTCTATGGCGGAGCACACTAAAGCCGGTTTTGTCGATTTGGCCGAGAGCTTAGTTTCAGGCGCGCGCAATATGATTGGTATAGGTGTGGCGACGGCGGCAGCAGGTACGGTAGTTGGCGTAGTGACATTGACGGGCATTGGCTTGGTGATGACCGACTTCGTCGAGTTTATCTCGGGTGGTAACATCATTCTGATGTTGCTGTTTACCGCAGTGATCAGCCTGATCTTAGGGATGGGATTGCCAACAACCGCAAACTACATCGTGGTCTCCACTTTGATGGCTCCAGTTATTGTAACGCTTGGCGCGCAAAGCGGTTTGATCATCCCATTGATCGCGGTACACCTATTTGTGTTCTACTTCGGTATTCTTGCCGATGACACGCCACCGGTTGGCCTCGCAGCATTTGCAGCGGCGGCTATCGCTAAATCGGACCCAATCCGCACCGGTATTCAAGGCTTTACCTACGATATCCGAACCGCGATTCTGCCTTTCATGTTTATCTTCAATACTCAATTATTATTGATGGGGATTGATACATGGTGGCATTTAATGCTCACGATCATATCTTCGGTTATCGCTATGCTGATATTCTCTGCGGCAACGCAAGGTTGGTGGTTCACTAAGAATAAGTGGTGGGAAACGATACTTCTGCTTGCTCTGACCTTTACCTTCTTCCGCCCTGGCTTTTGGTGGGATCAAATCTACCCAGCCAAAGTAGAGCATCCTGGTACGGCTATCGCACAAATCGCCGAGAACATGAACGTCGGTGAGCAAATCGAACTGTTAGTTGCTGGGGAAAACCTTGAAGGCACTTACATATCTAAAACGGTTCGACTGCCGTTCGACGATGAAGCAGAAACAGCGCAAGATCGTATCTCGTCGATGGGTTTAATGCTTAACGAGGATGATGGACGAATGATCGTCGATATGGTCGAGTTTGGCAGTCCAGCGGAGTCGGCAGGGATCGATTTCGACTGGGAAATTCGCGCTGTGGTCGTCGATGCTGACCGACCGATGAAAGAGTGGGTATTCCTGCCTGCACTGCTGCTACTGATTGGTCTAGGCCTGAATCAGAAGCGTCGAGCTCGCAAGGAACAACTGAGCGCCTAATGAGTCAGCCCTGCACACAATGCAGGGCTACACTTACTCTATGAATGCAATCCAACCCGTTTCCCCTAACAAGCGGTGACGGATGAAGAGAGATATCACAATGTACAAACAGATTCTGGTTCCAGTCGATTTAAACGACAAAGGTTTTTCAGATAAAGCCGTTGAGCTTGCGGTATGGCACGCTAAGCACTCTAATGCCCAAGTTCATCTGCTCAATGTTCTACCGGGTATTCATATGTCGATGGTCGCCACCTACTTCCCCAAAGATGCCGCGATGAAGATGAAAAACGATGTTGAGGGACAACTGAAGGCGTTTGCCGCTCAGCACATTGCCGACGATGTCGTTTACAAAGTGCATGTTGCCGAAGGTAAACCGTACTCAACGATTCTTAACTATGCAGAAAAACTGGGGGCAGATCTTATCGTGATGCCAAGCCACAAACGCTCGAAAATTGACAAAGTGGTGCTAGGTTCTGTAGCCAGTAAAGTTGTGAATAATTCACCAATCAATGTTCTGGTGGTAAAACCACAAGGCTAATAGCTAATACCCGTCAATCACTATGATGTTATCAGGCGCTCATTGAGCGCCTGTTTTAATTGCCGCAGCCTATCAATGAAATCGGTACAAGCGAATTTCATTAATACGAATAGTTATCAATAATAGCCATATCCAAACATACTGATGGGCTTTGATGATGAAAAAAACCGTGACTTTCGCTGTACTGCACTTCACTGTCGCTTTGACCGTGGCGTACTGGCTCACCGGCGATTTTTTGCTCGGGAGTTTCATTGCCATGGTTGAGCCTTCAGTCAATACCATCGCTTTCTATTTCCATGAGCGAGCCTGGACCCAAAGCCGCACACTTCGTCGATTGAGTCGTTCAACTAAGGTCAAAACCACCAGCTTTGCTGTTGTCCATTTCAGCGTCGCTTTCAGTGTGGTGTACTTAATGACTGGCGATGCATTTGTCGGAGGGATACTGGCTGCGATTGAACCCACGATTAATACTTGCGTGTATTACTTGCATGAAAAAGTCTGGCAACGCCAACAAACGCCCCAACCTAGTTTGGCCTGTTAGCAAGCTTACAATGCGTAGTGGCTGACACACAGCTGTTCGCTTAAGCCAATATGGAAACGTTGGGTTTGCCCATCGAGTGCCACCTCCAGCAGATACAGATCGTCTGCTTCGGGGTTGGCACTATCGGCATAGATAGGCGCTTCAATTTGAAACAGGGCACTGACATGATTATCGCGAACATCGATGGGTAGGTGATAAGTCATGCCATTAAATTTAACCGCCGCCGAGACCAACCCAGCCGCATACGTGGTGTAGTGCAAATCCACCATAAACTCACAGCCACCGCCGTGATGCCAGATTTGCTCCGTCGCAACATGATCGAGGCGCACGTGGCGGATAAACTGTAAGTACGGTACCTGCCACACCCCAATGCGTGAGTCACTCGGGTTATACGGACTCTGATCTAACGGGCACAACACGATCTCTTGCTCATCGAGTAGACTGTCTTGATCTTGCTCCAAAAACAGGATCTCAAATCGATTCCGACCACGCTGCAAATAAGGGCGAATATCTTTTTTATACACCGACTGAGATTGATCACAATCGAATACGGCCACCCCATTAATCCGGACTTCAGCGTAATAATCGACCCCAGCCATAACCAGCTCAACCGCAGGAAAAGCCAGCATCGACTCATCGACCTCAATGTCGTGCATAAGGTGCCATTCTTGCTGTGCAATGTCTGATTCTGAGAGCGTATCGGGCAATATCAGGCTCAACGGCGCAGGAAAGGTAATGTCATCTTGAGGAATTGATAAGTCCGTCAATGGAGAGAGTTGCCATAAGCCTGCCAGAGGGAGTTGCATAGTTTCAAACTTGTCCTAGATCAAAGTTGGACGATTATAAAGCGAGAAACAGGGCAAAAGCGAGGCGCAGATACAAAAATACCAGCCTTTTGGCTGGTATTCGAAGCAGATCGAGAGCGAAGATTACTCCTCGTCATCCTCTTCCTCTGGGTAGAGCGCATCTTCGCCTTCGTAGTAAGTGCCCCAGCCGTCGTAAATAATGTCGTATTTTTCAGCCAGGTGGACGAGTTTCTCTACTTGCGCATCAATGGCTTCGGCATTCAGTGCAGACTCCATAGTGGCATCACAGCACAGCAGTTTGTTGCCATCCTCGTCTTCCGTTTCCTCTGCTTCAAGCACTTCAAAACCCATTTTGAACGCTTCAACTACCGCTTTTTCTAGGGTGTTAAAGTCTTCGGCAAACAGGTGATGTTCAATTTCGTATAGAGCGTCCGGATCACTGCCATCTTCCAATAAAGCTTGAATGATATCGCGAGTATCTTCTTTTTGAATTTCAATTAACTCTTCAACCGATAGATATTCATCTTGTTGAGACATATGCCGTGCTCCAGATAATGACAAAAATGATCGTAACTTACAGCGGTGAAATATCGCATGGATCCAACGAAATTACTACCTGAAATAGGATCTCACGCCGATCTTTATCCTCTCAAGCTCAGTGACTTTAGCAGGATCGAGTTCACAACAATCAAAATTAACAATTTTTTATCAAAACAGGAATTCAGAACATTCTCTCTATTTAGCGATAGCCTGCAACGTCTGGTGTTTATGCGTTTTTATCTGCTTCGCGTGCATAACCGAATTTCGAATCTAATTGAATAAAACATGCACTATTTCGCCCAAGAGTGGCTGAATCTGCATAGCTATGCTGGTTTAAAGTCACAATCTGCACTCTCTGATGTCGCGGCAAACGAATAGCAACGCATCTCCCGCCCGTGCCAGCAAAAGATAAATATAGCAAATAACTTGCTTAAAACCATCAATAACAAAATTAAACACCAGTAAAAACCAAAAACTCAAATCATAGAACTACAAACCAGGGTTGCATCTTTATAACAATCTTGTCATAAATACGCGCAGGAAAAACAAGTAAGGACACAAAATGAGTAAGTTGTATGTAGGCTCAGAAGTTGGTCAGTTGAGACGTGTACTATTAAACCGCCCTGAGCGCGCCCTCACCCACCTCACCCCATCTAACTGTCACGATCTTCTGTTTGATGACGTGTTAGCCGTTGAAGCTGCAGGCGAGGAGCACGACAAGTTTGCACAAACCTTAACCGACCAAGGCGTCGAAGTTCTTCTTCTTCATGACTTACTGGTTGAAACCTTAGCGGTCGCTGAAGCAAAAGCTTGGCTGCTCGACACCCAAATCTCCGATTTCCGTTTTGGTCCAACCTTCGCCAGAGACTTACGTCACTACCTGTTCGAAATGGATAACGAGCATCTAGCCACCGTGTTGCTCGGTGGTTTAGCTTACTCCGAGTTGCCGATTCAATCAGCATCTATGCTGCCTCATATGCATCGACCACTCGACTTTGTTATCGAGCCTTTACCTAACCACCTGTTTACCCGCGATACCTCTTGCTGGGTGTATGGTGGTGTATCACTCAATCCAATGATGAAGCCAGCACGCCAAAGAGAAACCAACCATTTGCGCGCTATCTATCGTTGGCATCCGGTATTTGCAGGCCAAGACTTTATCAAGTATTTCGGTGATGAAGATCTTCATTATGATAATGCCAACATCGAAGGTGGCGATGTTCTGGTGATTGGTAAAGGGGCGGTATTGATTGGCATGTCCGAACGTACCACTGCGCAAGGTGTCGAAAACTTAGCCGCCAACCTGTTTAAGCATGGGCAGGCAAAACAAGTGATCGCGATTGAGCTACCAAAACACCGCTCATGTATGCACTTAGATACGGTGATGACCCATATGGATGTGGATACCTTCTCTGTGTATCCAGAAATTATGCGCAAAGATCTTAATACTTGGCGACTCACGCCGAAACAAGATGGTGAGATGAAGGTAGAAAAAGTGCCTAGCTTTATCCATTCCATCGAGCAAGCGCTCGAACTGGATTACTTAAAGATCATCACCACAGGCGGCGATAGCTACGAAGCAGAGCGCGAACAGTGGAACGATGCCAATAATGTACTGACAGTGAAACCTGGCGTCGTGATTGGTTACGAGCGTAATGTTTACACCAATGAGAAATACGACAAGGCAGGCATTGAAGTGTTGACTATTCCAGGTAACGAATTGGGACGTGGTCGCGGTGGCGCCCGCTGTATGAGCTGCCCTATCGAGCGCGATGGGATCTAGTTTCGAGTTTCGAGTTTCGAGTTTCGAGTTTCGAGAATTGCAACTTAAAGGATTGGCACAATGTGCCAATCCTTTTCTTTTAAATTCAGATAATTAAACTTAGATATTAGCCAGTGCTACCAGCAACTTTCGACTCGCTCATCACAAACTCCTCTAGAAGGACGAAGTCCGTTCTCGGAGCTAGATGCTCGCAAGGCGAAGCCCGCACTCCAAGCAAAGCGTTGTGTTGTTACTCAGTGCCACCAACTGTGATGGAATCGAGTTTAAGGGTTGGTTGACCTACGCCAACCGGCACACTTTGTCCTGCTTTTCCGCACACACCGACACCTCGGTCGATGCTTAAGTCATTACCGACCATAGAGACTTGCTGCATGGCTTCAATACCCGAACCGATCAAGGTTGCTCCTTTGACTGGGCGGGTGATCTTACCATCTTCAATCAGGTAGGCTTCAGAGGCAGAAAACACAAACTTGCCTGAAGTGATGTCCACTTGCCCGCCACCGAAGTTCGGTGCGTATAGGCCTTTTTTGACCGTGGAGATGATCTCTTCGGGCGTATGCTGGCCTGGCAACATATAGGTATTAGTCATACGTGGCATCGGCAAATGGGCATAGGATTCACGTCGGCCATTGCCCGTCGGTTTACCGCCCATAAGACGAGCATTGAGCTTGTCTTGCATGTACCCTTTCAACACACCGTTTTCAATCAAGGTGTTGTATTGGCCATTAACACCCTCATCGTCAACGTTCAACGAACCACGCAAGTCTTTTAGGGTGCCATCATCAACAATTGTACACAGATCAGAGGTGACCTTTTGCCCCACTTTGCCACTGAATACTGAAGACTCTTTACGATTGAAGTCCCCTTCTAGGCCATGGCCTACCGCTTCGTGCAACAATACACCCGGCCAACCTGAGCCGAGTACGACAGGCATCATACCCGCCGGAGCCGCATCGGCTTCAAGATTGACCAAAGCCATTCGAATCGCTTCATCGGCGAAGTGGTAGGCAACTTTGTTGCCGTCATCTTCACTGAGGAAGAAGTCGTAGCCAAAGCGACCACCACCACCTGCGCTACCACGCTCACGGCGCTCGCCTTTCTGCGCGAGCACGCTGATCGATAAACGAACCAGCGGACGAATATCGCCTGCATAAGTACCGTCGGTCGCGGCAACTAACATCTGCTCGTGTACACCACTCAAGCTAATTGACACTTCTTTGATTAACGGTTCTTTGGTACGAATATATGCATCTAGTTCTTTGAGCAGCCTTGTCTTTTGTTCTTTTTCCCAGCTTTCTAGTGGGTTGACGGCAGCGTAGTAATGCTGATTTTCATTGCGTTTGAACGCTTGAACGCAACCACTCTGACCTTGTTGGGCAATACCACGCGCTGCATGTGCACTCTGTTTGAGGCCTTCAAGTTGAATCTGATCTGAGTAGGCAAAACCGGTTTTCTCACCAGTCACAGCGCGTACCCCGACACCGCAATCTATATTGAACGAGCCATCTTTGATGATGCTGTCTTCCAACACGAGAGACTCGTGCCAGCTAGATTGAAAATAGATGTCAGCGTAGTCGACCTGACGGGTGGCAATGCTGGCGAGAGTGTCAGCGATCTCTTGTTCTCCCAGGCCAGCTGGTCTTAACAAAGCATCTTCTACTTGGTGGATTGTCATATATGTGCTCTTAATTTTGTTGTAACTGGTGACGGAAACGAGCGTGCTGCTGGACAGGCATCGCCACTCTCAACTCTTGTACTTGATTCAGTTCGATATCGACCAATAAATTGCCCGCTTCATCAGCCAATGATGCAACCACTTCGCCCCACGGAGAAACAACCATCGAGTGACCCCATGTCTCTCTGCCACATGGATGCGTTCCAACTTGATTGACCGCGATAATCCAGCTCTGGGTTTCAATCGCTCTGGCGCAAAGCAAGGTTTGCCAATGAGCTCGACCTGTTACCGCAGTGAAGGCCGCAGGGACTAAGATGACATTTACCCCTCGTTGCGCCAACTCACTATACAGTGTAGGAAAACGGACATCATAACAGATCGTAAAACCGAGGTGAGCGTAAGGGGTACAATAACTGACCACTTGATTACCTGGAGTAAAGGTTTCTGACTCACGGTAGCGCTGGTGACTATCGGCCACATCCACATCAAACATATGCAGTTTGTCATAGTGGCATACTAGCTCACCTTGAGGTGAATAGAGCAAACTGGTGGTGGTGACTTCCTGCCCACGACGAATCGGCATACTGCCAACCGCTAGCCACAACTGGTGCTCTTTAGCCATCTCAGACAAAGCGCGCTGTAGTGGACCATCATCAAGAGCCTCGGCGACGCTATGGTAGTCTTGACGCCCACCAAACACCAACGCGTTTTCCGGTGTCACCACCAATTGCACCTGCTGCGCAGCCAAGGCAGCCACTTGTTGACTTATATAGGCCAAGTTTTGCTGCGGATCTGGCCCCGACGTCATTTGAATCAAACCGACTCTTTCCATGTCTGCCATCCTTATTTCACTGACTCTCGAAGCTTTTCAGGCAACTTAAACTCCCCTCGACTGCGTGATAACTCTTTTACCTCTGGGTTATCAAGCGGCCCTTTGACTTCATAGTTTACTTGAGTAAACACCTCAACGACAGGAGAGATAACCGTGGTAATCGCCAATACATACAGTGCGGTTTGTGGCGTCACCGCAAACGCAGTAAGCACAGGGATGCCCGAGGTGATATCAGGAACAAAGTTCACTTCTGCATCGACGGTACGAGTGTTGAGGTTGGCGAGCCCTTTGATGGTCATTTCACCTGCGACAGCATCCATGTTGATGTCATTGGTCAAAAACACGCCGTTACGAATTGAACCGCTGCCAGTAATCGAGTTAAAGGCCATGCCTTTATCAAAGATGTCGCTAAAGTCGAGCTGCATTTTGCGAATAATAGAATCTAAACTGAATAGGCCGAGCAACTTAGCCGCACCGCTCACATCAGAGATCACCCCTTTACCGAGTTCTGTCGATACTTCACCACTCAAGGTATCGATGCGGCCAGACCAAGGTGAACCGTCCCAATCCACTTTAGCTTGAATATCAAACGGAGCGCGTTGAATTCCTGTTGTCACGCCAAAGCGTTCCATAATATCACTGTTGTTTTCACCGGAAATCGCCACATCAAATTGAGTACGGCTTTGGGTGTCATTCAGTTGCCACCAGCCTTTGATGTCCGCTCGGTTAGTGCCACTCTCAAAGGTCAATTTTTTCCACTCTAATTTGTCCCCTTGGCGCTGAAGATCGAGGTGAGTTTTACCCACTCGATACCCCTGCAGCCAAAAGTCATCTATTGTCAGCGTAATGTTCGGCACCTGTTGATGGAACTGGCGCTCAAAAGCACTGATCAGAGGTTTATTAGGGTCATCAACTTCAAACATGGCTCGGTCTTGATATTCCTCATCTAAGTGAGGGACGTAAACATGCAGCCGTTCCAGCGCCACGGACAAGTCATAAGGTTCTATGTAGCTTGCTTCCCCTTTTGCTTCTTGACTGTCGAGGTTTAGATACCAACCTAAGCCTTTTCTTCGAGCGGAGAACGCAACATCGTTCCAATCAATACCGGCCAATCGCAGCTCTTTACTGTTTATGTCAACCCGCTGAGGTAACGGAATTTCAGGGGTATTCATTGCCGCGACTATCGCTTGTGAGGGCCCTTGGTCAGCAGAGAGCATTTCGAGCCATTCATCAAGATCAAGCTTGGCCAAACGGATTTGTAAGTGATGCCCCACCACTGGGCTAATTTTAAAACTCCCTTTACCTAGGACTAAGTTGCTGTCTGTCAGCACTGGTGTGCTTGGACGAATATCAATTTCAGTCTGGTATTTAAAGTTAGGCAGTTGGACCCGCGCAGTGACGGTTTCCTGATTCCCAGACGCTTGCAGGCGGCCTTTGCCCGGCTTGCCCATCAACTTGTTGAGCGGTGAAGGTAAGTCACTACTCACTAACTTTAGATCTGCTTCGGTATCTATCTGGTAAGTAAAACCAATGTCATTGAGCTGAATATCGACATCCATTCGCCACGGTGCGTGACCATCCAGAGGCCCGAGCCAACGCTGGCCTAAATATGGCGTCAACGGCTTAATGTCCCAATCGCCAACCACATCGATCGCGACGCCATAACCTTGGGCAATGTTTTCGCCGTTGAAGTCGATAGCGACGGGTTGAGTAAGCAAGGTTGCGTCAATGCCAGCGGCGCTCACGACATCATTATCAAACTCAACCCGTCCTGAAACCTTTTCTAAGGTCATTGGTGGAGCATCAATGGTGACATGATTATTAACTAAGTCGGCATAACCCCATGCACGCGCTTCTTTATCGCCACTAAAGGGAATATCGAGTTGGAAGCGAGACTCGACTTGGCCATCGACTTGTACTGCCGTGAGTGCGGCACCAACCGAATCGACCAAAGGAGAGGCCGTCATATAATCACGTACTGCGTTGCCTTGTGCCACCGCTTGAGCTTCAATCTCAATATGCCCGTCTTCTGCTAACTCAGGAATGCGCCCGGTGATGCGTTTTGCGGTCACATCCATCAATGTGGCGCTGTGTGAATCGAGGTACATAGCATCGTTTTGGAAAAGCAAGTCCAGTTGCAAATCCGTAATTGGCGGCCAGGCGGTATCAAAACTGAACTTAGCTTGCTCTAGCCCAACCCATGCCTGAAACATGCCATCATTGCGTTGATAGGGAAAATCGCCCAACCTGCCATACCACAGCAGCTTGGCGGTGTTGACTTTACCCGCCTGAATCGCAGTACTCAGATAATCCGTTAGTTCTTGACCCAATGCCAGAGTAGGTAAGTAGCGCCACGTTTCTCCCGCATTATAGAGATCCGCTTCGGCGTAGAACGACAAGAATGGGCTTTTGTCTTGCTCAACATCCAAGCGAAATGCGCCTAGCACTTGCAAATCTGGGGTCGCAGCGGTCACTTTATCGGCCCATAAGGACCATCCCTGCTCATCCTGTTGCCAAACAAGATCAACTTGACCTTGCTTGATGCTTAACGGCGCTTGAAAGACATCACCATAAGGCAATAGATCATCAATCAAACTGACTTTCGCTTGCGCTTGTTGTAGGTCTCCATTTATCGACGCAGAAAGGTGGTGCACCTCTGGCAGTAGCTGCCACTGCGACATACTGCCTTGTGATAGCTGGGCGGAATAGTTGAGGTTTTGCCAATCATCAATAGCTGCGACTCGAATGTCTTCCAACCGGCCGCCAAGGTTGAGCTGTTCAAGCACTTCATTCGTTGCTTGAGATTGAGGCGCAAGCTTCATCAATGGCATCAATGCAGCGATGTCCAGTTGCGAGATATTTAGTCGCCAATGCTCAGGCTGCCAATCGAATGCAGCATCGAACTCGGGCCAAGCTTTCTCGTCAGTGTACACATTGAGTGAGTAAGCATTGACTTGCCAGCCTTGCTCTCTAGGTTCGAGCTCTAACACTCCAGATTCAATTAACAGTTCATGACGTTGACCCTGTTGCCAAATCAGCTCAGACGGCAGTAATTCAACATGAGCGCTGGTCGGCTGGTTACGCTCTAATGTCAACCAACTATTAAAATTTAACTGACCTTTCTCGATACCCATTTCCGTTTTAAAGTACTGACTTAACCAAGGTGTCACTCGTACATTCTGCGCAGAAACATAAAACTCACCGCTCACTTCTTGCAATGAACCATGATCAACGAAATTGGCCTTAACCTGTGCCGAGTTGATGTTAGTGTGCGCCAAGTTGACCTCACCATCGACAAAGTGACGACGCCCGTGGTTTTGCCAGTGCAAGCGGCTAATATCCAGCTCTCGCGGTGTACCGTCTACGCCAACAAAGTGCACTTGTGATTGGGTGAGAGAGAAGCGATCCAACTGACGCAGCAGCAATTGGTCTAGCTGCTCGATCACCGTTTTTTGCGCGCCTTGTGGATTGAGTTCTGGCGTTGCTGTGTCTTGAGTCCATTCAATTGAGCGGATGTCTAACTTAAGTTGGTGAATACTCAAGTCTGCCACGACAGGTTGACGCTCGAGTAGTGATTGCAACAGATCGAGCTCTATCTCCACATTTTGCGCCGAAAAATAGATGCCGCTACTTTCAGGGGTATCTGCCGCAACGCCGCGCAGCGAAATAGAGGGATGAGTATTACGCCAAAAACCGTGAATATCAGAAATCTCAAACTCAAGCCCAGTGCTTTGATTCACCCAAGCTTGAATTTGAGGTTGAAAATGATTGAGTTTGGGCAGAGCAATACGTAACCCAGTGACGGCCATGGCCAACAGGACCAGCACCGTCACTAGTAACCCAAGAAAAAATCGCGTTATGCGAGTAACCGTAGAGTTCACAACACGCCTTTACATCATCACAACGTCAAATTGCTCTTGAATATACAAAGGTTCAGCTTGAATTTTCACTTGCTTACTAATAAACACCTCCAGCTCCGCAAGGGCATGAGACTCTTCCCCTTGCAAAGCCTCTGCCACAGCTGGCGATGCATAGACGACAAACTTGTCGGCGTCGTAGGCGCGGTTGACTCGAGTGATTTCACGTAGGATTTCATAGCAAACCGACTCGACCGTTTTGACGCTACCTCGACCTTCACAAGTAGGACAGGTCGAGCACAAGACATGTTCAATGCTCTCTCGGGTGCGCTTACGAGTCATCTCAACCAGACCTAATTGAGTGAAACCATTGATGTTGGTCTTGACCCGATCTTTGTTCAGCGCTGACTCTAAAGAAGAGAGGACCCGATTGCGATGTTCATCCGACGCCATGTCAATAAAATCAATGATAATGATGCCACCAAGGTTGCGCAGGCGAAGTTGACGAGCGATCGCTTGGGTTGCTTCGATATTGGTATTGAAAATGGTCTCTTCGAGATTGCGACGACCGACAAACGCCCCCGTATTGATATCGACGGTGGTCATCGCTTCGGTTTGGTCGATGATCAAATAACCGCCCGATTTGAGCTCCACTTTACGCTCTAAGGAGCGTTGAATCTCGTTCTCGGTGTCGTACATATCAAAGATCGGCTTATCGCCTTCGTACAGCTCTAACTTATCGGTGAGCTCTGGTACGTATTCAGAGGTAAACTCTTTGAGGTTTTCGAACTCCTGACGCGAGTCGACCAAGATTTTATTTAGCTCAGTGCCGACAAAGTCACGTAAGATTCGCTGCGACAAACCAAGCTCACCATAAAGGGTCGAGCGGGTTTTGTACTTGCTGCGACGCTCTGTCACTTTTGACCATAGACGTTTAAGAAACGCCGCGTCTTGAGAGAGCTCTTTTTCATCAGCGCCTTCGGCGGCGGTGCGAATTATAAAGCCGCCGTTTTCGTCGCAGTAATGACCAACCACTTTTTTCAAGCGGTTGCGTTCCGCTTCGCTTTCAATACGTTGCGACACGCCAACGTGGCTCGCCCCTGGCATAAACACCAGATAGCGCGATGGCAAAGTGATGTCGGTGGTTAAGCGTGCCCCTTTGGTGCCCAGTGGGTCTTTGACCACTTGCACCACGATATCTTGTCCTTGGCGAACCAGTTCAGAGATATCGCGAACCTGAAACTGTTGCTTCTCGTTTTCTGCCACACACTCAGTGTGAGGCACAATATCGGAGGCGTGCAAAAACGCCGCTTTTTCTAGGCCAATATCAACAAATGCCGCTTGCATTCCCGGCAACACTCGGCTCACTTTGCCTTTGTAAATATTACCAACGATGCCACGCTTGGCTTCTCGTTCGACATGAATTTCTTGGAGGCTGCCCCCCTCAATCATGGCCACACGAGTCTCACTCGGGGTCACGTTAATCAACAACTCAGCACTCATGAGCGCACCTCAAAAATAATTATAAAAATTTGCGCAAGAGCTGGTCAGTTTCGTACAAAGGTAAGCCGACAACGGCGTAATAACTCCCTTCAATCCGGGTCACAAAACGTCCACCCAGACCTTGAATACCATAACTACCAGCTTTATCGCATGGCTCGCCCGTCTGCCAATATTGTTCTATTTCTTGCTCTGACAAGGGCTTAAACCAAACGTCTGTGGTCACAACCACAGTTTCTTGATTCTCTTGTGTGGCAACAGTCACCGCTGTCATCACTTGATGTGCTCGATTGGAAAGCATCAACAACATCTGTTTAGCATGCGCCAAGTCATCCGGCTTTTCCAATACCTTATCGTCACACACCACAATAGTATCTGAGCCAATCACGACGGCATCGGGTTCGAGCAAGACCGCCGCCATCGCTTTGTCTTTAGACAAACGCGCTACGTAGTCAAACGCACCTTCATTTGTCTGACGCTGTTCTTCCACATCGGTTTTGAGCACCGAAAAGGTGTAACCCAACTGAGTTAATAACTCTTTACGTCGCGGCGAACCAGACGCCAAAATCAAACACTGTTTCATTGTCTATCTTATATGCCAGTGGCGTCTCACTCGACGCATTAACAAAAACATCCATGGCCACAAAACACAGTTAATCAAACCGCTCCACAAAGAAACCGGATTGAAAGTGATATCTTGGATTAAGTACTCGCCACAGAAGATCAATACATCGAGTAACATCGACATCACGCCAATCAAGATGGCCTGCTGCCAAAGCGCCATATTGCGCACCACAAGGAAATTGAGCGCAACTAGATATATGACGATCGACATCATCATGCCGCGGATACCCAAGGTGGAGCCGAGCAGCAAATCCCACAACAAACCCAAGATCAAGGCAGACCCAACATTTACCCGATGCGGTAACGCTAACACCCAATAACAAGTGACCAGCAACAGCCAAGATGGGCGCATCAAATCGAGCACACCGGGCCAAGGGATGGTTTGCAGGGTCAATGCAATCAAAAACGACCCAAAAATGACAAATTTGCCCTTTAAAACACTATTGGCCATTACTGAGACTCCTGTTGATTGTCAGGTAACACTTGTTGAACTTTCTCCTGACGAGAGTCATTCGGCCATATCAATAGCAAATAACGTAAGCGTTCAAAATCGACCACCGGCTTCGCTTCAATCACCGCGAACTCGCGCGCGGTGTCACGCTCGACATTAGCAACATGCGCTACGGGAAAGCCTTCCGGGTATATCCCGCCTAACCCCGAGGTGACTAACAGGTCGCCCTGTTCAATATCGAGACTGATCGGAATATGGTCGAGGTTAATCAGATCCGTTTTACCACTCCCAGAGGCGATGACACGAATGTCATTACGAATCACCTGCACCGGAATCGCGCTCAGGCTATCGGTCAGCAGTAACACTCGGCTGTTGTGAGCAGAAACAAAGGTCACTTGGCCGACGATGCCTTTTTCATTTGCCACTGGTTGACCGACGTAAACACCGTCGATCTGCCCTTTATCAATCACCACTTGATGACGATAGGGCGAAGTATCGACCGCCATTACTTCGGTCACCACTTTGCGCTCGTCGCGAATAAATGATGATCCGAGCAGCTTACGCAATCTTTGGTTCTCTTCCCGGTACTGATCCAGCAACAATAAATCGTTTTTTAAGCGCAGTACTTCCCGTTTCAGTGTGCGGGTACTTTCCATGTAATCCTGACGGATATTGAAGCGTTCATAAGCCCCTTCAAACATCACTCGTGGAACGTCGGCCAGATACTGAATCGGCGCGACCAAGCTATTGAGAAAGTAACGTACTTGGGCAAACGCGCCTAAACGACTATCAGCCAGCATAAGGCTGGCTGATAGAATAACGGCAAAAAATAGACGTAACTGAAGTGAAGGTCCCCGGCCAAAAATCGGCTTCATAGAGTATGAGATCCTCTTACGGTTCTTGGCAGCGCCAAGAAGTTTCGATTATTCTTCGCTAAACAGATCGCCACCGTGCATGTCGATCATTTCAAGGGCTTTACCACCACCACGAGCGACACAGGTTAGTGGATCTTCAGCAATCACCACTGGGATGCCGGTTTCCTCTGTCAGAAGACGATCAAGATCTTTCAGTAGTGCACCGCCGCCAGTCAGTACCATACCGTTTTCTGAAATGTCAGACGCCAGTTCAGGCGGACACTGCTCGAGCGCGACCATTACCGCAGAGACGATGCCAGTTAGAGGCTCTTGCAGCGCTTCGAGAATTTCGTTTGAGTTGAGGCTAAAGCTGCGCGGCACACCTTCGGCTAGGTTACGACCACGCACTTCGATCTCTTCCACTTCATCACCAGGATAAGCTGAACCGATCTCGTGTTTGATCTTCTCCGCTGTCGCTTCACCAATCAAACTGCCGTAGTTACGGCGAACATAGTTGATGATCGCTTCATCAAAACGGTCACCACCGATACGCACCGACGATGAGTAAACCACACCGTTAAGTGAAATCACCGCCACTTCTGTTGTACCACCACCGATATCAACCACCATTGAACCGGTTGGCTCAGAAACACGCAGACCCGCACCAATTGCCGCCGCCATTGGCTCGTCAATCAAGTAAACTTCACGTGCGCCAGCGCCTAACGCCGATTCACGAATCGCGCGACGCTCAACTTGGGTCGAACCACAAGGCACACACACCAAAACGCGTGGGCTTGGTTTAAGAACGCTGTTGTCATGAACTTGCTTAATGAAGTGTTGCAACATTTTTTCGGTCACGTAAAAGTCAGCGATAACGCCATCTTTCATCGGACGAATTGCAGAGATGTTACCCGGAGTACGACCTAACATTTGTTTTGCAGCATGTCCGACTGCGGCGACACTTTTGCCGGCACGGTTACGGTCTTGACGGATGGCTACAACGGAAGGCTCGTCGAGGACAATGCCCTGTCCTTTAACGTAGATAAGAGTGTTGGCAGTACCTAAATCGATAGATAGGTCATTTGAAAATATGCCACGAAGTTTTTTGAACATATTCTTCGCTCGTCCTGAAAGAATTAGAAGATAGAAAATTGCACTAAATGTACCAATGCCTTGCCGCTACAGCAAGGCATTGAAGTGTAAACATGGGCTGAAACACGCAATTTCTAACAGATTCCTAACGATGGGCAAAAAAATAACAAAAATTACTGCCCAGTTAGCCCTGGCTCACCACGGAAGATGACCCGATCATTGCCGCGGAAAATGCCAAACGTGACCACAGCTGCTGGGTTTTCTTCGCCGCTTTGTGTCGGATCCCAGTTATACATCAACCACGCTTGTCCGTTGTTGCTACCGCTACAACTGGCAGAAGAGGCACTGCTGTCGAGTCTGAGCCAAAGCCGAACTTGCTCGCGTGTCGAGGTGGTTTGGCGAGCGCGCAAAGCTGATGAGAGACCAGAAGCAACTACGCCGGTATCACTCAAGCGAACATTGTCTTCAATCGCACCTGTTGTCGGCCACAGCACTTGGCGGCAAAAATGCTGACCATCAAATGCCGAGAAGCTGTCATTGGTATTGGTCGCAAATCGGCTACCGTTCCAGTACTCCACCAGCAAGGGCACGGTGAGCGGCGTACCTTCGACACCACCAACGTCCGAAAGATGATAACGGCCAAAGACTAAGCGAGGTTGGTCGTCAGGGAGCACTTGATTGTCGCTAGCCTCAGTATCGCTTGCCGCCAGTTTGAAACGAACGGGGTCATTAACTGTGGCAGGGAAAACATTCAGACTAACGTTCAGAGCAGCGCCAGCTAAATAGTTATAAGGCCCATCGGGCGCAAGGTCAGCGCGCTTCTGCCACACGATTTCATCACTATCCAAGCGCCATTGATGGCCTTGATAACTTGATTTAGCCGCCAGTTTGGTTACATCCGCATTGAGCAATCTATCTTGATTGTCAAAAGCAAACACCGCCTGTAAGTTGGAGCCAAACAAACCGTAGTTGGTCGCTTCTACGCCTTGACGGTTGTATGCCCCTACCCGAGCAGTGACACTTGCAAACGGCTGGTTCATGTAGGTAAAGTTTTGGTTTCCCGTGGCAAGCGCAGGATCATTCCAAGCATTTTGGTCAATTTTGAAATAGTCAGGGTAGAAGCGCCCGACCGACTGTGTAAAAGGATCGAGCGACATGTTGAGGTACGTGGCACCGGTTTCAATCTGTAATGTACCAACTTGCGACCAAGAGTGACGCACGGTTTTGCTCTCGCCATCGCTGGCGCTAAAGTTCCCAACATTGGGCGTTAATACGCCATTGTCACCCGAGGTGGGATAAAAGACGCTGTTACTCACGCTGATAGGCCCGTTATCGAGTGGGTAGTTACCCGTAACGGGATACGTGCATTGATCGCTTGCACCGTTACTTGAATCGCTGTGAACGATCGGCCGATAAGTCACATCGAACTCGCTGCCAGCACTGATAAAACCTGGACTTGCCGTGGTGGTCGCGGGGTTAATGATTGCCCCTGTCAAATCGACGATGTCGCACAGCGCAATCTTCCATGGCCGTGAGTAGACCTCAAATTCGCCTTTAAGCGCCCCACCTGGTGTAGGACAGCGCTCTTGATCACTACAATCAAAATTGGTGTCTTCGAGCGTGACCCTGATCTGTCCCGACTCTTTAAAGTTCATCTGGGCGCTGCGGTTGTTGTTATTGATCGCGGCGGAAAAAGCAAAGTCGTTGCTATCTATTGGAGCATTAAGCGGTCGCTGATAAACGAAGCTGGCTGTGGGATTTCCCGCGTAACCTAAGGTGATCAAGTTACCACCATCACAGGCTTCAACCCCAATTGGCACGGAGTGGTTTTTCCCCGCCACAACAAATTGGTCTTCCACTCGAAAGCGGTACGGAACATAGCGAATCACATCCGTGTCGGTGTAGGTGTTTCCGTCACTACTGAGCTGCGCAGCCAATGTATAATCACCGAGAACATTCGGCGTGGACGTACGCACCTGAAATTGAGCAATGCCGTTGCTCATACCACTCTCTCCCACTACAGGACGAATGGTTAGGTTACTCCCTGAGGCTTGCTGCAACGACGGTTGAAAGCCGCTCACCAAGTTGCCGTCACGATCTAAAACATGGACTTCGACAATATCTTGTGGGCTTGTTTCACACGTCAGGTGGTAGTTGTAGGGCTTGATCTCAATCCGGTCTACTGATGGCTGTGGAGGTAAATAACAACCGTTCGCTGACTTTGCTTTGATATAACTCTTGTCAGTTGCTCGAAAGTTAATCACTGGTGCTGTAATAGATCCTTGCATTTGAAAGCGGTCGACAACGTTTACGTCGAAACCCGCTGATGCCTGAGGAGAAATATAGATACTAGCACTAATACGGATATCGCTGCCGCGCTGTGGGTAAAACTGAGAGAGGTTACCATGCCCTATAAGTGACAAATTATTGTGGTCAAAACTGGTATCATCAACTTCGCTAGTTGACGCATTTATGTAAACACGACTATTTTGACTAAAATTGATTTGATTGTAGTGCAGTACTACTTTCCCTCTAACATACAGAGCAATGTCGTTGTTGTTGAAATTGAGTGCCTTAACCCAATATTCTCCCGCCTCAAGTGTTATCGAACTTCCATTGATACCAAACGACAAAGAGTTGTATAAGCCAGGAGATAGCACGACGTTCCCTCCATTAGGGGCTGTAACGTCTGAACCGTCATAATCGAATGCACTCGGTTGAGGTGGACCTGAAGGGAACAAACTTCGCGTGCGGTCAACTGTACACACATTACCTGCGTTGACACCATCATTATAAAGGCACCCATTATTACTATTCCCATTAACTTGTGAACTGGCAAAAGCCAAGGCTTGAGAACGGTTAAATTCATCAAGGTAGATACGGTTGCCTTCCCCACTACCACCTGAGATATTTAAATATCCGTCCCATTGTTCCCAACCAAAACCCGAGTTTAGATAACGATTTGTTTGCAGTGATTCCGGAAAATAGTCACAAAGATCCGGCAGGGGCGTGGGTGGTGGAGTAACAGACTGACTGCAATTAAGGGACGATGTCCCATCTCCAGACAGAAGCACTTTCTGAGGATGAATACCCTTTAGATCTGCATCGTAAGAACCCAGAAATTTAAACCCATTACCATCATCAACATAGTACTCAAACCACCCGACACTGCTACCGCTTGTCGCAGGATAAAACAAAAGCTCGACCCAGTAGCTTCCACCGAGTGCCATATAATTTGGATCCCTTACAAAGGGAGCGCCATCAATTGTGTCTGGCACGCTATCATCATTTGTCCAAATGGGAATCGAGCTGTTATTGTTACCTACTGCCTTGACTCCATAAAGAGACTCACCCAAGTTACTTGTTTGAATTGAAAAAGTGACTTTGAATTGCTCACTTGGATTGATCTGACACGAATTAGCATATGCGGGTAGCGCAAAGATAATCATCAAGCAGATAAACGCGACTAGATTGACGACTTTTTTACCCATAACTACTCCTTAACCCAAATTTGCTGACTGCGCACCACTTCTGACAACCCAGAGCCACAAGTGACTCGACTTTCGAGCAGGTAGAAGGTTTCTCCGTCAAGCGGTCCCTTTACATTACAGCTTAGTGCGACAGTGCGGCAACTGGCGACAGCATCGAGTAATTGATTGGCGCGAGTGATTAACTGTGCGGACACGCCGTCGGTCGCGCTATTTCCATCTGGGTCGCAATGCGCAGCAATGGCGCTGCTGGTTGAGTCAAGCGGGTAGAAAAGCGTCAGCGCCATTTCGTTGATCGAATGGCTCATGAGCCAAGCTTGTGTGCCCAGCACGTCTCGGGTGTGGGCGTCACTGTTAGACAGCTCGATCCGGCTCAACGCCGTCGCCAGCAGCCCCATCACCACTAAAACAAAAATCACCACTATGTAGAGGTTACCCTGCTGACGCTTAAGGAACATTGATCACCTGTATATCATGCTCAAAGTTGGTGGTTTCACCATTTTGACGAAAGGTTAAGTTAGCGTGAACCAAACCATTATTTTGTACGGTAGCGGGAACATAATTAAGCGAGCCAGACACAATAGCATCGGAGAGCGCCGCGCCATCTCTTTCTACTCGCCCTTGGCCAGCAACTTGGATGATGCAATAACTACGCTCTTGATTGCGGTCAAACATGTAGTAGCGCTTAGCGACCGACTGACTTTCGATCCGGCTGGCCTGATTCACTAAAGCAAACACTTGGTTGGCACGCGCGGTGACTAGGCCATTGAGCGCGATGGAATCATCTTGGACGTTCAAGTTAGCAGTTGGGTTAATGATCAGTGAAAGGTCATCAAAGCTGCTGGCATCTAGCCCATCGCGCTGACCAACAATAAACTCAACATCATTGCCCGAAATTGCATAAAAGCCTGAGTAAATGATCGGATAGAAGTAGACACAGTTGTCTTCACTACGAAACACATTAGGCACCGCATGACGCACTTCACGCGACATTTTCTCTAGCACAAACTTAGCCTGCGTTTGTAAACGCTGACGATCAACGCTATCGACATAACCGCGCGCACCCAGCTCAACAAAGCCAGCAATTCCGAGCACCAAGATCCCTCCCACCACTATAGTGAGGATCATCTCGATCAAGGTAAAACCGCGTTGCTGCATCAATAGTTTCCTCGATACCCCACCAAGCGAATGGCGGGTTGATTGCTCGCCGCGATGGTCAAGGTCACTTGTTTTAGAGTGGCTCCTGCCCCATTGGCGTATTGCACCGCAATGTCCAAACGGAAGTTGGCATAGCTGCTACCGCCATCTGCCAGCAGCGCGTTTAGGTCTCGGCAGCCGTTGGTGGCTCCGGGGGTCCAGCAGCCGATAAAGTCATCAACATCATCGTATTGCAATGGGTTAGCCACGGTTTCTCCTCGGTCACTATCAATACCGAGCACGCGGCTACTGCTGCCAAACCCTGAACACTGTGTTGAGCCAAGGTCGAGCGAAGAGCAGCGCACCCGCCCCCCCTGAAAGTCACTATGATGGTCAAAGCCACGAGCAAGGATTTGCGTCATCACACTTTGCCCAAGAGCCGCAACGCGAGTTTGGTAATGGGGGTCCGCTGAGCGGGCGATTTGCGGCGCAAGAAAGTTCACTATAGTGATCATGGCTAATCCCATAATCACAATCACAATCACGCTTTCGATTAGGGTAAAACCGCAAGAGATCGATCGCTTTGATTTCACTAGCTGCAGCCTCCTGAAGAAACATAACCATTGCGTTCAATCGTTACGCGACAGGTTGAACTGGCCGCTCGGATATCAACCGTCACCGCTTGGTTAGGTTCTCCGAGCAAGTCAAACTCCAAACACGCGGTCTGCGGGGAAAAAGTGACCCCTTCTAGCGCGACCCAGTCACTGCGCTGGGCGCTGGCTTGGTTGCAACCGGCGACAGAACCCAGACAGTTGGCGCTAACGCTGAGCGCCGTATTGCTATCTGACGCGCAACTGCTGGCACTGTTGGATTGCATGCGCGTCACTTGAACTTGGCGAATAACCGAGATCACCTGCTCTTGGGCAACAAACGCAGAGAAGCTGTCGCGGCCAATAAAACGACTCGCAGCATATAGCGAGACAATCGCCACTAAAATGATCACCACGATCAGTTCCACTAAGGTAAACCCTAAGCTCTTTGCACGCGCCATACGACTCTTTATCGATTTAAAACACTCAAGTAAGTATAACTGAACCCAGTTGATCGCTGTTGTTTTTTAAGGAAATTTGAGAAGAGGCAAGAAGGAAGAATCTGGAAAAGAAAAAAGGCCAGCAATGCTGGCCTGATAGCGAATAAACTTAGCAACCGCTATTAGTTACCGTAGCACTGTAGGTTGCTGTCGCCGCAGATGATGCACGTCCAGTATATTTAACGTAACAATTGCCACTGGTAATTGTTGTAGCTGATGAACCTGAAATAGCTTCATCATAAAACGTCACATAATATCCGTCAGTTGCTGCAATTTTACTCCAATCATTAGTATTCAAACCTACGACAGCTGTACCAATTCCTGCATCGCTTGCAGCAGGGTAGCCATAAGCCGTCGCAATACCATCAACCGTACTTGTATCCTTGTTTTCATCACCTTGTATCGCAGCTTTGCCATACACAATTCCAGCCGCACCATCAATGGCACCTTTCAAACCTTGTAGAGATGATTTACGCGCATCATTTTGCAAGTTCAAAAAGCGCGGTGCTGCTGTAACAGCCAAAATACCTAAAATTACAATCACCACGACCAGTTCGATTAGGGTGAAACCGCCTTGTCTTTTCATATTACACTCTCTCTATTTGACTATGTGCAGCGCTACTGCAGCGTTACGGTCACACGACCTGTCTCTATTTGATACACAAACTGATGATTGCTGTTGCCCTCTTTTTGTACATAGGTACAGGTTGAGTTATTGCTATCAGCTTGCGCGGTATATTTGATATTGCTATCGGTAGCTGCAGCAGAAATCGTGCCGACTTTGGGCGGATTTTGCAGCAGATTATCCATAAGATCGATGCACGCTTGATCAGTCAGCGTGGTCGGGAAACTGGTGTCATCATTGTTAAGTGCAAAAGGGTAACCATCGCGAAAATTACCACCGGTTTGAGCACTACTGGTCAGCCAAAATTTGACCCCGTCATAGTTTACCGTATTGCGCCTTACTGAGTTTATTAAGCGAGATGGGCGTGCTTCCGCTTCCCACTGGGCGCGCGCAGAGAGGACACCGGTGGCAAATCCACCCGCGACACCCTCAATACTGGCTTTCTTTGCTTCATCGGTGACATCGAGAAAACGAGGCAGCGCAGCAACAGCCAGCAATCCCACCACGACAATCACCACCACCAACTCAACCAGAGTAAAACCCGTTTGCGTTTTTTTCATTGTTTAAACCTGTCTATAACTGAGCCGTATTATACGGACATTCTCCACTTTCACTACCTGTTGTATGTCAAAAAAACTACTGAATTAAAAATCCAACTTGGGCAGAGAAATTATTCTGAATCAAACTGATAGCAATAAATCGATCCTGACTATAACGATAGATACAACGATAATCCCTCGCTATTGATTCATTATCAATAGCGAGCGGTTGATGACCCAACAACTCTTCATCGGGATAGAGTATCGCTAGCCAATATTGGCAATCGACACGCTGCTGGTTGTTCAACGGCGTCACCCACCCTTTATCAGTGTAGTTGAGCTCGAGACCAGCAATCTCTAGCGAGTTCGCTTTCCTTGCCAACAACCACTGCTGTTTATAAAAACTCGCCCGTTCGTTAATCCGCTGACTAGCGAGCTGCAGCGCCGAGCGGTTAGCCTGTTGTTCGACCGCACGCCAGGACAATAAAAAACTGGCCACTAGTGAGATCAGTAGTAACACCCCAATAGCCAAGCGTGACAACTCAAGCCTACTATCCCTTGATGGCATCGAGCATTCCCCACATCGGCAAGAAGATGCCCAAGGCTAAGATCAACACCATGCCGGCGACAATCACCAGCAAGATCGGTTCAATGCGCGCGGTCAGTGTCTTGAGATCATAATCCACTTCGCGATCATAAAAATCCGATACTTCGAGGAGCAGTTCATCGATTCGCCCCGTCTCTTCACCGACAGAGATCATTTGGATCACTAAAGGGGTAAATACACCACTATTGATTGCCGTCGATGAGATAGTTCCCCCCGCTTCAATCGAAGCTTTCATCTCCATCAGGCGGTTTTCGAGAAACTTGTTGCCGAGCGCCTCTGCGGACAAAGCCAACGATTGATTGAGCGGCACCCCCGCCTTGAGCATTAACGCAAACGTGCGTGAAAAGCGTGACAGCTGCGCTCTATTGACCAACTCACCCACTACCGGCATACGCAAACGGAATTTGTCCCATGTTTCTCGACCTGCTGCGGTGTTTATCCACGCCCGAAAACCAAACAACCCGGCGACAATCGCCGCCACCATCATCAGCCAATAGTTAACAAAGAACTCTGAAGTGGTGATCAGGATCCTGGTTGGCAGCGGTAACTCAACCCCAAAGCGGGCGAACATACTGGAAAACTGAGGAATCACTTTAACATTAAGGACAAACAGCGCGACCACAATAAAGCTGATCACAAACGTTGGGTAACGCATCGCGGTTTTGATCCGTTTGCGAGTTTCGACCTCTTGTTCATAGTAACCCGCCAGTTGCAATAGCGCCTGATCAAGACGACCCGTGTTTTCACCCACATGGATCATCGAGACAAACAGCGGACTGAACACTTTGGGAAACATCTGCATCGAACTCGACAAACTGCGACCGTTGGTCAACTCTTGAGTCACGTTTTCCAACGCCTCTTGCAGCTGTTTATTGGTACTATTCTGACTCAAGCCTTTCATCGAACGCAGCAGTGGCACCCCGGCCTTAGTCAAGCTGTACAACTGCCGGCAAAAGATCACCAACACCTCAAGTGGCACTGCAGGTGTGAACAAGGTTTTAATATCGACACCCAAACGACTGCTCTGGTCCGCGATCTCAATCGATACAGGAATGATGCCTTTATTCATCAACTGTTCGACCACTGCCTCTTGCGTTGGCGCATCAATGGCACCGGATGTGGCGGCTCCATCGGCATGTCGGCCTTGATAGTTAAACGTCGGCATAGCTCACCTTAGATATAGATCGCTTGTTCAAATCCAGAGGAGTCCCCTTCGCCAAGGCTCATCACCTCACCAAAGCTAACCACCCCTTGAATGGCTAACTCCATCGCCGAGGCCAGTAAGGGTTTGTAGTTGGCCGATTGACGAGCGACTTGAGCAAACCCGACTGCGTCGTTAGCGCGCAGTTTATCCATCATATCCTGCTCCAATTCGAGCATCTCAAACACACCAATACGGCCCCGGTATCCGGTCAAATTACAGTTTTGGCAGCCTTTACCGACCCAAAATTTACTCTCGACTTGATTCGGGAAACGCTGAGCCAACCACTGCCTGCGCCCATCGTCCAGTACCTCTTCGGTTTTACAATCTGGGCACACTTTGCGCACAAGCCGCTGAGCGACTACGGCACGCACCGCGCTGGCCACTAGGTATCCCGGCGCGCCCATGTCCATCATACGCAGCGCACTATCAACCGCATCATTGGTGTGCAGAGTGCTTAGCACCAAGTGACCCGTTAGAGCAGCACGCAAACCGATCTCAACCGTTTCTTGGTCGCGCATCTCACCGACCAAGATAATGTCGGGGTCTTGGCGCAAAAAGGTGCGCAGTACGGTAGAGAAGTCGAGATCAATCTTCGGGTTGACTTGCACCTGATTGACTCGGGGAAGTCGATATTCGACCGGATCTTCGGCAGTAATGATCTTCTTACTCGGTTGGTTGAGCTCGGTCAGCGCGCCATACAAGGTGGTGGTTTTGCCCGAGCCTGTTGGGCCTGTCACCAAAATCATGCCATGAGGTCTTTTTAACTGGCGTCTTAAACGCAGCAACAGATGGTCTGGAAGACCGGACTCTTCAAGCTTACGCACGCCCGCAGATTGATTGAGCAGACGCATCACCACAGATTCACCATGTTGAACGGGCATGGTCGACATCCGGATATCGACCGACTGGCCTTTAGTGCGAATATTAAAACGCCCATCTTGAGGCAAGCGCTTTTCCGAAATATCAAGGTTGGCCATCAGCTTCAGTCTCAGCACTAGAGCGGAAGCAATATTGACTTCATTGAGCAGGGTTTCGTGCAGTACGCCATCAATACGCTGGCGAAGGCGCAGCACATTGGCATCTGGCTCGATATGGATATCCGACGCGCCAACTTGAATCGCGTCTTCAAACAAGGAGTTAATCAGCTTAACGACCGTGACTTCTTCACTATCATTACCTTCGATATTGAAGTCAAATGCCTCGGTCACTTGGTGTTCAGCTTGCAGCTGCTCGGCAAACGACGCGATCTCTTTGGTGCGGCGATAATAGCGGTCAAAACCATCGACCAGTTGCTTTTCAGGCGCAATCACAAATTCAATGCTGTATTGGCCCAACTGTCCAAGTAGGGCTTCTTGAGCAAATAGATCGGCAGGATCGCTCATCGCCACCCGTAAGGTATTCTCTTGGCGACCAATCACCAGCGCGCGCAAGCGCCGCGCATGGACCTCTGGTAGCAACTGCACGGCGTCGATGTCGACATTAGCACGGCTCAGATCAATCAGAGGGATATCGAGTTGCTGAGCCAAAAAGCTCAGCATTTGATGCTCGGTCAGGAAGCCAAGCTCAATTAAGGTAGCGCCGAGTTTTCTTCCGGTCGTCTTCTGTGCGGTTAGCGCCTGCTCAACTTGCAGCTCAGTGATGATGCCCTCTTCGACTAATAGATCGCCGAGTCGTTTTCTAAGTTGAATTTTCACTGTGGCTGCTCCTCTAAACGACTGATTAGCGCTAAACGGTCACGAATAAACTGTTGAGATTGACTGGAGAGACCTAGCTTAGTCAACGCCTCTGCATAAGAGGCCTTGGCCTGAGTTAAATCGAATGCTCGCTCTTGTTGAATCGCCAGCCCAAGCCACCAGCGGCCGCTGTCTGGCTCGAGCTGAACCAACTGTTGATAACTGGCTAGGGCGAGGGCATCTTGTTTTTGCTTCTGTGCTAACGCAGCCCGCAAAGACAAATATTCAACTGACGCTTGCTCTGGCAGGGCGCTGAGCACGGTCAACGCCGCCGGGGCCTGCTGCTCTTTAAGCAACATTTTTGCCAGTGCTAGGCGCAAATCGACATCGTTACCGTTGAGGGCAATGCCCTTTTGCAATAGTTCTGCCGCTTTGCGTACTTCGCCTTTGCCGTAATAAAGTGCGGCCAATCGCTGGCGAATATCGCCATCGTTGGGGGTATAACGCAGCGCTTGGTGATAAGCGTCCAATGCTTGTTTAAGGTTGTTGTTATCGAGCGCTTTTCGTCCCCGTTCAGCCGCCTTTTGCGCCAGTTGCTCGCTGGTCAGTGACACTTGCTCAACCACCAATTCACCAGCCACAACATCGCTTGTTGCTGTGGCGGGCTGGGCTTGGGCAGCCCGCGGCTCTGACTTCACTTTCTCCGTTCGCTTTGCCGTCGGTTTAGATTCAACACTAGCGACTTTGAGCGGTTCAACCTCCGTCTCAATGATTTGCGGCAGCGATTTGTTGGAGGCGACAAATACAGGGGTAGCCGTTGACGCTTTGCTGGTCGGCGATTCACTGATTTCGATCGCAGACTCAGTTGGTAGTGGCGACACCATCTCGGACGGTGCTTGCTGCGAAATAGCCCAACCACCAACCGCGAGGCTCGCGGCAAAGCTTCCCGTAACCCAAGCCACAATGGAGCGGTTTTGAACCGGCTTCACCTCAACATGAGTGATCTCTCCCCCCTGTTGTGGACTGTGATTGGACAGCTTGGCCAGCGCTCGATTTATGGTACTCATGGTTTAACTCCACCCCCACAATAGTGGGCTTTTGAACTTGGGCTTACAACTGTCATAGGTGTCATGAATGGCTCGAAAGAGTTGCGAGTTACTCACTTGCGTTAATCCATCACTACAACTAAGCACTAAGGCTTTGTGGCATATTTGGTTAATCAAACGCGGATAGCCGTAGCTGGCGCGCCAAATGGCTTTTTTGTGGTTCAAGCTAAACAAGCTTGTCTCGCCACCCACCTTGTCAAGGCGATTATCAATATAGGCCACCACCTCCGCGACCGTTAAGCCCCGTAACTGGGCGCTAAAGGTAATCCGTTGACGCAATTGGCGTAAATGATGGGACGCTAAACGCTCATCCAACTCCGGCTGACCAAACAACACAATTTGCATCAGTTTACGCTGCTCTGTTTCTAGGTTGCCAAATAAACGCAACACCTCCAAAGCCTCATCGCTTAAGACCTGCGCCTCATCCACCAACACCACCACTTGCTTGCCCTGCTGAGCTAAGCTCAATAGGCGCTGTTGAATGACATCAACGACTCGACTCGGTGCCACTGATTCAATGCCCAGCTCATTGGCCACCGCTATACGCAATTGGTCGCCATCAAGCGCTGGATTAGGGATCAAGACTAGCTCTACGTTAGGAGCGGCATGCTTAATGAGCATGCGGCATAGCATAGTTTTCCCTGTCCCGACCTCGCCAGTAACCTTAATGACCCCTTCGCCCATCTCAAGCGCAGCCAATACGGTTTGAATCGCCTCATAATGAGGTGTCAATCCTAAGAACATTTCTGTATCGGGCGTCAGATGAAATGGCAAACTGGCCAGCCCAAAATGCTCAAGATACATCGCCGTTACTGCTCGTCAGGGAACCATTCTTGAAGTAAATCTCGCGAACGCTCTAGCTCCTTCTGCCAAGTGTTCACCCCAACCACTGACGGTTTCAACAAGATAACCAGCTCGGTTTTCTCCGTATATTGATTGGTATTTCTAAACAGATGACCAAGTCCCGGAATATCACCCAAGAAAGGCACTTTAGAGACTTGATCTTGTGTCGCTGACTTCATCAAGCCACCGATCACCACCACATCACCATCTTGGGCACGGATCACCGAATCTGACTCGCGAATCGCACTGGTGGCCAGCGGCAACGTTAAGCTGGTATCGCCATAGCTGATGCTTTTTTTCTCTTCTTTGACATCGATAACGGCGGGATGAACATGAAGTAATACATTACCTTGGTCATCAATTTGTGGCGTTACATCAAGTGAAATACCGGAAAAGAACGGCGTCAGTTCAACATTGGTTGAGGTATTCGTTGTCGAGCTTCCCGTATCGGTATTTGAAGAAAAATCGGTGACAAAATAGCTATCGGTACCGACTTTGATCACGGCCTTTTGGTTATTAGAGGCGGTAACGCGCGGACTAGACAGCACGTTGAGATCCCCTTGAGTCGCCATAAAGCTCAGCACAGCGTCAAAGCTACCACTGGAAATCACCAAATTGGATTGCCCGCCCAGTAAGGTGCCAATGGCGTCTAAACCAGGCAGCGCTGCCGGAATCACAGCGCCAGCCGCATCTTTGACAATCGACCCTTGGCCTAAGGTGTAGTTGGTCCCGTTAGAGGTAAAGGCTTTTGACCAATTGATCCCTTGCTGATAACCATCACTGAGTGTGACTTCCAAAATCTTGGCTTCTAAAATCACCTGACGGTGCATACGTTGCTGTGACACCCCTAAAAAGTTGCGCACTTCTCGGATTTGATCTGGATACGCTCGCACCATGATCACACTCGCTTGGGGCATGACCACCACGCTTTGACCGTCACTGGATCCGATCAGCTTCGCTACGGCTTTCTCAAGCTGCGGCCAAAAGTCGCTTTCACTGGTGGTTTCGATCTCGGTGCCGCCTTTAGTCGAGTTATTGCGGTTGTTTGATCCCGAATCATTGGAATTATTCGACGTGTTCGATGAGTTATTGTTGCGCGAGGAATTGTTATTGCGTGAGCCGTTATCCGGGTTAGTGACCGTGCCTGTTGAGATCGAAGTGATTGAGCGCCCCGCTCGTTTAAACTGCAAATAGTCGATAGGAATGGTGACGGTGCGCAGCCCTGCAGGATAGACCTGAATCACGCTGCCGGTTTTAGCGATCTGGTACCCGTAAAGGTCTTCGACTACGGAGAGTACTTCATCCAAAGAGACATCATTAAGATTCACCGTGATGGTACCAGAGACATTAGGGTGGATAGCCGCGCTATACTCGGTCCCTTTGACCAAACTGGCAAAAAACGCTTTCGCTTCCACTTGATTGGCTTGAACTCGAAAACGCTTAATTGTCTGTGAGGCGATGTCACCCTTGGTCGTCAACTCCGGCATCAAGTCTGCTTCCACCGAGGCTGGCAGGCTATCTAAGCTACGGCTGTTGTTGTGATTGATCGCCTCGTTGAGTGCACCCTTTGCTTCAACAGGGTCACGATGGCCCATTGAACAACCAACGAGTGTTGAGGCGATAGTGATAGCTATAGCGAGTCTACGCATAAATTCCTACAAACCTTACTGTTTCACTTCAAGGGAGAAGAGGGATAATTTCCAAACTTTGTCACCGCGTGATAGCGTGACGCTTTCCTGCTCAATGCGCCTAACCGTGTAGCCGCTGACACGCTCACCCATCACCAATGACTGCCCATTCAACACGGCTGCACACGGCGAATCTGTCATACACACAATACTTTGCAACTTGGGTAAAGGTGGCGCCTTGTTGGCTTTTTTGACACTGGAGGCTTGAGCTTGCCAACCCAGTGGCGCGGTTGGATCTTGCTTCGCTTGCACGCCAAAGATCATTAACACCGACAGCATGGACAGTAATACTCTAGCCACCAATAAACTCCTGTCTTGTACCTAAGGTATACACGGTCAAAACCAAGCGCGACTGTGGATACGACTCCACTTGATAATCAAAACTGCGCCAATAGTACTTCACCGGCATGGCTTCCAGTGTTTCTAAATAGTTGACGATATCGAAATAGCGCCCTGTGAGCTCAATGGTAACCGGATGTAAAAAATAGCCTGTTACGCCCTGCTCTTCATTTGGGGGAACAATCGGCTCACTGGGCAACGACTCCAAACGAATCAACTTAAGTTGCTTTGATTCAAACAACACCGTCTCTAACATTCTGGCCATTTCACTCGGCGAAATCAGACTTTCGACCAACTGCGCCAACTGCTGGGAGCTTTGTTGGCTTTCACTCATCAACTGCTTGAGTTGCTTGTCTAACTCTAAGTCAGGATCTCTGTTGAGTTTCGCCTGCATGACTAATGTATCCGCTTCAAGCTGCTGGTTGCCAAGCTGGATATTGCTAATCTGACGATTCAACTGCTGGTTGGCCAAATAAACGGGCTCAACCACCAAGGTCAATAGGCCAAACACCACCGCGACGACCCCACATAAACTGATCAGCAGCTTCTCGCGCATGCTCATCTGAGCAAACTTTTTACTCCACTGTTGCCAAGCAGTGCGCATCATTCGCTCTCCCTCTGGGTATATAGCTCAAAGGTCACCACCTCTTGCTCATTGCGGCCAATTTTGAGTTGTTCAAAGGTTCGCCCCACTAAACTCAACTCGCTATTAAATTGATTGACCCAATTCGGGATCGCCTCAGGGTTTTGCGCCAAGCCAGTTAAATCAAGCGTTTTTGCATCTAGTCGGATCCGAGTCAGCGAGATGTCACTGCGGCCTAAATTAGCTAAGGAGCGCATCACTGGCGAATAGCCCACTTGTTGTGATTTATCGAACCGCGCTACTGCTTCGAGAGCGCGTCTGTTGGCGTCTATCTCTAATTTTAGCCTAGCAATCGCTGCCTCTTTTGCTGCGGTCGGTTTATGTTGCGCCAGCTGTTGCTGTAACTGTTTCACTTGCTGCTGCAGCTCAGATTGATGGCGCTGAGCCTGTGCTAGCTGCTGCTGATAACCGCTTTGCTGATAGTAAAGGTTGGCAGTGACGGCGACCAATATCGCTGCAGATACCGCCCACACGGAAGCCACAGTGGCTAAAGTAAACAGCTCTTTTTTCGGTCTCAGCGTTTGTGGGAACAGGTTAATTTCAGCCTGCTGCAAGTTTTCACACGTTCGCAGCAATATGTCGCCAGACGACAGAACCTGATCCGCAGCTAAAGGAGGTTCATCTGCTGATGATTGCTCAGACAGCAGCGCGACTTTCACACTCAGGCGCTCATTAAGTGCGTCAACAATCTCCTGTTGCGATTCCTCATCACAACAGATCAGCATCTTGTGCAAGGATGCTGAGCGCAGTTGCGAGGAGAGATAATCGATCGAGCGCTGCAGCTCTAAGGCAATACCATCAAGCTGCAAAATACTGCTGGCAACACCGGTTAAAGGTGGAGTGATGCCGCGCATTGTGCGCTGGAAAGCGTTCTGCGCATCGACAAAAGCACACACACGAAACGGGCCGTGTTGACTGCGTTGTAACAGTAGAAAATGAGTAAGATCGCCCGCTGAATGCCCCCAAACTTCATCTTCAACCAACACTCTGCTCAGCTCTATCGATACCGTTTTAAGTGATTGATAGAGCTGACTGATCATCGCTTTGTCGGCGACATACACTTGCAACTTGTTGTTAACCGAGAGGGGCAAATAGTCCAACACAACATCGCTAATCCGCTCACTGAGCAAATCCTTAAGTAGGAAAGGCAGCGCTTGCTTAAGCTCTTCTTCCGGGATGTTGGGCTTGTCGATTTGATAGGTTTTGTAGAGCGATGAGTGCAAGACAACATCGACCATCACATTGGCGACCGCATACTCGTGTAAGGTGTCGATCAATACCTGTTGCCAAGGTTTGTCATTCAGGGCGATATGCGACGGCAGTTCGGAAACGACTGAAGACGAGAAAAACAGCGCACCAGGCTGCACCACCACATACAGACGCGCTGCCGACGCTTCTTTGGCGGTAAATCTAGCTAAAATGGAGGATAGCGTATTTTTTTTCATTATATTTTCCGCCATCGATTACGACGGCCTATCTGCACTTTGCGTTCTGGTTGCTTGGTCTGCTTATCGCTGATTTCTGTTGGAATCAACTGTGATTCTTCGCGTAAATAACGTCCTTGAATGCCATCAACACCTAACTCCAAACTGGTTTGGTACTCAGCCTTGTTATCGACACCCACTGCTATCAGTTTAGTTGTTAAACCTTCACATGCGCCAAGTAAGCTTCTGACAAATAATTGATTCTCATGACGCTGGTCGATACGTTTAATCAAACTGCGATGCAGTTTGAGGTAACTCACCGGCAACTCTTTCAGGTAATGGGTGCTCACAATCGAGCGCCCCGCTTGTCCAACGGCAACCTGGCACCCGAGGCCGACGATCATCTTGATCACAGGGCGCATATAATCGAGATGTTTGACCAAACGCGCTTCGGTAAACTCAAAAATTATCCGCTGGCGAAGTTCCATGCTGAGCTGCAACAGCTCATCACGAAACCATTTAAAATACTCGCGGTCGGCAAAAGGTACCACATGGAGGTTAATAGAGTAACTGTCTGAACCGGTAGATTGTTTCAAATATTGCATAATTGCGGCAAACGCAGCCTTATCAAGCATGCTCTCGTAACCGACTGATTCAATAGCTGAATTAAACCGTGATGCTTTTATCACGCCTTTTTCTGGATCGTTAATCCGAGCAAACAGCTCATAGTGATCATTGAACTGCTGTTGCTGCGAGTCAAGCAAGAAACAAGGCTGTGAAAAAATGTAGATACTCTCAGGTTTGAGAGCGACATCGAATAACGTACGCCAGCGCACGCTGCCACGTTCATCTTGCTGACTAATATGCTTGTGAAAACGACTCCAAGTATTGATCCTTTGCAATTGCGCACTTTTCAGTGCGGTTTCGGCTTCATCAATAATGCGTCCCTGACTTTCTGCCTCGCGGTACATACTGACGCCGATATGGACCCAATTGTCTCGATCTAATGGAGAGGGGGGCGTCAGTTTGGTGACTTGATTTAAGCACTGAGCCGCTATGTTTGATACCTCTTTGCTCGATAGACTCGGCGCAAAAATCGCAAAATCAGAGTTGTAGTAGCGCGATAAGATCACGTCAGGATAACGCTGAATCACATTGTTGAGCCCCTCGCCGACATCGACGATAAAGTCATTGGCGACCTGCTTACCCAACTCTTCTTCAATTTGATCCCAGTCGTCGATTCTTAACATCAACACCCCACCATGAGACCCACTTTCCGACAGTGCCGCTTCAAGTTTACTATCAAACAAGACACGGTTTGCCGTACCTGTCAGTTGATCAAGGAAGGTTTGCGTGCGAATAAAGGTATCAAAACGGCTGCGTTCTTGACGGGCATCTTGCAGCTCTTCTATCAGCCGATCGAGCGCTTCACTAGCAGTGTATGGCCATTCACTGTGATCGCCCTTGGCGTACTCCTCAACCCGACCCGCTAAGATCATTCGTCCCCGCTCTTCCAACATTTCGCTGCCATGTAATTGTTCTTTGAGCCACTTTAAACCGCGGAGCAAGCAGAACACGACCAAGCCTACCGCTAAGGTAACTGACCACAGTGCCTGCATCGAATAACCATAACCGATATAAGGTGGAATGGCTTTGAATCTAAGTTGATAACCCCGGTTGCGCTCTAGAGTGTATTCGGCATCGTATAGAAGGGCTTGGTCGACCTTAGAGGAGGTGTCTTTGAATCGATAGATAACGCCGTAAGAGTTGAGCAGTTCCATCTCAACCACGCTCGACGCCTGGAGCATCTTGGGCATCCAACGCTGGAGCGAGTAGGCAGCATCTGGGTCTTCCATCTCTTTGTCCACCACATCCACAATGCCTTGCAGGGAATGGTCGAGATATTCCTGACCCAAACGTTTGAATGAGAGGGTACCGCCCAAGAAAAGGATAAACATCGCACTGATAACAATAACAGTTACAAACGCAACCAAGCGGGTACTCAGTTTTAAGGTAGGGGTATACCTCATGAATGTAGAATTCCTTTTCTATTATTTCGATTGTGACCGTTCAACGGCTAAAGTGATTTTGCTACTAAACGGGATAAAGGTCTGAACACCTGTTTATCCGGCTTGGTATTAATCAAAGACTTGGCGATAGTTTTCTTTCTTTACTATATAAAAAAGCCGCGACTAGCGCGGCTTTTTTTCAATAACTCATCGTTAGAATGGGATGTCGTCATCAAAATCCATTGGTGGCTCATTGTACTGAGGCTTAGCTTGCTGCGGTTGAGACTGAGGTTGCTGAGCAGGTTGATGCTGCATAGCAGGCTGTTGTGGCTGCCCCCAACCACCTTGCTGTGGTTGAGACTGGCCCATGCCTTGTCCTGGTGCACCACCTTGTGCACGGCCACCCAGCATTTGCATCACGCCATTGTAACCTTGTACCACAACCTCTGTCGTGTAGCGGTCTTGACCATTCTGATCTTGCCACTTACGCGTTTGCAGTTGGCCTTCCACGTAAACTTGTGAACCCTTGCGTAGGTACTCACCAGCAACTTCAGCCAACTTGCCAAACAGTGCAACACGGTGCCACTCGGTTTTTTCACGCTGTTCGCCAGTTGCTTTATCACGCCATGATTCAGACGTTGCAATGGTAATATTGGCCACTGCGCCGCCACTAGGCATGTAACGCACCTCTGGGTCAGTGCCCAGATTACCGACTAAAATAACTTTGTTCACTCCACGGCTAGCCATGTTTCGCTCCGTCTAAATTGGGTTGTACAGAAAATAGCGTAATAGGATAACACGCTTTACGCTCGCAACAAATCACTCAACCACAATGTCTGCTCAGTTTGGCAATCCATATCAAAGTGGGCGTTTTTTTAGAGTCGTCTCAAATTGTAACGATCCTGAGTAATCGATTAGTTACCTAGCCATATGAATCGCGACGCAAAGCCTCAACCTAGATTCGCGCCACCGCAGTACTTAGGTCACTCTGTAACTCCAATTACAACATAAGTACTAGAGGACAGTATGGCTAGAAACATCTATACCCGAACCATCTCATTTGTTTGTGAAGACCCAGAGGTTCACTACCCCTTCATTGACCAGCTCGAAAACAAGTTAGGCATTTCCATCCTGCGTATCAAGCCGAGCGAACTATTGCTCGCACTGCAAAAACACAAGCATCGTATTTTGTTGATTGATCATCACAACTATACCCGACTCAAGAGCCAGGTTCGCGACCTACCTTTAGCTGACAGAACCTTTGAGACCTTGGTGTTCAATGTCCAGCAGCGATTGACTACCGACGAAGTACTGGCCTTTGGTCACCTGAAAGGCATTTTCTACAAAGACACCAACATCGATATGATAGTGCGCGGCTGCGAGGCGGTGATCAATGGCGAAAACTGGCTACCAAGAAAAGTGACCGCTCAGCTACTGTTCCATTACCGCAGTATCATTGATACCCAAACCACGCCAGCGACCGTTGACCTCACTGCTCGTGAAATTCAGATTCTGCGCTGCTTGATGGATGGTGCCTCTAACATTCAAATCGCCGACAACATGTTTATCAGCGAGTTTACCGTTAAATCGCATCTACAAAAAATCTTCAAAAAGCTTGGCGCGAAAAACCGTGTTCAAGCCGCAGCCTGGGCCAAACAACATATGCGCCATTAATACCAAGCAGCATAAATATCTGGTCATTCTTGCTGGTTAAAATCGCTGATAACATCGTTATAGCTATGTTTTCAAGGAATGGTGTAGGTAGATCAACTAGCTAGCTGCAATCTATGCCTTGCTCTCAGCGATTTTTCCTGCGCAATTATCTGAACACCTATTTATCCCGCTTAGTATAATATGTGAACATTTCACTACTTTTTGAATAATCTGGGCGCACACCAATTATCTGTCTTGGCAATTCATGATAAGGTTGCGCCAGTTTCATTGTTAAAAAATGTGAAAGGGTTTAGTTGATGATTAACAAATGTCTGTTTCCAGCCGCCGGGTATGGAACCCGCTTTCTACCTGCCACCAAATCTATGCCCAAAGAGATGATGCCGGTTGTCAACAAGCCGTTGATCGAATACGGGGTTGAGGAGGCGATTCAAGCGGGAATGAATGGCATGTGTATTGTCACGGGGCGAGGTAAGCACTCAATCATGGATCACTTTGACATGAATTATGAGCTTGAACACCAGATCAGTGGTACCAACAAAGAAGATCTGCTGGTCGACATTCGCGACATCATCAATACCGCTAACTTCACCTACATTCGTCAGCGCGAGATGAAAGGGCTTGGCCATGCGATCTTAACTGGACGCGAGCTAGTGGGCGACGAACCTTTTGCTGTAGTGCTAGCCGACGACTTATGCGTCAACGAACAGCAGGGTGTGCTGTCGCAAATGGTCGCACTATTTAAGCAGTTCCGCTGCTCCATTGTCGCGGTGCAAGAGGTGCCCGCTGACGAAACCCATAAGTACGGCGTCATTTCCGGCGAGATGATCAAAGACGATATCTACCGCGTCGACGACATGGTCGAGAAGCCAGAGCCGGGGACTGCCCCAAGTAACCTGGCGATTATTGGACGTTACATTCTCACCCCAGATATTTTTGAGCTGATCGAAAACACTGAACCAGGCAAAGGTGGCGAAATTCAAATCACCGATGCGCTGTTAAAGCAAGCTAAAGCAGGCTGTGTATTAGCGTATAAATTTAAAGGTCAACGTTTCGACTGCGGCAGTGTTGAAGGCTATATCGAAGCGACCAACTATTGCTTTGAGAACCTCTATCTAAAAGACACTAAAACCTCTGAGCTAGGTAAACAAAAAACCACCAAAGAGACGATCTAATATTCCGTCTTTTGCGTAACACTATAGGGTCGCTCTAGCGGCCCTTTACTGTTTTTTTATCCAGTATTTTCTTTGCACATTTGTCACACTATGTAATACTTAGCGCACTAATTTTTTGCATAAAGTGATAAGCATGGATCAGATTGAAGTCCGCGGTGCCCGCACCCATAACCTGAAGAACATCAACCTCACCATTCCACGAGATAAACTTATCGTGATCACCGGGTTATCTGGCTCCGGTAAGTCTTCCCTGGCTTTTGATACACTTTATGCCGAAGGGCAACGTCGCTATGTCGAGTCATTATCCGCCTATGCTCGTCAATTTTTATCGCTGATGGAAAAGCCCGATGTCGACCATATTGAGGGTCTGTCTCCGGCGATCTCGATTGAGCAAAAGTCGACTTCTCACAATCCCCGCTCCACGGTCGGCACCATTACCGAAGTGTATGACTATCTGAGACTCCTCTACGCTCGCGTTGGTGAACCGCGATGCCCTGAGCACAAAGTGCCACTGGCTGCACAGACGATCTCTCAGATGGTAGACAAAGTACTGGAGATGCCACAAGGCTCAAAAATGATGCTACTTGCGCCCATCGTAAAAGAGCGCAAAGGCGAGCACGTCAAAACACTAGAAAACTTAGCCGCACAAGGCTTCATTCGCGCGCGTATCGACGGTGAGACATGTGACCTTTCCGATCCACCAACGCTTGAACTGCATAAGAAGCACACCATTGAAGTCGTAGTCGACCGGTTCAAAGTCCGCAGTGACTTGCAGCAGCGTCTGGCCGAATCGTTTGAGACCACGCTTGAGTTGTCAGGGGGCATAGCGGTTGTCGCTCCTATGGATGGCGAAGGTGAGGAAGTGGTGTTTTCGGCTAACTTTGCCTGTCCACACTGTGGTTACAGTATGCAAGAACTTGAGCCGCGCTTGTTTTCGTTTAATAACCCAGCCGGCGCTTGCCATACTTGTGACGGCCTCGGTGTGCAACAATATTTCGATCCGGCGCGGGTCATCGTCGACGATTCGTTAAGCCTGGCACAAGGTGCTATTCGTGGCTGGGATCAGAAGAACTACTACTATTTCCAAATGCTCTCATCATTGGCAGATCACTACGGCTTCGATCTTCACGCGCCGTTTAAATCTTTGCCAAAAAAGACTCGCGATATCATCCTCACCGGCTCAGGCCGAGCGGAGATTGAGTTCAAGTACATCAATGATCGCGGTGATATCCGAGTAAAACGCCACCCGTTTGAGGGCATCTTAAACACCTTAGAAAGACGCTATCGCGACACTGAATCGAGTGCGGTGCGCGAAGATCTGGCGAAATACATTTCAACCAAAACCTGCTCAAGCTGTGACGGCAGTCGCCTGCGCTTAGAGGCACGTAATGTATTTATCGGTGACACCACCTTGCCACAAATCGTCGAGCTGAGTATTGCCGATGCTTTACACTTTTTTGCTTCGCTTCAGCTTGAAGGGCAACGCGCACAAATCGCGGAAAAGGTGATGAAAGAGATCAATGACCGCTTGCAGTTTTTGGTCAATGTTGGGCTCAATTATCTCAATCTGTCGCGCAGCGCCGAAACCCTCTCGGGCGGTGAAGCGCAGCGGATTCGCCTTGCTAGTCAGATTGGTGCCGGTTTAGTCGGTGTGATGTATGTTCTGGATGAGCCTTCTATCGGTCTACATCAACGCGACAACGAACGTTTATTGAAAACCCTGACCCACTTGCGCGATCTTGGCAACACTGTTTTGGTGGTTGAACATGACGAAGATGCGATACGCATGGCCGATCACGTGATCGATATTGGGCCGGGCGCTGGCGTGCACGGTGGCAACGTGGTGGCAGAAGGTACGATGGACGAGATTATTGCCAATCCCAACTCGCTCACCGGCCAATATCTCAGCGGCAAAAAAGAGATTGCTGTCCCCACCAGTCGCACCCCAATGGATAAGAAAAAAGTGGTTGAACTGATTGGCGCATCCGGCAACAACCTTAAGGACGTCACCCTGGAAATCCCCGTCGGTCTGTTTAGCTGTATTACTGGTGTGTCGGGGTCAGGCAAATCGACCCTGATCAATGATACTTTCTTTAAGATTGCTCATACTCAACTTAATGGGGCCACCACTGCCATGCCGGCCCCATACAAAAAAATCAAGGGACTGGAGCACTTCGATAAGGTCATCGATATTGATCAAAGCCCGATTGGTCGCACCCCTCGCTCTAACCCTGCTACCTATACCGGCATTTTTACTCCAATTCGTGAGTTGTTTGCTGGCACGCAAGAGTCGCGCTCGCGTGGTTACAAGCCGGGCCGCTTTAGCTTTAATGTACGCGGTGGTCGCTGTGAAGCGTGTCAGGGCGATGGCGTAATTAAAGTTGAAATGCACTTTTTGCCTGATGTTTACGTCCCATGTGACGTATGTAAAGGCAAACGCTACAACCGAGAAACCCTGGAAGTGCGCTACAAAGGCAAAACCATCGATGAGGTGTTAGAAATGACGGTTGAAGATGCTCGTCAGTTCTTCGACCCGGTTCCCGTGATTGCCCGCAAACTACAAACCCTGATCGACGTTGGTCTTTCATACATCCGCTTAGGACAAGCGGCCACCACCCTATCTGGTGGTGAGGCACAACGGGTTAAGCTCGCACGCGAACTGTCAAAACGTGATACCGGCAAAACGCTATATATTTTGGATGAACCGACCACAGGACTCCATTTCCACGATATTCAGCAGTTGCTCAGCGTTTTGCACCGACTTCGCGACCATGGCAATACCGTCGTCGTCATCGAGCACAACTTGGATGTAATAAAAACCGCCGATTGGATTGTCGATCTTGGCCCAGAAGGAGGACAAGGCGGCGGTGAAATTATCGCTACGGGTACACCAGAACAAGTCGCCCTGGTTGAGGGCTCGCACACAGCTCGATTCCTTAAACCTATGTTAAGTGAGTAATTAGTTGTAATATGAACAGACCAGTGCCTCAATCACTGGTCTGTTTTTTTTGAGGTGTAGAAAATTATGGCAACCACTTATGTAGCAGGAACAGAGCTCGAACCAAAGGCACCTAAGGTTCCTTTGATTAAGCCATTTTTAGTCTCCGTTGCTGTGGTGTTCTTGCTCGCGATGCATGTATTTACGCCTAATCCGGGCGGCGCGGGGCTCGCCCTCTCTTTCAACACCACCACTTGGCTTGCGTTGAGTATTTCTCTAGGGATAGGGCTTTATCAGATCGGCCGAGATGCGGTGCTCAGATACAACAAACTGACGATCGGCCTATTCATCTGCTGCGTCATGCTCACCATCCCCCTTTTCTATGTCGGCTCAGATCTCACACTGGCAAGCTCGAGATTAGTTGGCTTGTGGGCCGGGTATTTGCTATTTGTGGTCTTGCAGCAGATCCGCTTTAGCAATAAGCAAAAGCAGCGACTATTGTGGTTTATTACCATCGCTGTGTTTATTCAATCCCTGTTTGGCTGGGTGCAGTTTCTCTGGCTCGAACCCAACAACCTGTTTGGCTATGACACCAACACTAACCGACCCTATGGTATTTTTCAGCAGCCGAATGTGATGGCGAGCTTTCTCGCAACAGGGCTGGGCTTATCGGGCTACTTACTGGCGCGTCATCCGATCAAGTACCAACGCAAAGTAAGCGAAGTCGCATTACTCTATCTGATGCCACTGATGACAATTCCGTTACTGGTGGTACTGGCCTCACGTACCGGGTGGCTAGGGGCGGCTCTGACTGTGCTGTTGCTACTGCACTACTTATATCGTTTCGCAACCAAAAAACGCTTTTGGGGTTGGGTTGGCTCGGTACTACTGGGGATCGTGATAGGGTTTGCTTTGTCGGCACTCTCTAGCCAACAAGGAGACTTGATCAGACAAAAAGCGCATTTGGAGAGCCCGCGTCAATATACGCTTCCCCAAGCCATAGATATGCTGATCGAGAAGCCATTTACTGGCTACGGCTATGGCCGTTTCGAGCCGGAATATATCGTGTACACAGCTCGCCAGCACCAACTGAATCCAGATTACCCTCCCGGGTTGCCGGCCATGGACCACCCACACAATGAGTTGCTCTATTGGGGAGTGGAAGGGGGATTACTGCCGCTAATGGCGATTGTACTTGCGGCCCTGTTTGTGCTCGCACGCCTATTTCAAGCCAAAAAGGGCACGCGACTGGCCATGTTCGCTCTGTTTGTTCCGATCGTGCTGCATAGCCAGTTAGAGTACCCATTTTATCACTCGGCCATTCATTGGCTGACCTTCGTGATCTTGCTGTATTGGGTCGACCAGCGCGCGAGTCGTTATCGCAGTTTGTCACTAAGTATGCTATCAAAAGCGTCACTGCGCATAGTGAGCTTACTGCTGCCGATTGTGACCAGTATCTACATGCTGACCGCCCTACACAGTAACTATGTACTGACCCAATTTGAGCGCTCGCACCCCAAACAGCCGGAAATACTCAATCGAGTCTCCAACGCGACGGCGTGGCAAGATCGGTTTGATTGGGATATCTACAGCACCTATTTGTTGATCGGTTTGAGTCAACAACAGAGCCAGTACATCCAGCCCTATATCGACTGGTCGTTAGGCATCATCAAAGACAAGCCACGTCCAGCCTTTTACAACAATTTGATTCTCGCCTATTTAGCGATGGGGGATAACGTCAAAGCCGAGCAAATCCGCACCGAAGCGCAGTTTTTGTTCCCTGCACAAGACTTTGCGCAGATTGATTACGTCGCGCCTGATATCGACGCCCTGAAAGCGGAGCACAACAAAGGTTGATAAAAAGGCGACCTCACGTCGCCTTAACTTTAGTTTGAATCGCTATTGGGTCAATGACTCTTCGAGAGCGCGAAGACATAAGGCGACATTTTCGCTGCGAGCGCCATAGCCCATTAAGCCGATGCGCCAAGCTTTTCCGGCTAAAGCGCCCAAACCCGCACCAATTTCTAAGTTGTACGTTTCAAGCAAATGTGCGCGTACTTGAGCCTCATCGATCCCGTCCGGTACATAAATCGCGTTAAGCTGAGGCAAACGAGATGACGCGTCAACCACGAATTCAAAACCGAGCTTTTCCAACCCTTGCTTAAGCTTTTCATGCATCTGACGATGACGCTGCCACGCATTTTCTAACCCTTCGCGTTTTAGCATCAGTAAGGATTCGTGCAGCGCGTAAAGGCTATTCACTGGTGCAGTGTGGTGATAACTGCGTTTACCTTCACCACTCCAGTAACCCAGAACTAGGCTTTGATCTAAGAACCAGCTTTGGACCGGTGTAGTGCGTGACTGGATTTTCTCTACAGCCGCTGCAGAGAAGGTCACTGGAGACAAACCCGGCACACAAGAAAGACACTTTTGACTGCCAGAATAGACAGCATCGAGCTGCCACTCGTCGACTTTGAGGGGGGCACCACCGAGAGAAGTGACCGCATCGACGATGGTGAGTACATTATGTTGCTTAGCCAGTTGACCTAGAGCCTGGGCATCGCTGCAAGCACCGGTTGACGTCTCTGCATGAACAAACGCGAGGATCTTAGCATCAGGGTTCTCTTGAAGCGCCTGGGCGACCTTTTCGACTGAAACTGGCGCGCCCCACTCATCATCGACAACCACGGCTTCTCCTCCGGCACGAACCACGTTTTCACGCATACGCTCGCCAAACACGCCATTACGACAAACAATGACCTTTTCACCAGGTTCAATTAGGTTAACAAAACAGGTTTCCATCCCTGCACTACCTGGCGCTGATACTGCGATAGTAAATTCATTTTCAGTCTGAAATGCATACTTGAGGAGCGATTTCAGCTCATCCATCATACCAATAAACAGAGGGTCTAAATGACCGACGGTTGGGCGACTCAAAGCTTGCAACACTTGTGGTGAAATGTCTGAAGGGCCTGGGCCCATAAGAATACGGTGAGGGGGAATAAAACTTTGAATCGTCATTGGCTGCTCCTAATTATGGATTGATTTGCTTTTGTATTTTTTCTTCCTCGAATCACCATAATCGAATTTTACCCTGTCAGCAATTAGCCCAAAGTCTTGTGGTCAAACCAGTGTCACAAGTTTGTTAATTATAAAAAGGCATAAAGTTGCACATTGCCATTGACATAGTTCACAGAAACGAGTTGAATGCAGGATATGTGGCGAATATTTATGCCGCGTAGCAAATTATTTTGCAGAAGAGGAGCACTGCCCAGGTAGATACATTGTGGAGCCACAACTCCAACACAGTGTATTGAGGGGGAGCAGTGCCGAGGTAGGTATGAGTTGTTGGCTCATACCTGTCGGTTGTTAGGGTTGAATCCCTGCAACTGTCATCAGCCCTGTCTGATGATGAGCTTCTGAGGTAACTCAATCTATTCATTGACCTCTCTTTCGCTCAATTCTCTTCATCAAAGCAAAAACATCGGATGTTGGCCTAATCGCCAAGTAGATTATTTTAGGAAGTCGTGGGAGATACGCTGTGAGCAGTTTTAATGTAGCTAAATTTGGTGGAACAAGCGTTGCAAACTTTGAAGCAATGAGCCGCTGTGCTGCAATTATCGAAAATAATCCAAATACTAAACTAGTCGTGAGTAGTGCTTGCTCTGGGGTGACCAACCTATTGGTTGAACTGGCGAATGGTGTACAAGATCAAGCACATCGAGGTGAGTTGCTCAGTCAGCTTGCTCAGATCCATGATGCGGTGCTCAACCAACTCAACGACGCAACCCAAACCGCCAGCGAGGTTTACGCGATCCTAGATACCGTGACCAGCCTGGCCGAAGCCGCCTCGATTCAATCAAACCACAAACTGACTGACCACTTAGTGGCCTGCGGTGAGTTAATGTCGACTCATCTCCTAACTCAACTCATGAAAGAGCGTGGGATTGACGCGGTGCGCTTTGATATTCGCGACGTACTGCGTACCGACAGCCATTTTGGTAAGGCCGAGCCAGACTTGGAACAGATCAGCCAACTGGCCCAGCAATCATTAGTGCCACTTTGTCAGCAGCATGTGGTGGTAACACAAGGCTTCATCGGTTCAGATGACGAGGGCAATACCACGACCCTAGGTCGCGGCGGTAGTGACTACAGTGCCGCGCTTATTGCGGAAGCAGTTAAAGCCGCGGGCCTAGAAATCTGGACCGACGTACCTGGCATCTACACCACCGATCCACGTATCGCAGCCAAAGCGGCGCCGATCGCCGAAATCAGTTTTAGCGAAGCATCGGAGATGGCCAATTTCGGCGCAAAAATTCTCCATCCATCGACACTGGTGCCAGCGCTACGTCACGATATTCCGGTGTTTGTTGGCTCTTCTAAAGAGCCTGAAAAAGGCGGCACCTGGATTCGCCATCAAGTGGAGAGCTCCCCGCTATTTCGTGCACTCGCACTACGCTGCAACCAAACCATGGTCACGCTGCGCAGTGCTAAGATGTTCCACGCTTACGGGTTTCTCGCCAAAGTATTTGAAATATTGGCGAAACATAAGATATCGGTAGATTTGATCACTACCTCTGAGATCAGTGTCTCTCTCACCTTAGATCAAACCGGCACCTCTGGAGGCGCTCCCGAGCTACCTGACGAAGTACGCGCGGAACTTGAAGAGCTGTGCAGCGTCGAGGTCGAGCACAACTTATGCTTGGTCGCGCTTATCGGCAATAACATGAGTGAAAGCCGCGGCTACGCTAAACAAGTGTTCGGCACGTTAGAAGACTTCAATCTGCGTATGATCTGTTACGGCGCCAGCCCACACAACCTATGCTTTTTAGTCCATGAATCGGTATCTAAGCAAGCGATTCAGAAACTGCATACTGAGTTGTTTGAGAAATAGCGAGAAGCGAGAAGCGAGAAGCGAGAAGCGAGAAGCGAGAAGCGAGAAGCGAGAAGCGAGAAGCGAGAAGCGAGAAGCGAGAAGCGAGAAGCGAGAAGCGAGAAGCGAGAAGCGAGAAGCGAGAAGCGAGAAGCGAGAAGCGAGAAGCGAGAAGCGAGAAGCGAGAAGCGAGAAGCGAGAAGCGAGAAGCGAGAAGCGAGAAGCGAGAAGCGAGAAGCGAGAAAATCTTGCAAGGGTTGACAATGCAGGTCAACCCTTTTCCTTTAAATTCAGACGATTAAGCTTAAATTCCATCCAGCTTTGCCTGCAGCTTTCGACTCACTCATCAAAAGCTCCTCGCGAAGGGCGCAGCCCGATCTAAATTCTCGAAGGACGAAGTCCGTTCTCGGAACAAAGCGCTCTAGCATCTCGCAGGGCGAAGCCCGAACTCAATTCTCTATCCCTTACTCACCTGCGACTTTCATACTCTCAAGCAAGATAGAGCCAGTTTGAATTTGCGAGCGGGTCTCTACGTCATTACCCACTGCAACAATCTGGTTAAACATCTCTTTTAGATTGCTGGCAATGGTGATTTCCGACACAGGATACTGAATTTGACCATTCTC